>DOUU01000116.1:0-3381 GCA_003520425.1 Deltaproteobacteria bacterium
CCCGAGCCGCCCGCGAGAATGATGCCTTTCATCCAGAGCCCCTTTTGTTTGCCGAACGAGGATTGGTAGCACGTCGCTGGGACGCCCCCGAAGTCGAGGCCGCGAACCCGAGGGGCGGGCGCCTTGGGACCGCGCGGGTCCTAGCGGGCACNNTTGGCGCGAGCCGCGTCGCCCGCCTTTTCCCCACCGGCCGAGGGTCAAAACGCCAAATGCGAGAAGCATCCCGGTGCCCGGCTCGGGGACTGTTTGCATCGACAGGATCGTGCCTGCGATCTGAAATTGGTCGAGCGGATTGCCCGTGCAGGCCCCTCCGTAGCAACCCCCCGCATCGAATGTGTGTTGTGAAAAGCCAGAGAGATCAAGCGTCACCGGAAGCGCCGTCCCGGCAAGGGCTGTCGCCCCCGGGTCCGAGAGCTGGAAGTCGGCACTGAGCCAGGCAGGCGCCGAGCCGCTGGAAGGCGTTGCCGATGCGCCGACGCTGGCCGAGAACGAGTCGACGAGCGGACCGTCTTCCACGAACACGTAGGCGCGACCCTCTACGCTCGCAACCGGCGCCGTGTGGAGCCAGAGTGTGAGGCTCGAGGGAGAGACGATGTACTCGCAGGCGGAGGGCTGCTGGAAGACGGGCTGGCAGAGGGCGCCCGGCTCGTAGGAGAGCGTGCCCGTGAGAAGGGCCCCTGGCGTGAGGACAGCCGGTAGAAGTCCCTGCGGATCGCTCACGCTCGTCAGCTGGCCGGAGAAATCCACCACCACCGGGCTCGCACCCGCGGGAGCGGCGAGGAGCACGAAGAGCGCGCCGGCGAAGCACCGCGAAAGCCTGCCCACCCTCACCCCTTCCCGCGGACGAGCGGGATCCCCTTGTGAGTGGCCGCGGCGGGGCAGCAGGTGGCGTGTCTCACGGGAGGAACTTCTCCGGGTGGGCGAGTTTTCGCGGCAAATACTCGTCGATCACGTAGTTCAGTCCCCACTTTGCCAGCGCCTGCTGCTCGGCGCGCACCCCCATCTTCATGAGCTGATCGATGCTCTTCTGCCACTCCTTGTGGGTCTTGAAGAAGGGATCGTTCTTGAGGGCGTCCTTGGCGCGCTTGATGTCGACGTCCTGGAGGGGGTGCGTCGGGAGCCGGTAGTCGACGATGTCCTGCGGCGTGACGCCGAGGTAGCGCGCGTGGGGCACGCAGAAAAACTGCGAGAGGTGAGCGGCATTGCCCGATCCCACCTTGAGCGTGCGGTAGATGTTCGAGATCCCATAGGGATCGCAGTCCACGAACGCATAGACCGGCAGCTTGCATTCATCGGAGAGCTTGCGAATAAAGCGTCGCGTCGCTCGCGTCGGAACGCCGGCCATCGAGATCAGGATGCAGTTGGCGGTCTGCCAAAACTTGTGGCTCTGCAGGCGCTGGAACACGCCGCCGGTCTCGATCGCGAGAATGAACTTGGCGCTCGTCTCGAAGGACAGGTGCTCGACCGTCGAGGGGATCGAATAGGCGCCGGAGCCGAAGCGCGTGCAGTCGATTCGCTCCACCTCGCCGGTCTCGCGGTCGGGGTCGAGCACGATGAGGTTGCCGGCCACGGCGCCGCCATGCTCGTCGGGGATGAAGCGCAGCTGCTCCCGAGAGACCCCACGCACGGAGAAGAGCGCCTCGATGTCGTCCATCACCGTGTCGGACTCGGTCTGCTCGTCGAAGCGCGCCTCCTCCCAGTTCTTGCTCTGGTAGTAGGCATCCCGCTTGGTTGCGAAATCGTTCGTCTCGATCAGCTCCTTGGACAGGCCCATCATACGCAGCGTCTGCGCGAAGCTCTTCACGGTGTTGACGGTGAGCGTGCGGACCTTCTTCTGCCGACCGATCTCGAAATAGCCGCGCTTCTCCGAGTACGTGACGTTGCCGAGCGCGCGCACGGGAAAGGCGAGGTCGGGCTTTTTTTGTTTCCGGATGTCTCCGTGCACCTCGGTGGCCGCGTTTCGGATGAGCTCGACCGTCATCTTGTCCTGGGCGGCGTTGCGCGCCGCGACCACACTCGTCTTCGCCGATCCCTCGCCGCGCGCAGGCGCTTGGGCCCTCTTCGTTTTCGGGGTTTTCCGCGCGGCCATCACATCCTCCGGCTGCGCTCAAGGACAGCCTTGAGCCGGTCCACGACCCGCGTGCGCTCCGTATCGTCGAAGCCCAAAATCTGCTGGAGTCCGATCGCCACCTGAGGGATGTACTGGTCGATATAGGCGCGCTTCTTGGCCTCGTCCGCCTCGCGACGCCGCTTGCTGATGAAGTGCGAGACCTTGCGTCCGCACTCCTGCAGGCCGAGGCGAATTTCCTTCATGATCTCCGGATAGTGCGCAATCGCCTCCTTGCTCTCCGAGGTGAACGGCACCCACACACTCGCGATGTGCACCATGAGGAGCATCGGACCGATCGGCAAAGCGCCCTTCGGCTGCTGAAGGTGATAGGCCTTCCAGTCGGTGCCCATCACAGCCCGGGTGATGGCGCACGCTCCCTGCTGGTACTGCAGGGGTACGCGGTTCGCATAGCGAAACAGCGTGACAGGCTCCTCGGTGGGGAGATCTCCGCCGAAGGCCAGGCCGACTTCGATCAGGAAGGGATTGCCGCGATAGACCTCGGGCCTGCGCGTCACGGCGGCCACGAAGTCCGACCTGACCTCGGCGCGCAGGGCCCGCTCGATCAGCTCTTCGCCAATCGGTGCGATGCAGTCCGTCGGCGGGGCCATGATTTTGCTGGCCTGAATTGCCTGGTGGATCCGCTCCGCCTCCTCCCGGCCGATCTCCCCGGGACGGCGGGTTTCGGGGACACGCGCACGCTCGCAGATCTCCTCCGCGATCCGCGGCGAGACGCGCGAGAAATCGCTCTGGAGACACGTCTTGAGATTGCGCGCCTTGGTGTCGCGGAACATCTGCATGAGAACGCCGAGCTCGACGCCGTAGGGATGCGGCTGAATCTCCGCGGTCGCGGGCGGCAGCACATCCGTCACCCGCGCGAAGCGGCGCTCGGCGTCGCCCTCCGCACCCTTCGGGCGCACATACACGATCTCGGCGTGAGGGTTCGCGAGAGAGACCTGCTCAAGGTAGGCGTCGACGCCTTGGCGCCCGCCGCGGTAGGCCGCCTCGAGCTCGATCTCGACGCGGGTGCCGTGGGGCTTGTCCCAGTCGACCTCCGCGTCGCCCGTTACCTTCGGTTCGTTCTTCTGGGTATCGATCACGAGCTCGAGATGGTGGGCCCGCTTCTTGGGATCGGTCCGCGTGGTGATCACCACGGGTTTGCCGGTGGTGAGCAGGCCATACATCCCCGCTGCGCTGATCCCGATGCCCTGCTGGCCCCGGCTCTGGCGAAGCCGGTGGAACTTGGATCCGTAGAGCAGTCGGCCGAAAACCTT
>DOUU01000116.1:3396-27743 GCA_003520425.1 Deltaproteobacteria bacterium
GAGGCCGGCCTCCTCGCAGGCGTCGAGGGCGTTGTCGACCGCCTCCTTGACGGTGGTGAGCAGCGCCTTGGAGGGGTTGTCGAATCCCAGGAGGTGGCGGTTCTTGGCGAAGAACTCCGAGACGGAGATCTCACGCTGCTGCTTCGCGAGGTCTTGGGCCGTGGCCCGAGCGGCCCCGCGGCGCGCGGCGCGGATGGAGGGAGCCGGAGCTGCGGGACGGCGTCCGGAGGTCTTCGAAGCCCGCCTCTTGTTGGATTCGCCGCTGGCCACGGGTTCGGAACCGCCGCCCGCGGATCGCCCGCGGAAGACGAAACTCTGCTGCTCGGACACTTGCGATCACCCCCCCGAACGCGAAAACGTCCGCGGGGAATGGTCCACACGGGGCCGAGGCTGGTCAAGGACGGGGGTCAGGCATCTTCGAGGAGCGAACCCCGAAAGTTCCCGCACAGCCGCACCCGACCCGATCGGACGAGGTGGGTCACCGTGGCCACAACCTCGGCTTCGCTGCTCGCGAACTCGTTCACGACGCACACGAGCTCAAGCAATGTCGACTCATAGGCCAGGGGCGTGCGCGCGATCCCCTCCCGGTGGATGCTGCTCATGTGGCTTTTCCCTCCCCGCGGATGCGTTCAGCATGAACCGTGCCAGGGCCTCCCTCACGCTCCCCTCTGATAGAACCCTTGGCAGATCGGTATGTTGCGCGCTCCCACGGGCTCTTCCCGGGCGCGGCCCCCCCTCGAAGTGACGGAAATCAGGCGGAGGCTGTTCGATTTCGGACGGCTAGACCCCCGGGGCACACACCCGGTTGCGGCCGATCCCCTTCGCCCGGTAGAGCTCGCCGTCCGCCCGCTTCACGAGGTCCGCGGCGCCGCGGGCATGGGCAGGAAGCACGGCCACGCCGACGCTCACCGTGAGCTCTTCGCGCCCCGAGGGGCCAAAGCCGGTCGTCTGGACGGACTCCCGGATCTTTTCCCCGAAGGCGAAGGCACCCTCGATGCTCGCCTCGGGCAGGATCACCGCGAACTCCTCCCCGCCGTAGCGGGCAACCACATCGTGCGCCCGACAGCGGCTCGCAATGGCCCGTGCCACTGCGACCAGCGCCTCGTCACCGCGCGGGTGGCCGAATCGGTCGTTGAAGGCCTTGAAGTGGTCGACGTCGAGGAGCGCAAGGCCAAGGGAGCGGCCATAGCGGTTGGCGCGATCGACCTCTCGCTCGAGGCTCGACCAGAAGTGCCCATGGTTGGCAAGACCGGTGAGCGCGTCGTGCTCGGCCCGCCGCAGCGTCTCTTCGTAGCGGTGCGCGTTGCCGAGAGCCACCGCGGCATGGCCGGCGATCGCCTCGAGAAGCCGCAGATCCTCCGCGCGGAAGGGTTCTCGGCTGCGTTTGTTGT
This sequence comes from Deltaproteobacteria bacterium, assembly GCA_003520425.1. GTDB lineage: Bacteria > Myxococcota_A > UBA9160 > UBA9160 > UBA9160 > UBA9160. The sequence continues at coordinate 4,788 of DOUU01000116.1, forward strand.
TCACGTTGATCACCCCGCGCACGCGCTCTTGCAGCAAGAGCGGGGCGCTGATCAGGGTGTGCGTGTAGTAGCGCTCGTGGTTTCGGCGGCGGAAGCGGGGGTCGAGCTCCACGTCCCGGACCAAGAGTGAAAGGCCGCTCTGTGCGACATGGCCTGTCACACCGGTACCAATGGGCACCGTCGCATCTCTCACCACGTCGGCGGGAAGACCCTGGGACACCGTCATCCGAAGCAGTCCGTTGCTCTCGAGCAAGAAGATCGAGCCGATCTCGGAATGCAAGTGCTCGAGCGTGCGGTCGAGCAGGCGCTGCAGCACCTCGTGCACGGAAAGGGTCGAGGTGAGGTCGCGGATCGTTCCGTAGAGCACCTCGAGCTCCGCGTTGCGGCGGCGCAGGTGTGTGAGCTCGACTGCGTGCAGGGGCTCGAGGACAAGCTCGGCCCGCTTCGGATCCATCGCAGGAAAACCCTCCCGGCCTCGTATCGATCCGCCGCCCCGAAGGCTTGAACCCGATTTCCATGCCTGCTTTGCCGGAACGAGGCGCGGCGCATCCGCATGCTAGGCTTGCCTCTCAAGTGGCCTCCCCGCAGACTCGTTTCGACCCTCCGGCCTTCCCTGTCGCTGAGCTGCGTTCCGTGACCAAGCGCTTTGGCGACCGCCTCGCCGTCGACGGCCTGAACCTCGAGGTCGCTCGGGGTCTTTGCTTCGGGCTCCTGGGCCCGAACGGCGCGGGCAAGACGACCGCGCTGCGCATGCTGTACGGCGTGACCACGCCAAGCGCGGGCACGGCGCGCGTGTTGGGCCTGGATGTGTCCCTGCATCCGCGCCGCGTGCGCGCACGGATCGGTGTCACGCTCCAAGAGAACGTGCTCCTCGAGGCGCTCTCGCCGCTTGAGAATCTGCGCATCTTCGGCCGTTACCACCTGCTCCGGGAGCCGGTCCTCGGGCGCCGCGCGGCGGAGCTGATCGAGCTCTTCGAGCTCGGCTCTCACGCGCGGATGCCCGTGCGTACGCTTTCCGGGGGGATGCAGCGACGGCTCGCCATCGCGCTCTCGCTGATGAACCAGCCCGAGCTGCTGATCCTCGACGAGCCGACGACGGGCCTCGATCCGCAGGTCCGACTGGCGCTCTGGGGACGGATCCGCGACTTGCGGGAGCAGGGCACGACCGTGCTCCTCACGACCCACTACATGGACGAGGCCGAGCGCCTCTGCGATCAGATCGCGATCCTGGCCCACGGCCGTCTGCGCGCGGAGGGAGCGCCTTCCGCCCTCGTGCGTGCCCACCTCGCCGCCGAAGCGTTGGAGGTCGAGCTGGATGCGGCGGCCGAAGCCACGCTGTTCTCAGGATTGGAAGCCAGCCCCCGCCACCAGCGGGTAGGGCGACGGCTGTTTGTGTATGATGAGGACGTACGTCCCTATGTCGAGCGCATCCGGCGGCGAGACGGCGGCGAGCGCCGTCCCCTCGTGGTGCGCCCCACGAACCTCGAAGACGTCTTTCTCGCGATCACGGGAACGAGCCTCTGGGCCGAGCCCTCGGAGCAGGTTCAGCCATGATCCTGTTCGGCACGGTCTCCTTGCCCCACGTGCTCGCAGTCTGGGAGCGCAACGCGGCCATGTACCGCCGCACCTGGAAGCTCAATCTGCTGCCGAACTTCTTTGAGCCGCTGCTCTACCTGCTCTCGATCGGCGTGGGAGTCGGGTCGTATGTGACCCAGATGGCGGGCGTGTCGTACGTGCAGTTCCTGGCGCCGGGCTTGGTCGCGGTGGCAGCGATGAATGGCGCGAGCTTCGAAGTCACTTACAACACGTTTGTGCGTCTCAACTATGAGAAGACCTATGACTCCATGCTGACGACGCCGATCCAACCCGAGGATCTTCTCTTCGGGGAGGTGCTGTGGGCGGTGACACGGGGGTGCGTCTATGGGGGGTGCTTTTTCGTGGTGATCGCCGCCTTGGGGCTGGCGCCGTTTCCCTGCTCGGTGGCCGCTTTGCTGCTGCTGCCTCTTTCGGCGCTGCTGTTCGCCGCCATCGGCATCGCCTTCTCGCTGCGGGTCGTGACGATCGACCTTTTCAACTTCTACTTCACCCTCTTCTTGACGCCGCTGTTCCTGTTCAGCGATGTCTTCTTTCCCCTCAAGGAGCGCTTGCCGGGCGGGTGGCTCTGGCTCGCAGAGGCGCTTCCCCTTTTGCACCCCGTTCGCCTCGCCCGCGCCGCCTTCCGCGGAGAGCTGTCCCCGATCCTCGCGTGGGACGTGCTCTACATCGTGGCTCTCTCCGCGTTGTTGCTCGCGCTCGCCGCGCGCACGGCTCGCAGGCGGCTCACCTCGTAGCGCGCCTCGCCTCAGCCCGAAGGATCCCGCATCGCTCCTGCGAGGCCTGGGATCTTTCGCCCCAGCGTGTGCGGCGTCTTTGCTCGCCTGGGCAATGGCAAGAGAGGCCCAGGGCTCGGCAGGTGGCCGGCAGGGCGACTGCCAGGGCCGTGGAAGGCATGTCTTTTCAGGCGGAGCGCGCGGGGTGCGCAAAGCGGGTTGAAGGCAGGGCCCGGCATGCCGGAACCCTGCCTTCCACCTTTGAAAAGCCCCGCCAGGGAGGGGCCTCACCCTTGGGAGTGGCTCCGGGCAGGCAAAAGTGTCAGCCCACGAGGAGCCTGGGCGAAGATCGCCTCGTGAGCTGCATCACCAAGGAGCCCGGAAATTGCGACGAGGATCCCGGCAGGCCTGACCGTCGAACGGGCTCAATTGGGGTCTGCTACAAGAGTCGTCGCAAGCCAGAGGCAAGGAGAGGAGGCGGAGGCTCGGCTTCATGAAAGCTCGCCGCTCGCAACGCAGGGCGCCGGAGATCGGGTGCCACCGGGCCTTCGTGGTCGCGCTCGCGCTCGCCATTGCGCTGGCGTGCCAGACTCAAACCTCCGCCCCGGTTGCCCCCACAGCTCCCGCAGCGGCCGCGGAGAGTGAGCCTTCGGTCCTCGAGCCGCAGGCCACGCAGATCGCGGCGATTCCCGGCGCGCAGGTGCAACGCGAAAGTGACCGTCTTGTCGTCTTCTTTTCCGGGGACGAGCTGTTCGAGTCGGGCACGGCGACGCTCGCACCCTCGGGTGCCCTGCGCCTTCGCGACTTCGCGCAAGCCGCCCGTTCCGCTCCCGACATTCGACTCGCGGTCCGCGGCTACACCGACGCCCAGGGCTCGGAGTCGTTCAACCTGACACTCTCCGAGGACCGTGCCGACGCTGTTCGCAAGTACCTGGTGGGCGAAGGCATCGAACCCGGTCACATCAGCGCAGCGGGCTTCGGTCCCCAGTTCCCCGTTGCTTCCAATGACACGCCGGAAGGGCGTCGCATGAATCGCCGCATCGAGATCGAGCTGCGGCCCGGTCCCGCCGCAAGCGCGGGGCTGCAGGGCAGCGCTCCCGAACCGCGACTAGAACGGCGTAGCATGAGGCCGATGCCCCGCCCCTCCCACCTCGCGCTCCTGCTGGCGGCCACTTCCGCTGCATGGCTTGCGCTGACTGCCGCTCCGGTGGTCGCCGCCGGCACAAGTCCGGTCCACATCCGGATCGACTCGCCCCGTCCCGGGGAGCCCGTGCAGAACAAGGTGCATCTCGCGCCGATTCGTGGGAGTGCGGAGGCCGAGGGCCAAGGCTCGGCCGATTTCGACGTGATGGTCGTGATCGACGTCTCCGAATCCACCGAATGCGCGAGCGGCGTGGACGTCAACGGCAACGGAGTCGTCGGCTTCAACCCCCACACCGAGCTCGTGCCGCCCGGCACATTTCCCGAAGACGTCTGTTCGACGGACCCGGGGGACTCGATCTTCGCCGCAGAAGTCACCGCGGCCCGCTCGCTGATCCAGAGTCTCGATCCAAAACGCGTGCGCGTGGGCATCATCACCTTCTCCGGCGATGTGGACCCGGTGACGGGTGAGCAGGCGCGGCCCGGCCAGAAGGACGCTTGGCTCGAGCTGCCGCTCACGAACGACTTCGGCCGCGCCTACAACGTCTTGGCGGGCGTCTACGCCCGAGGGCCGCACGGCGCAACAGATTTCGCGGCGGGCATCCGGCTTGCGATCACCGAGCTCTCCGCGCTCACAGGCTCCCAGAGCCCACCCCGCCCGAACGCCAAGAAGATCATGCTGTTCCTGACCGACGGCATCCCCACCTTTCCGATCGGCAAGGGCATCGTGATGGATCCCGGCGACATCGACGCCGCGCTGAACGCAACGCGGCTCGCCCATACGGCAGGCATCACCATCAATACCTACGGCCTCGGCCCGGAGGCCCTGAGTGACCAGCGAACCGTGACCGAGATGGCGCGCATCACGCTCGGGACCTACACGCCGGTCAAGAACCCGGGCGACATCGTCGCGATTTTGCAAGGCGTGTCGTTCGCGAACATCGAAGACGTGGTCGTAACGAATCTCACGACCGGGGATTTCTCCACGGACGTGCGGCTCTTGCCCGACGGAAGCTTTGCCGGATTCGTGCCGGTGAAGGAGGGCAAGAATCGGGTGCGCGTCACTGCCCTGGCCACCGATGGCACGCGGGGCAGCGTCGAGCTCGACCTCACGTTCAAGGTCGCCGAGCTCTCCGACAAGGAACTCGCCCTCGAGCTCGAGCGGATCCGCGACCGCAACAAGGAGCTTCAGCTGCTGCTGGAGCGCAAGCGGATCGAGGAGTTCCGAGAGAGCGAGAAGCAGCGCAAGGAACTCGAGGTCCGCCCCGAAGGCTCATCGGCGCAGTAGGGCGTAGGAACGTGGCCTAGAGCGGCGTCAGCGCGGGGTCGGCCACCTCGCGCCGCACGAGCTTGCCGTTCTCGTAGTAGGAAGTGATATCGATCTTGCCGTCGCCGTTCGTGTCTTCTTCGCGCTTCACGATCACGGTCTTTCCGTTCTGCTGGGCGAAGGTCTCGAAGGTGTCGGGCTTGCCCTTGCCCTTCGTGTCCCGCTCGATTCGCGTCACCACTTCGTTGCCGCTATCGGTCACCGCATAGTAGGTCCAGGTATCGATGCGCCCGTCGTGATTCTGGTCCTCTTCGGAGCGCACACGCTTGCGGTTCTGGTAGTAGATCACAAGATCGATCTTGCCGCTGTGCTGCGTGTCGTGGCGTTCCTCGACCAGGGAGTCGCCCTCGAACAGATAGAACGCGTCCGCCTTGCCGTCGCCCTTGCGATCGACCTCGCGCCGGGTCATGCGGCCGTTCGCGTACTTCTCCCACACGTCCGGCTTGCCGTCTCCGTTCTCGTCGAGCTCACGCGCCACGACCGCGCCGTTTTGGTAGGTGGTCCAAGCATCGATGGTGCCGTCGTAGTTGCGGTCCTCTTCCTTGCGCAGGAGCTGGCCCGTGGCAGCGTCGTAGTACCGGATCTCCTCGGGCTTGCCGTCGCGATCGGCGTCGAGGGTCTTCTTGATCACCTCGAGCTTGGGATTGTCCCCCCAGGCGCCCTTCGGAATCGTGACGCGAGTCTCCGTGAAAAGGGCGGCCGGGATGTCTCGATCCTTTGGCGCGCTGGGTGCGATGCGCGGATCCGATTCCTCGAGCACCTTCTGGGCCTTCGCCGGGTCGCTTGTCGGAGTGGTGGAGGCGTGCTGGGCCTTCTGGTCCTGATCCACCTTTTTGAGCAGCTCCTCTTGGCGCTTGAGCTCCTCTTGGATCTGCTGTTGAAGCTCGTCCTGCTTGGCGAGCGCTCCGTTGATCTGCTCGTCCATGCTTTGTTCGCGATCTGCTTCGTCCGACGAGGCCGGGCCGTAGCCGCCTCCGCCACCTCCGCCACCGCCGCCCCCTCCGCGGCCGCTTCGCGGGCCGGGTCCCTGGAAGGGGACGTTTCCAGTGACGGCCGAATAGACCAGCATCGCCGTCGCGCCCGCGGCGGCACCAATCGGTCCTCCGTAGGCCCCGATCATGGCGCCCAAAAGAGCGCCTTCGACGGCGCTTTGCACGCGCGATCCAATGCCGGGACCGCTATTCACGGGCGGGGGAGAAGGCGGGGGGCCCGTGGACGTCGGAGCCTGCGAAGGAGCGGGTGCCGGAGTCGGACTCGCAGGTGGGTTCTGGCTGGCGCAGCTGGCCGCAAACCACACAACGAGGCACACGAGCACCATCCCAGGGAGTCGGCTCCACTCGTGACTCACAACAAACCTTTTATCACAAGGCCGCTTCCTCACACCAATCTCGATACGTCCGGGTCGCTCGATCCGCGACAGCTCCTTCGCCCGTCCTCGCGCCCTGGGAGCCGCCTGCCCGTTCTTGCCACGCGAGAGCCGTGTGGCCGAAAGTGACGACGCGACGCGGCATTCCAAACTTCGCAAGGGCGTCCCCTCCCAGCCTCTAGCAGTTCCCCGCAGAAGATCGTTAAGCGCCAAGGTTCTCTTGACTTCCCTTCTATCGTCGCGTACACGATCGGCGTGCCTGTGGCGTCGCTCTGTACTGCCGCTGTCGCTGCGCAGTCTAACGCGCTGCAGCGGCCTAGATCTTGCAATCCCCCGAATCCATGGCATCCCAAGCCGACAGCTGAGGCAGGCTGTCGCCGGGCCGGGGGTTCCGCGCTGTGGGCCTGACACTCATCCGAAAGAGCGACGCCAGCCGTCCCAAGCGGGATCCGCGGATCGCCCTCGTGCTCGCCGGGGGAGCCGTCTCCGGCGGGGCCTTCAAGGTGGGAGGCCTCAAGGCCCTCGACGATTTCCTGGTGGGCCGCAAGATCGTGGATTTTGACACCTACGTGGGGCTGTCCGCGGGCTCCTTGCTCGCCGTTCCTCTCGCGGCCGGGATTACGCCCGACGAGATGGTAAAGGTCCTCGAAGGGACGAGCTCCCGCTTCGAGCAGCTGCGCCCCTTCGACTTCTACAACCCCAACTGGCGGGAGTTCGCCGCCCGCCCGATGAAGTTCCTCTACGATCTGCTGAGCTACCTGCCGAGTGTCGGCGCAGACCTGGCGCGGGCACTGCCCGGCCTTCCCGATGCCGTGGGCACGGAGCTCGGGGCGTTTTTGCAGGAGCCAAGCTACACGCGGTTTGAGACGGTGACGCTGCGGCTCATCGAGCACGTCTCACCCAAGCGCGAGTTCCCGGCCCTCACGAACCACATCCCGTCCGGCTTTTTCGACAACGCGAGCCTTGAGCGCTGGCTGCGGCTCAATCTCGACCGCATCGGGATGCCGAACGATTTCCGCGCCTTTGAACGCAAGCGGCGCCGGCGGCTGTACATCTCCGCCTGCGACCTGGACACCGCAGAGCGCGCCGTCTTTGGAGCGGACGAGACCTGCGAGGTCACGATCTCCCAGGCCGTGCAGGCGTCTACCGCGCTTCCGCTCTTCTACCGCCCCGCGCGGATCAACGGCGTGGACTACGTGGACGGCGGTGTGCGCCACACCGCCAACATCGACATCGCGATCGAGAAGGGCGCGGACCTCATCATCTGTTACAACCCCTTCCGCCCGTTTCTCAATCGGATTGACGCGGAAGAGAAGAACTCGAACTACTTCGCCAATGGACGCTACCTCTCGGACCGCGGTCTCAAAGTCGTCCTCAATCAGGTTTTCCGCACGCTCCTGCACTCGCGGCTCAAGCTCGGCATCCAGCGCTACCTCGCCGACGATCGCTTCCAAGGCGACATCATCCTGCTCGAACCCCGGGAGACGGACGCGAGCTTCTTTGCCGTGAACCCGCTGGCCTTCTGGAAACGCGCAGAGGCGCTCGAGCATGGATTCGAGTCCGTGCGCCTGACGATCGAGCAGAACTTTGACCAGCTACGGGCTGTCCTGTCGCGTTATGGGCTCGAGATGAACCGCAGTGCGGCGCGCCGCAAGGCGGAGCGGGTGCGCGCGGCCCGGGGCTGGCGGGGTGCCGAAGGCCCGAGCCCGGCCGCAGAGGTCGGAGAGCCGCCCCTGCGCCTTGTGGCCTCGGAGCCTGGGTAGGGGGCGAGGGGCGAAGGCCCCAAGTTCGGGTCGTGGGTGGTTGCATCCGCGGCGGCGGATGGTAACTTCTTGAGTCCGCAGATGAACCTGCTCTCCCATCATGACCGCGCGGCGGGCCATGGCCGCTTCGCCGGACAAGACCGAGGCGGACGAGAGCGAAGCGGGCTTTGTCTATGTGCACGCTGATCGTGCTGCACCGCTGCGTCCCGGGATCTCCGGTGGTCGTCGCGGCGAACCGCGACGAGTTCCTTGAGCGACCGGCAGAGCCGCCCTCTGTGCGCGAGAGCGGCAGCGGACAGTTCGTGGCTCCCCGCGACTGCCGTGCCGGCGGAACCTGGCTTGGCGTGAATGCCGCCGGGCTCTTCGTGGGCCTCACGAACCGGCGGGACGCCCAGCCGGATCCGAGCCGCCGCTCCCGGGGCCAGGTGGTNNGGACGTACAACCCGTTCAATCTGCTGCTCGCAGATCGCGAGCGTGCCTTTGCCGTGGTCTACGACGAGAGGCCCCGGGTGCGAGAGCTCGGCCCTGGCGCCCATGTGATCGGCAATGCCGACCCCGACGCGCGCGAGGTCCCGAAGATCGGGCGGCTCCTGGCCCGCGCCGAGAGCGCTGCGGCGCAGCCCGCGGACCAGGTGCTCCAGGCGCTCGCTGCACTCTGCCGCGGGCACGAGGGCGGAGCGTCGCCGCGCGAGGATGCCTGCATCCATGCGGGCAGCTACGGAACGCGCAGCTCTGCGCTCGTGCGCCTCGGCGCAGACGGGACGGACGGCGAGTTCTGGTTCGCGGACGGGCCGCCGTGCGTGGCTCCCTACCAAGACTTTTCTCCTCTCCTGCTGAAGCTCGACCGCGGGGTTGGGCAACGCGCAGGAGACGCATGGGCGAGGACGACCAGTTGAGACGCATCGGAAGCAATATCCGGAAGCAGAGCACCGACACCAAGGTGAATCGACCGACTCGGAACATCATCCGGTACTCGACGAAGGAGTCGCCGAAGAACGAGTACCCGAAGCGGATCGTGTCTCCACCGAACCCATCGAGCTGCTGCGGTGAAGAGAACCGCTTCATGGTCGGGAAGATCCAGGAGGTCGACGGGTTCAAGTTCTGTTACAAGATCTGTCGGATCTGCGGCCATGCCGTGAAATTCTTCTTCCCGGCCGTCGAGTCCACGAGCGGTGCTGTGAAGGAGTACCGCCAGTGGAAGCGCTACATGGTTCAGTGACTGCGGCCGCGCGGCCTCCCAGCCCGGGAGGCCGGGCCGCGGTCCGCGCGTGAGCCCCGACAACCAACGCCCGAGCTCCTCCGCGTCTGCGCTCGAGTCGGCGGCCGCTTGGCTCGAGGGCCTGATCAACGTCGAACGCCGTCCCGAGCTTCCCTACAGCCGCTTGGGCCTCGGACCCATCCGGGAGCTGCTGGCGCGCGTGGGCGAGCCGCAGCGCGGTCTGCGCGTGATTCACGTCGCGGGCTCGAAGGGCAAGGGTTCGACCGCGCTTTTCGCCGAGGCGATCCTGCGCGCCGCGGGCCAGCGCGTGGGGACCTTTACCTCCCCCCATCTCGAGCGCTGGACGGAGCGTTTCCGCATCGCCGGGGAAGAAGTCCCTGGCGAGGCCTTGGCCTGCGCCCTGGACTCGCTCCGTCCCCACGCCGAAGGCCTCGCCAAGGAGGCCTCGGGGCGAGCGCCGACCTTCTTCGACGTGATCACGGCTGCGGCCTTTCTCCTCTTTCGCGACGCCGCGATCGACTGCGCGGTGGTCGAGGTCGGCATGGGAGGTCGTTTGGACTCGACCAACGTCGTCGATCCCGCCGTGGCATGCATTACGACCATCGAGCTCGAGCACACCGACCGCCTCGGCACCACCCTTGCGGCCATCGCTGGCGAGAAGGCGGGCATCCTAAAGCGCGGGCGGCCCGCGGTGATTGGAGCCCTTCCTGGCGAAGCGCGTGCGGTCGTGGAAGCGCGGGCGCAAGAGCTTGGCGTACCCCTGAGCCGGCTCGGCCAGGATCTCTCCACGCAGGTCACATCGAGTGACGCATCGGGTGTCGGGGTGCGCCTGCGGGACGGGGGCCTCGAGCTCGAGGCCAAGCTTTCCACGCTTGGCGTTCACCAGGCCGCGAACGCCGCTCTCGCGTGGGCCTGCGTACGTCGCGCCCTTGGGTCGCACGAAACGCTGGCCAAAGCGGCGCAGCAGGGACTCGCCGCAGCGCGGCTTCCGGGAAGGGTCGAGCTCCTGGGACGCCGACCGTGGCTTGTGGTCGACGGAGCCCACACCGCCGAATCGGCTCGCGCCTTGGCCTGCGCCCTCGGAAGTCTTGCGCGGCGCCGCGGCCGACTTGTGCTCTCCGTCTCGAGCGGAAAGAACCTCTCCGGCATCCTCGCCGCCGTGCTGCCTTGCTTCGACGAGATCTTCGTCACGCGGGCCGATTCCTTGCGTTCGCTGGATCCCGCGCAGGTGGCGGCCGCGATCCGCGCTGCGGGTTCGCGTGCGGCGGTGCACGCCGTGCCCAATCCCTTCATGGCCCTTCGCGCGGCGCGGGAAGGCCTGTCCGAGGACGAGCTCCTGTGCGCCACGGGATCGCTCTATCTCGCGGGCATCGCGCGCAAGGTTCTTGCGGCGGGCTAGGGTGCAGGTGCCGCGGGCGCGGCGGAGGGCTTTCCAAGGCGCAACGACCGCGCTTCGCGGCGCAGGCTGGCGATGGACTTCTGAAGGCGCCGCCCGGTGATTTCGAAATTCGAAGGCGCGCTGCGCCGAAGCCACAGGCGCCGCAGGCGGCGACCCAGGGCCGCCTGCTCGACCGAGAGACGCTCCAAACGCGCTGCGAGCGCGCGTCGCTTCGCAGGCGGCAAGCTCGCCGGGCGGCGCCGCCATGCGAGGAGCTCGAGGGCCGCAAGACCCTTGCGGGCGGCGAGCAGGGAGGTGTCTGCGGCGAGCAGGAGCTCTTCGTGCGTCAGCGCCTCCCGTCTGAAGCGGTGCTCTGCCGCGGCAAGGCGCGCCCTGGCCCGGCTGAGGCCGGAGAGCGTGCGACGGAGCGCCGACCGTCTGGCGCGTGCGCTGAAGTGCATGGGTCCGAGATCGTCGAAGTAGAGCGCCTGCAGAGGCGATGCGTTGAAGAGCGGGAAGCCCGCATCGTGCAGCGCCCCGAGTTCGCGGTAAAGCCGTGCGGTCTCGCCACTTTCGTCGCCGAACAAGACCCGGGAGAAGGCGCGATCCAAGAGCCCGGCGGGACAGCCGCCCGACCACGCCTGCTGGGCTGCGAAGGCATAGCCAAACCAGGAGAAGCCCTGCAGGTTGTAGTGCCCGAAGTCGCCCCAGTCGGTCACCACAAGCCCCCGGGCGCCATGGCGCCGTCCCGCCTCGGCGTAGCGCGCGATGTTCTCGAGGCTGTTCCCGACGCGCGGAAACAGGCAGTTCCAGCTCGACGTTCCGGGGCAAACCCAGAACTCGATGCCGCTCTCGGCGAACGCGCGGACCCGGTCGTAGTCGTGCGCGGCCTCGTACCACCAGTCGAGCAGCAGCAGGTCGCGATCGATCTCGGGGATGCGTTCGGGGTGTGCATGCACGACGTCGCCCCAGATCATGGTGCGTTTGCCGTGAGAGGCCGCAAGGTCGCGCACGCGGCGCACGTGATCGAGGTACACGCCGGCCCTGCCCACCTCGAGGGCGCGCTCCGCGGATTTGCCCAGGGCGAGGTCCCAAGGCTCGTCGCAATTTGCGTTGAAGAGCTTCGAGCGGAAGTTCGGCAGGTATTCGTCGTACAGGTCGCGCAGGAGCTCGTAGGTTCCGGGCTCCGCGGCCGCCAGGGTCCAGCGGCGTTCGGTTTCCGCAAGATGCGCGTAGCGGGGCAGCGCGAGCACGTGCTGCATGTGGCCCAGCGACTGGAGCGTCGGGATGAGCTCCACGTGCCGCTCCGCCGCGTAGCCATCGAGCTCCCGCATCTGCATCGCGTCGAGCGGGGAGGCATCCGCGCCGATCTCGGGGTGGCGGCGGAAGCGGAAGGTATGCTCTGTATAGAGCATGAGCACGTTGAGTTTGAGTCGCACGCACAGGTCCACGAGGCCCCGCAGCGTGGCGATGGTCGGGACCTTGCCGCGCGAGACATCGAGCATCACCCCGCGGTAGGGGAAGTCCGGAGCGTCCTCGATCTCGCAGCCCGGGATGCGTGCCCCGCGCGAAGCCAACTGCCGCAGCGTCTCCACGGCGTATCGAAGGCCTGCGGGCCCGGCCGCGGAAGCACGAACCACATCCTCCCGAACCACGAGGCGGTAGGCGTCGCCCGCCGCTCCCTCCCGCGCGAGCTCGATCCGGGGGCCGAGGTCGCCCCTGCGNNAGCGCATCGCGCAGGGCGAGGGCCGATGCGAAATCGCTCTCGTCGCTCCCTTCCGCGAGGACGATCGGCACGCGCGCCGAGAGCCGGAAGCCTCCCGGCAGGGGCTGGGCACGCCGCGGCTGCGGCAGAAGAGGAGGCAGACCAGCGGAGCGCAGCGCAGGCATCGGGCGCGGATCTTAGCGGCGCGGGCGGAGGGGGGCGGGCAGCCAGGGACCGCAAAAAGGAGACGCCCGGGCCGAGTCCTCGCACAGCGTGCGAGGGGAGGGGTACCCGGCCCGGGCGTGATGTTCGATGGCTCCCTCTGCCCCTTCCATAGAGCAATCGTCGTGCCACCCGGGCGGGGGGCGGTTCGACGCACCCGAGTCACGCGGTGGGGCCCGCCTCTCCCTGTGCTTTTGCCGCTGCCGTGCCGATGCAGGCACCGCGCAGCCAAGCCGCAGGGGTGACACAAATTGTGTCCGCCGCCTGCGACCCTCGGGGCGCGCGCGGCGCCTAGGCGCGGAGACGGCGGGCGATGGCGGCGATGTGGTCGGGTGTCGTCCCGCAACAGCCACCGACGAGCCTGGCTCCGGCGGCGACCCAAGACTCCGCAAGCAGCGCGAACTCGTCCGGGCCGAACGCATCGCTGCGCCGCAGACCGCTCGCGGGGTCGAGGGCTCCCAGATTGGGATACACTCCAAAAGGTAGACCGGAGCTTCGGTNNCCGGGTGCTTCCAGATTGGGATACACTCCGAAAGGTAGACCAGAACTTCGGAGCGCGGGCAGACACGCATCCACCCAGCCCGGCGGCAAGCAGTTCACAAGGACGGCGAGCGGGCCGAGCTCGACGCAGGCGGCGACGGCCTCCGCGAGCGGCTCGCCCGAGAGCAGGCGCCCACCCTGGGCGCACACGAAGCTCACACAGGCCGCTGCGCCGGCCTCGCGTGCGGCGCGCAGCGCCGCCAAGGCCTCTCGCCCGGTATTGATCGTCTCGACCAGGATGAAATCGACGCCCGCCCGCACGAGCGCGCGCGCGTGCTCGGCGTGCTCCCGTGCGAGCGCAGCCTCATCGGGTACGCGCTCGGGGTGATAGCAGTCCTCGAGTGTCGGTTGGGAGCCGGCCACGAGAACGGTTCGCCCGGGGAGGGCGGCTTCGTCCGCGGCCGCACGCGCGATGGCGACGGCCCGCGCCGTCAGCTCTTCGCCGCGTTCGCCGAGCCCCGCGCGGGAGAGCGTGCGGCGCTGCGTGCGGAACGTATTGGCGGTGAGGACCTCCGCGCCCGCCCGCACGTAGTCGCGGTGAATCTCAAAAAGCAGCGCCGTGTCCCGCAGCAGAGCATGCGTCGACCACAGCGGAAGCGCGGCGGCGGCGGGAAAGGCGCTGCGCCGCTCGATCTCGGTCCCCGTCGCACCATCCAAAAGAACCGGCGGCCCGGTGGCAAGGCGCCCCGCGAGCCCGCCTCGGGATAGGTCCTCCTCCACCCCACGGTTATACTGCGCCCCCCATGTCCCGTCCTCTGGTGCTGCTGGAGCGTCCCGGCGCGGGCCGACTCGAGCCGGTGCGGATCGGCGTGCGCGTCATCGACGAGCAGGAGGCTCCGGACGGGGGCGCCTCGATCCTGCGCGCGGGTGACGCCTTGCCAAGCGCCGGGCGTCAGCGCGTGGGTTCGATCGAAATCGATCTCGCATGGAAAGATGCAGACGGCGCGGTCTTGCTCGACGCGAGGGTGCGCAACACTTGCGCGCGTCCCGTCCATTTCGACGCGCTGGTGCTGGGTTTCCGCTGGACGGGCCACGGCGCCCGATCCTTCCGCTGGCTGCGTCACGGTTGGCAGTCGTGGTCGGTCACCGAGGCTCGGGACCTCGACGAGCTCGGAGAGCCCCCGCTCCCCTGCGGGCCGTGGCTCGGCGGCATGTTCCACGCGCTCGGAGAGCCTCCGCGCGACCGTGCCGGGTGGCATGCCTCCGAGCTCGTGAGCGTGCTCGGTGCGTCGTCCGCCGGAGTCGCCTGCCTCGCAGGCGTGTATGAATGCGGGGAGACGCTGGGCATCGTCTATGCGAGGCCGGGCCCTCCGGACGCCGCTGGTTTTCGCGAGGTGGCGCTCGAAGTGGAGCTGCGCCTCGAAGTGCCGCTGCAACCCGGTGAGGCGCGGCGGACAGAGGCCGTGCGCCTGGCCCTCGGCGACGATGCGAGCCGGCTCCTCGAGGAATACGCCGAGGCCTACGGTCGCGCGGCGGGCTCCCGCACCCGCGCACCTTTCCAATCCGGCTGGTGCAGCTGGTACCACTTCTTCCACGGCGTGAGCGAGGAGGACCTGCGGCGCAATCTTGACGCGCTCGCGCGCTCGCGTGCCGAACTTCCGATCGAGGTCTTCCAGCTCGACGATGGCTACCAGCGTGCCATCGGGGATTGGCTCGAGACGAACCCGAAGTTCCCGCGCGGGATCGCACCGCTCGCCGCCGAGATCAAAGACGCGGGCTTTCGGCCCGGGCTGTGGACGGCGCCGTTCTGCGTAGCCCCGGACAGCCACCTGTTCGAATCCCACCGCGATTGGCTGCTCCGGCGGGGCAGCGAAATCTTTCGTGGGCTCCACCACGCGATGTGGACGAAGCAGGGCTGGATCTACGTACTCGACGCGAGCCGGCCGGAGGTGCTGAAGCATCTCGAGGACACCTTCCGCGCGCTCGTAGAGATGGGCTGGACCTATCAAAAGCTGGACTTCCTGTATACGCAGGCCATGCAAGCCGACGCCTGCGACGTGGGCCTCACCCGGGCGCAGCGGTTGCGGCGCGGCCTTTCCGCCGTGCGGAAGGGCTGCGGCAGCGAGGTGTTCCTTCTCGGCTGCGGCTGCCCGCTCGGGCCCGCCGTGGGGATGGTGGATGGGATGCGGATCGGCCCCGACGTGGCGCCTGCCTGGCACGTCGATCCCCAAGGCACGCTGCCCGGACTTGCGGGCACGCACCCCTCCACGCGCAACGGCGTGCGGAACACCCTCGCGCGTGCCTTCATGCATCGGCGGCTCTGGCTGAATGATCCCGATTGCCTGATGGTTCGGGAGACCGACACGAGGCTCACTCGTGCCGAGTCGCAGACCCTCGCGGCAGCGATCGCGATGACGGGCGGGATGGTGATCTTCTCTGACGATGTGCCGACGCTTCATGCCAGGGCGCGCGCCTTGGTCCGCGACACGCTCGCACTCTCGCGTGAAGTCGATGCCGGGATCACGCGGGTTCTCGATCCGCTCGGGACAGGGCTCGCCTCCGCCGCGGCGGCGCGCTGCGGCACAGACGTCCTGATCGCCCTCGTGAACGGCGAGGACGAGCCGCGCGTGCGCAGCGTCCAGCTCGGCGCGCTCGGTTTTGCCGTGTGTCCGGAGCCGCGGGTCCGCGTTCTTGGCGCCGCCGAGGTGTCGCTCGGGCCGCAAGCCACGCTTGAGGCGACGCTCGGGCCGCACGAGAGCGTGGTGGTGCGACTCCCCTCAGCGCCGGCACTCGCGGTGTTCTGCGATTTTGACGGAACGTTCGCCGTGCAGGACGTGGGTTCGACGCTGGCCAAGCGCCATGCGGCCGAACGTCGGCCCGCGCAGCTCGCGCGTCTCGCGCGAGGGGAGATCACGGCGTGGGAATACAATCTCGAGATTCTCGATCGCCTTCCCGTGTCCAAAGCGGCGACCGACGCCTTTCTCGAAACCATCGAGCTCGATCCCGGTGCGAAGTCGCTCTTGGCTTTCTGCGAGGCGAACGGTCTGCCCTTTCGAATCCTCTCCGACGGATTCGACTACAACCTCGATCGACTGCAGGAGATGCGCGGGGTGCGCTTCGCATACGATGCGAACCGGCTGCGCTTCGAGCACGACACCTGGCGGATCGAGGCCACCTTGCGCAACCCGAACTGCGCCTGTGGCACCGGCAACTGCAAACGCGCGCGGATCGACGCGTACCGCGCCGGGCATCCCGGGAGCCGCATCGTGCACATCGGAAACGGTCGCGTTTCGGACCTGTGCGGGGCCCTCGCCGCAGACATCGTGTTTGCCAAGGGCACGCTTGCCGAAGCGCTCGCCGAGCGCCGTGTGCCGTTCGAGCGCTTTGAGACGCTGCACGACGTGGTGGCGAATCTCAAGGCGCGGCTTGCGCGCGGCTGACGCGGCCGGAGGGGGCTAGCTCAAGCGAGGCGGATCGAGGGGCGCGGCGCCGCTTCGGGAGTCAGCGGCAAAGTCTCGCCCGCGCGGACTCCGCTGCATCGGCATAATGATCCAGAGGATCACATAGACCAGGAAGCCCACGCCCCCACCGACGACGCAAGCCAAGACNNCGACACCCCCGCCAACGACGCATGCCAAGACAAAGGCCAGACGCACGAGGGTGACGGAAATGTCGAATTGATCGGCGAGGCCGGCGCATACCCCGGCGATCATCTTTCCCTCCTCGCGCCGGGTCCACTCCATCGCCAGCACGTTGCCGTCCAGCCGCGAGCCGCAGAACCGGCACTTGACCGCTTCACTCCGAATCTCTTCTGCGCAGTAGGGGCAAGTCTTCATGTCCGTCATCCCGTCACCTCCGAAGTCGCTCGCTGCACCCGGCGGTGCGCGACGAAGGGGATTGAACCGTAAACGAACGCCATCCAGCCGGCGACACTCGCGAGATAGGCGCCCGCAAGGACGCTCAGGACCGGCTCCGGCACAAAGCCTGCGAGCAGTCGGCCGCCGAGGCGGAGCACGAGCGTATTCCACACGAGCACGAGGGGAAGGGCGGCGGTTGCGACCCCGAACAGCCGCAGAAATTCACCGGCAAAGCCGCGAGGAAGCCTGGGCCCGAGCGGCCCTGCGCGTGCCAGGGCAGGGCTCTGCGAGGAAAGCTCCGCGCGTCCGCGCAGCAGCGTGCGAGCGATGAGGGGCTCGGGCGGCGCCCCCGCAGGCAGGGCGCGGAGGGCCTCGGCGACGGCGCGAAGCTCGGTCTCGACTTCGCGACAGGCGACGCAGGAGTCGAGGTGGGCGCGGATCTCGGAGCCCGGGGTGCGCCGCTCAAGAAAGGCCTCCTCGAGCGCAGCACGGGCCGTTCGGCACGCGTCAGTAGATGACATCGTGCTCCTCAGTTTCTCCGCGCAGCGCGCGGACCGCCGCATGAAGACGGCTCTTCACCGTGCCCGGCGGCACGCCCACGATCTCCGCGATCTCGCGTTCGCCGAGATCCTCGAAGTATCGCAGCACGAGAACCTCGCGCAGACGCTCGGGCAGCCCTGCGAGTCGCTGCTGCGCATCGAGCTTGGCGTCGAGCGTGGCGGCGCCGGCCCTAGCCTCGGCTGCGGGGAGGGATTGCAGCTGCGCCTGCTCGCGGGCTTCGAGCGCGCTCCGACGGGCGCTGTCACGGCAAAGGTTGTTTGCGATCTGGAAAAGCCACGTCGAAAAGCGCCGGGCCGGATCGAAGCTCTCCCGTGCGCGCACGACGCGCAGCCAGGTCTCTTGAAACAGGTCTTCCGCGCGCTGCGGCGAGGCCCGGCGCGAGAGAAACCCGAAGAGCCGCTGTCGGTAGCGCTGCAGCAAGAGTTCGAACGCGGTCGCTTCGCCGCGCTGCATGAGGACCATCAGGCTCTCATCCGACTCGGTCGTCGAGGGCCGGATCGGTTTGCGCATCCCCGTGGGCCGCATCGTCGCAGAGCGTAACCCTTGCCATCCCGGCACCGCCCACCACGCAGTCCTGGGGCATTCCGCTCCGCGAACCCCGCGGAGAAAGCGCCCTTGTGCTCGGTGATACGCACGAGGCGACGGAAAGGTTCACGGGCCAGCCTGTCTCCTTCGCTACGGTCCTTGCCAGGGAGGTCTGCGTGCGGCCGCTGCGGGTCGTGGTGATCGGGGCGGGCCTCGCGGGCCTCGAGGCGGCGCTGCGCCTCGAGCGCGCGGGGATCGGCGTCATTTTGATCGAGCGGGAGCCGCATCCCGGCGGACGGGCGGCGGGGAGCCTCCTCCATGGCTTTCGCTTTACACCCGGCGCCCACGCCTTCCGGTCTGGCGACCAAAGGCTCCTCGAGCGGGTGGCTTCTCTCGGTCTTGGCCTCGAGATCGACCCCCTTCCGGCGGGCTCGGAAGGACAGCTGCTGCGCGATCGGGTGAGCGCGATCCATCCGACACGGCTGCGCGGAATCGCTCGCCTGCCCGGAGCGGGTCTGGGAGGGCTTCGGCTTCCCCGGATCCAGCGCCTGCTCGCCCGATACGCGCGCGTGCTCGACACGCAGGCGCCCGAGCGGGCGGCGGGGATCGACGACCGAAGTGCTTTCGAGTTTGGGCGCCTCTACTTCGGCCGGCGGCTCGCCGAACGCTGGATCGAGGCGACGCTCGCGGAAGTGACGCTCGGCGACGCCCGAGAAACGAGCCGTGTCTTGTTCCTGGTGCGGCATGGACTCGGCGATGGCGCACGGCGAGTCGTGCTGCGCTCCGGTGTCGGGGTGCTCGTGGAGGCCATGGCCAAGGGCCGAACCCTGCAGCTCGGCGTCGATGCGGCCGCGCTCGAGCGCTCGGCCGCGGGAGGCCTGCGCATCGTCGCTGCCGGCGCCTCCTCCGCTTCGTTCGAGGCGGACGCGGTCGTGTGTGCAACGCCACCGGCCGAGGCCGCGCGCATCGCGAACCCTCTTCTCTCGTACGCGGAACGGGCTTTCTTCGCCGAGTCGCGTGCGGTGGCCTCTGTCGTCCTCAGCGTCGGACTCGCTTGCGAGCGCGGTCTCGGGCCGCGCCGCATCCGAATCCCGCCGGTGGAGGCGCTTCCGCTCAGCCACGTCGCCATCGAAACGGGCAGCCGGGGGGAGGCCATTCCGGCCGGACACGCCGTGGTGACGCTGATCGCCCGCGATGCTTGGAGTCGGCCTCACCTTGCTGCGCCTGCGGAGGTGGTGGAGAAGGAGCTCCTCGTGCACGGAGAGCGCATTGTCCCAGTGCTGGCCCACACGCCGCTTTTCACGCAGCTTGCGCGCTGGGAATCCGCGTACCCGCGCTTCGATGTCGGACGGTTTCGCGCGATCGGGCGTTTCCAGACTATCCAGGAGCAGGCACGGCGCGATGGCCGAAGGCTCTACTTCGCAGGCGACTACCTTGTGGGACCCTGCATGGAAGGTGCGCTGGCTTCCGGTGCGCGGGCCGCCCAAGCGGTGCTCACCGATCTCGGGGTTCGGCCGCCTCGAGGCGAGCGACCGTGACGCCGTCGCCCCCTTGCTGGGGATCACCGCGCAGGAAGGAAACCACATAGGGCGAGCTTGCGAGATGCGCGCGCACGGCGTCGCGCAACGCGCCGCTGCCAAGACCATGCAGCACGAGGAGCGACCGCTGCCCGGCGAGAGCGGCGCGGTCGAGGCTCACGACGAGCCGCCCGAGCGCTTCCTCCACCCGCAGTCCGCGCAGGTCGCAGGTCGGGAGCGCTTCTCCGAGCGCCGCCTTCTCGGCGACGGCCCGGCTGGCCTCCGCCAACTCCACCGCCACTTTGGGCGGTCCCCGCCTTGCGTCGACGGCGCCCTCCCTCGCGTCTCCGGGGGTGGGCCGGTCCTGTGCGGCGAGCCGGTCCATCGGGAGAACAAGCCGCGCTGCGCCCACCTGGACCGACACGCGGCCGCGTCGGTCGGGAAGGGCCACCAGCACCGCGTCTCCTCCTCCGCGCACGCGGACCACGTCGCCGGGCTTGGCCTCGCGCCAGTTCACAGGGCAGGCCGGCGGCTCCGGCATCGGGCTCTCCGCCTGAGCCGCCTGCGCTGCGGCGTCTGCCTCCGCTTCGAGGGACTGGAGCCTTTCGCGGGCATGGGCGGCATCGCGGGCACCGCCGCCACGCTGGAGGTCGCGGATCACGGCAGCCACCTCCGCGTGCGCACCGCGGAAGGCTTGATCGAGATCCTCGCGCATGCGGCGGAACAGCTCTTCCCGGCGCGCCTCAAGCTTTGCGAGCTTCGCGCGGTATTCGGCCCGGGTGGCCTCCGACTCTGCACGCAGCCTCAGCGCCTCGCTGCGCTCGCGCTCGAGAGCCGCCCGGTTCGAAGCGAGTTCCGAGAGCGTGTGGTCGAGCCGGCGGTCGTCGCGCTCGAGCAGCACGTTGGCGCGCTCGAGGACCTCGGGCCGCAGGCCCATTCGAGCCGCGACCGCCGTCGCCGAAGAGACGCCCGCCAGGCCCTGATGCAAACGGTAGGTCGGCGCGAGCGTGTCGGGGTCGAACTCCACACACGCGTTGGCGAAGCGCGGATCCACCGCCGCCATCTCCTTCAGCAAGTTGAAGTGCGTGGTGACGACGACGCGCGCGCCCGCATCCGCGAGCGCCTCGAGGATCGCTTGGGCGAGCGCTGCACCCTCGCTCGGATCGGTCCCGACTCCGATCTCGTCGAGCACGATGAGCGAGTGGGGTGTGGCCTCCTCCACGATGCGCGCGAGGTTGGCCAGGTGGGCGGAGAACGTGGAGAGGCTTTCCCGAAGGTTCTGCTCATCGCCGATGTCCGCGAGGAGCGCGTCCACCAGGTCGGCGCGGCAGCCCGGCGCGGCCGGGACGTGAAGGCCCGCCCGCACACACAGCGCAGCGAGTGCAAGACACTTGAGCGCGACCGTCTTCCCCCCGGCATTCGGTCCCGAAAGCACGAGCACGGTATAACTCTCCCCGAGCCGCAGGTCGTTCGGCACCACCCGCTCCGGGAGGAGGAGCGGGTGGCGCAGCTGGGGCAGCACGAACACGCCCTCGCGTCGCACGACGGGCTCCACGGCATCCATCTCCTGCGAAAGCCAACCCCGCGCGAATGCCAGGTCGATGGCCTCGAGGGCGCTGAGCCCTGCCTCGAGCGCCAGGAGCTCTCGACTCGCCTGTTCCGAGAGCGCCCGCAGGACCCGCAGCGTCTCGCGCTCCACGGCGAGCTCCGCCTGCTTCAAGCGGTTGTTGAGCTCCACCACTGCCTCAGGCTCGACGAAGAGCGTGGTCCCCGAGCCCGATGCGTCATGGACGATGCCGCGCACGCGGGCGCGCGCATCGGAGCGGACGGGCAGGACGAAGCGACCGTTGCGCATTGTCACGAAGCTGTCGGAGAGAGCTGCCACAACTTCGGGATCGCGCAGATACGCATCCAGGCGGCGCTGGAGCTCTGCAGCGAGGCCGCGCGCCTCTCGCCGGGCGTCCGCCAGAGCCGGCGACGCCGAGTCTCTCACCTCGCCCTCGGCCTCGATGCAAAGATCGATCTCGTCTTCGAGGTCGCGCAGATCCGCAATGCCCGCTGCGTGCGCGAGCAGATGCGGTGCTTCGGCCGCTTGACGGGACAGGAAGCGCTCGGTGGCGTGCAGGGCGGAGAGTGCGGCGCGCAGGTCGAGCAGCTCGCGGGCCCCGAGGACCCCGCCCTTGCCGAGCCTGCGCAGCGTGGGTTCGAGGTCTTGAAGACCGCCGAGCGGTGGCGCTTGGCCTTGGTCCAAGAGATGGCGTGCTTCCGAGGTTTCGCGCAGCAGCGCGAGAGCGGCTTCCAGGGACTGCGCGAACAGCGTCTGCGGGGTGGCACCACCTTGCGCTGTGGCGCAGCGTGCGCGCCCGCGCGGCGTGTGCGTGTGCGCGGCGAGCCGCTCGATGAGCTCTGGCCATTCAAGACGCAGAAGGATCTTGTCTGACACACGGAACGCCATGTGGGGATTGTACCCGGCGTCTCCTCCATTCAGCTTGACCGGCGATCGGCCGAAATCCGGGAGGATGGGGAAGAAGCGAGACGACGAGATCCTGACCGAGTCGGTGCTCGAGTCGACGCGGAACCTCGACCGCTTCAGTGTGGATGAAATCCTGGCGGCGATCCACCGGGAGGATTGCCGCGCCGTCGATGCAGTGGGCGCGGTGCTCCCGGAGGTGGCGCGCGCGGTGGCCGCGCTGTCGCTGGTCCTTCAAGGCGGAGGGCGCTGGTTCAACGTGGGCGCGGGGACCAGCGGTCGAATGGGAGCGATCGATGCGGCGGAAATCCCCCCGACCTTCGGCTACCCGCTTGACCGCGTGCAGGCCGTGGTCGCTGGCGGGCCGCAAGCCCTGGTGCGGTCGGTCGAAGGCGCCGAAGACGATGCCCTCGCCGCACGACGAGCGCTGCGAGAGCGTGGGCTCTTGCCGGGCGATGCGGTCGTCGCGATCTCCGCGAGCGGCCGCACACCTTTCGCGCTCGGCGCACTGGAGGAGGCGCGCGAGGAGGGCGCGCGTCGCATCGCGATCACCTGCGATCCGCACTCTCCTCTCGCCAAGGCCGCGGAGATCGCGATTGCGCCGCTCGTCGGCCCCGAGGTGATCGCTGGCTCCACGCGCATGAAGGGAGGCCTCGCCCAGAAGATGGTCCTTCACCTGCTCTCGACCGCGGTCATGGTGCGCCTGGGGCGGGTGGAGGGAAATCTCATGACGAACCTCCGTCCCGCTTCGAGCAAGCTCGCGCGCCGAGCGCTGCGCATCGTGATGTCTCTGGCTGGCGTGAGCGAAGAGGAGGCGGAGCAGTTGCTTGCCGCATCCCGGGGTCGCGTCTACGAGGCGGTGGCGCTCGGACGCAGGCGGCGCCGGAGATAGCCGCCCCGCGTGCCGGATCGAAACGCGCGCGCTCCCAGGGTCTGCGCGCAGGGCACACGCCCTCTTCATCGTATACACGAGAGAGAAGTACGGCGTGGCGGCTGGACTAGAACCGCCATCGGCCGCACAGCGCGCTGAACAATCTCACACCGGAGGAGTTTGCCCAAAGAGCGGCTTAACCTGGAGAATTGCTCAGAATCCGTGGCATAAGGTTGGGTGTCAGGT
>DOUU01000349.1 GCA_003520425.1 Deltaproteobacteria bacterium
TCGCGGTCATGATGAAGATCCTGGACTGCGTCGATCGCGGTGAGCGGCCGACGGTGTTCGGCGATGGCACCCAGGCCTACGATTTCATCCATGTCCACGACGTCGCGCGCGCCAACGTGTGCAGCCTGAAGAGCACCGTTCCCTTTGGCTTCTACAACGTGGGACGGGGCATCAAGACGTCGATCAAGGAGCTGACCGAGCTCCTGCTGGAGCTCACGGGCTCGAATCTTTCGATCCAGTACGTGCCAAGCGGCACGACCTTCGTCACCAACCGGCTCGGCTGCCCGAAGGCGGCNNGCTGGTCGGTCGACTTGCGCGAAGGCATGGCGAGCCTCATCGAGTGGCGCGCGCAGCACAAGCGGCAGGTGGAGACGCAGCGAGCCCGGGCGTAGCGCAGAGGTCGGAGCATGTGCGGCATCGCCGGCGTCTTGAGTCTCACCCAAGCGCCGATCGATCCCATGCGCGCAAGGCGCATGGGTGATGCGCTTGCCCACCGCGGGCCGGACGATGCGGGCTATGCCTTCTTCCGCCAGGGGGGTCGCGGGACGCGCGACGGCGGCTATTGGGTGGAGTTTGCCGACGAGCGCTTCCGTCACCTGAATGAGCACCTGCCGAGTCTGCCAGGGGAGTACGCGAGACGTGAGATCGAGCGGCATCGCTTCGACCTCGCCCTCGGCCATCGGCGCCTGTCGATCCTCGACCTCTCCCACCTCGGGCACCAGCCGATGTCGAGCTCTGACCGGCTCTACTGGACGGTCTTCAACGGAGAACTTTACAACTTCCCTGAGCTCAAACGGGAGTTGCAGGCCAGGGGTCGCGTGTTTCGCACCACGAGCGACACCGAGGTGCTCCTCCAGCTGTGGGAGGAGGAGGGCCCGGGCTGCGTTGAACGGCTGAACGGCATGTTTGCCTTCGCGCTCTATGACCGCACGGCAGGCAAGCTCTTCTTGGTGCGAGACCGATTTGGCGTCAAGCCCCTCTATTTTGCGGACACGGGGGCCTATCTTGTGTTCGCAAGCGAGCCGAAGGGTGTCCTTGCCAGCGGGCTCCTCGAGCCCCGCCTCGATCCGGCGTCCCTCGCCGAGTACATGACGTTCCAGAACCTCTTTGGCGACCGGGTGATCTTCGGCGGCATGCGCCTCCTCCCGCCGGGATGTTTTATCGAAGTGGATGTCGGCGCGAAGGAGCGCCGGATGCGCGAGGTTCGCTACGCCCAAGCGACGGGCCGAGCGCAGGCGCAGAGCGAAACCTTCGAGAAGACGGCGGACGGAGTGCTCGAGGCCTTCCAGGGCGCGGTCGAGCGCCAGCTCATCAGCGACGTGCCCGTGGGCGCCTACCTCTCGGGAGGGATGGACTCGGGCTCGATCGTCGCCGTCGCGGCGCGCTTCATTCCTCGCCTCACGACGTTCACGGGCGGCTTCGACCTCACGAACGTGAGCGGGATCGAGCAAGGCTTCGATGAACGGCCCCAAGCCGAGCGGCTGTCGTATCTTCTGCAAACCGAGCACTATGCGGTGGTCCTCCACGCCGGAGACATGCCCGCGGCGATGGAGCGGCTTACCTGGCACGTGGACGATCCTCGGCTCGGCATGTGCCACCAGAACTGGTACGTCGCGAAGCTTGCGAGCCGCTTCGTGAAGGTCTGTCTTGCGGGGGCTGGCGGTGACGAGCTGTTCGGCGGGTACCCCTGGCGCTATCGGCCCGCGCTCGAGGCCGCGTCCACCGACGAGTTCGACCAAGGCTACTTCCACTACTGGCATCGCCTGCTTCCGCGGGAGCGTCTCACAAAGCTGCTCGGCGAGACGCTGCGCTCGCATCTTGGAGAGACCCGCGAGGCATTCCAGTCCATGCTCGACGACGACGAGGCTTCATCCGGAGAGCTCGATCGCCCCGCCCGGCTTCTGGAGCGGGCATTGCGGTTTGAGTTCCGGACGTTCCTGCATGGCTTCCTTCTGATCGAGGATCGCCTCAGCATGGCCCACGGCCTCGAGTCCCGGGTCCCCTTCCTCGACAACACGCTCGCGGCTCTCGCCTGGGCGATTCCTCCGCGCTTCAAGGTGGATCTCGATGCGCTTTCGGGACCGGAGGGTCGCAAGCACCTTGAGACGGAGAAGGGAAAGCTCGTGCTGCGCAAGGCCATGGAACGCCTGCTGCCGCCGGAGTTCACGCGCCAAAAGAAGCAAGGCTTCTCGCCGCCGGACGCCAACTGGTACCGTGGACCGTCGCTCAGCTACGTGAAGGAGATCCTGCTCGACCCCCTCACGCTCGGTCGCGGCTGGTTCGACGAGAAGGTGGTGCGCTCCACTCTCGACGAGCACTTCCGGGGCGAGCAGAACCACCGGCTGCTCATCTGGTCGCTGCTCTCCCTCGAATGGCTGCAGCGCCATTTCACGGATTCCCCGCCCTGGCGCACGACATGAAGGTGCTGATCGCAGGGGCGAGCGGCTTTCTCGGATCGCGCACCGTGGAACAGCTCCGCAAGCGCGACGCCGAGATCACGGCCCTCTCCCGGGACGGCTCGCGCCAGGCCCTCGTGGCCCAAGGCTGCAAGGTCGTGGTGCACGAACTTGGCGGCGAAGCGGCGGTGCCCGACCTTGCTCACCACGACTTCGCGCTCTTCATGGCGCAGTCCAGCGCTCATCGCGCCGGTCCTGCGGCGAGGCCCGAGGTCGTCCGCGTGAACGTCCTGGGCCTCGTCCAGTTCCTGGACGCTGCCCGGCGCGCGGGAGTCCGCCGGCTCCTGTACTTCTCGAGCGGGAGCGTCTACGCACCCAGCTTTGAGCCGCTTTGCGAAGCAGCGCCGCTCGGCGGCACGGATTTCTACGCCCTCTCAAAGCTTCTCGGCGAAGAGCTCGCCGCCTCCTACCGCGACAGCTTCGAGGTGCTCGTGCTCCGCGTCTTCGCGCTCTACGGCCCAGGCCAGCGCGGGCGGATGATTCCCGACATCGTCGCTCGCGTGGCGCAGGGAAAACCAGTGGTCTTGAGCCCCCGCGACGCAAAGGAATCTCTGCCGGGGGGTCTCGAGGTGACGCCGTGCTACGTCGACGACGCTGCGCGCATCACCGTCGAGCTCGCGGCCCGACACGTCCAGGGCGTACTCAATCTTGCCGGGCCTGACCGCGTCTCGGTGCGGGAGATTGCCGAGCAAGCGGGACGCGTCCTCGGCCGTACGCCGCTCTTTGAGGTTCACGGTACCAGCCGTACGGGCAACCTCGTGGGCGATGTGTCCCAGCTCCTGCGCGAGGTGGGAGGGGAGTTTGTTCCCTTCTCCGCGGGGCTGGAGGCCGTGGTGCGTGCCGGAATTCCGGGCTAGGCAGTCCATGGACGGGAGATCCGGTGTCTCCGGCGCCTGCGACGGCCCATACTCGCGACCGTGACCGCCCCCGAGACACTCGAGCGGGAGCCTGACCTTGCGGACTGACTGGAAGGAGGCCGCACGCCTTTTCTTCTCGGACCGCGCGGAGCACGTGGTCGAAGCGCCGTCGCTGGAAGACCTCTGCTGGATCGCCGGCCGCGATCCGCGCCTGTGGCGGGACAGCTCGCTCTTCGAGGAGATGATCGAGAGCATCCTTTCGCAGCTCGAGGTTTCCAAGGCGCACCGGCTGCTTGAGGTCGGCTGCGCAGGCGGCTTCCTGGCCCGCGGGCTCGCTCCGCGCTGCCGAGAGTACGTGGGGGTCGACGTCGCTGCGCCGACGCTCGAGGTGGCCCGACGGCTCGGGCTCCCGAACGCGACGTTCTTGTGCGAGGACGCCACTGCGCTGCGGCTTTCGGATGCGAGCTTCGACCGCGTGGTGAGCTACGACGTGTTCACGAACTTCGCGGACTTCGCGGTCGCGGAGGCGGTCGTCCGTGAGATCTGGCGGGTGCTGCGACCGGGTGGACGTGCGATGGTGGGATCGATCCCCGACGTGGAAAAGACGCAGGAGGCGGCGGCGCGCGCAGCCGCGCTCGGCGAGGAGCTGACGAAGCTCTACGGGCCGCTGCCGCCCGCCCGGGCGCGCATCGTGCGAGTGCCCTTCTGGCGGCGACTTGGAGGGCGCGTGAGTTCGCGGGTCGAGCCGCAGATCTCCTGCTACGCCTTCAGCGCTTCGCAGTTCGAGAAGCTCGGGGCGTTCTTGGGTGCAGCGACGCGCATCCTGCCGATTCATCCCCGCAACCCTTATTTTGGCTGCCGTTTCAACGTGGTCTACGAAAAGCCGTCATGAGGCTTCTGCCGTACGCCGAGGCCGACGCCGCAGAGTGGAACCGCGCCTGCGAGGCCTCGTCCGAGGCCTGGCTGTTCCACCGGCACGAGTGGATCGAGATCGAGATCGAACAGCGAGGGTTCCCGTCCGTCGGCTTCGCGGTCGCAACTCCCGCCGGCTCGATTGTGGGCGTGATGCCGCTCTACCGAGAGACGCTCGGCCTCGGGCCCTTTTGCGAAACCCTCGTCCACTCCGGGCTTCACCGGCATGCAGGCCTGGCCCTTGTGGATGGACTCTCCGGGGCGGAGCGCGCCGCCGCTCGGAACCTCTCCATGCAAGCCGTTTTCGAAGCGGCGCGGGCCGCCGACGCCGACCGCATCCAACTCTCGGTCCAAAACCTCGCGCCGGTGAACCTCGGCCCCGGCCGCGAGGAGGTGCCGTTCTGGGTCTCGGAGCACGGCTTTTTCCTCGGCGTGGGCGTCGGGCGAAGCGGGATCTGCCCGGCGCCGGGNNGACGGGAGAGGCGGAATCTGCCCGGCGCCGGGGCTTTCCACCCTGGCGGCAGACCAGCTCGTTCCCCTCGAGAACTCCGACGAGGAGGAGCTCTTCGCACGTCTTGAGAACTCCTGTCGCCGCGCCGTGCGCAAGGCGCAGCGCAGCGGTGTGACCGCAGAGTGGGCTGCGCCGGAATCGGCTGCACAGATCTATGGTCGCCTCGCTGCGCGGTCTGCCGAACGCACGGGCGAGCGGCTTGCGCCCCCTGCGTACTATCCAGCGGTGCTGGGTCTGCCTCCGGTGGGTGCCACGGCGCGCCTTCTCGTCGCGCGGCACGAAGGCGCGGAGATTGGCGCGCTCGTGCTCCTTATCGCAAAGGGCTCGCTCCATTTCCTGGCCGGTGCTTCTGACCCCGCGGCGCTCTCGCTCCGACCCAATGATCTCCTGCACTGGACGGCGATTTCGCAGGGCCGCGCGCTGGGCCTGCGTCGCTACCGGCTGGGGCCGACCTTTCCGGAACTGCCGTCGTCTTGGCCGGTCTCCACCGTATCGCGTTTCAAGNNGTCGCCACCGTATCGCGTTTCAAGGCGAAGTTTGGCGCGCACAGTCTTCCGATCCTCCAGGGAAGCTTCTTCCTCCGTCCGGAGAAATACGAGGCGCTGGCGAAAGACCACCTCGCAGCGCTGCGGGAAGCCGCACAGGAGCGTGTGACCGCGGTCTCGCATGCCGTCTCCTCGCCTCGCCAGCCCCTCGAGGTCGGTCTTGAACAGGCACGCGGACGGGACTTCGAGATGGTCCTGCGCGGCTACGGTGCCCTCGACCTGCCCCTTCGCTTCACGGCCGGCGCCGCCATGCGCGGAGACGGTCGGACGCGCGTTCTCTTCCTGGATCCCGCGACGACGAAGGAGCTACCCGGAGGGATCCGGGTGGCACCGGCCGCACCCGGCGTCCGCTACTTCGAGCAGAGCAGCGCGGGAGGTCGGCCCTCGAGGACGCCCATCTACCCTGCGCTCTTGCCCCACGCCGTCTTCCACGGCCCTGCGCTTCGCCCGCTCTGGGTCGACGCCGAAGGGCGCGCGAGCCTCGCCTGGGTCGGGCAAGGAGCCACGCAGACGCTGCTTGTCGGCTTCGACGTCGCCGGTGAGATTGTCCGCTGGTGCCAGGGGGACCCGGCGCGCGCCACAAGCGACGGGCCGCGCGCCAAGTTCGGATTCGGGTTCGAACGCCCGAACTACCTCTTCGAGCACCAGCTCGATCCCCGCCACCCGACGCTGCCCTGGGCCGACCACCTTGGGTTCAAGCTCGCCGAATGCCTGTGCGAGCTTGCGGACTGGCCGCTCGTCGAGCCGCTGCCCGGGGGTCTACGCGGTCTCGTCATTTTCACGGGGGACGACGACGAAGCGTACCTCGAGCGCTACGACGAGCAGCTTCGTCTGATGGGCGAACTCCCCGTTACCTACTTCCTCGTCCCGAAGACGCGACATACCCGGGAGACGCTCGGGAGGCTGCCCGGGAACGTGGAGCTGGGCCTACACATCGATGCCCTCGACCGTCCTGCGGACTACGCGCACGCCTGCCGCGAGCAGGCCCACTTCCTGCGAGGGCTCACGGGGCGGGCCTGTCGCACGCTGCGCAATCACGGCTACTTGAACGATGGCTACCTGGGACACCTTCCGGCGTGGGAGGAGAACGCGATCGCGCTGGATCTAAACCTACCGGGCGTCGACGGAACGGCGCTCAACGGCTCGTTCCTTCCGCATCGGCTGCGGCGCCCGGACGGTACGTGGTCCGAGCATTACTCCCTGCTCACCGCATTCGGAGATGGAATGATCTATGCGCTCGGGCTTAAGCCGTGGCAGGCGGGGCGGCGGATGCGCGCGCTTGTGCGCCAGATCGAGGCCACACGGCCAGGCGTCCTTGTCTTCAACTTCCATCCCCAGAACGTCCCAGAGACGCGGCGACTTCATCGCGGGGTGCGGCGCTTGGCGACGCGGCGCGGCTGGAGGGCGCTCGGCGCGGAGGCCTACACCTCGTGGCTCGAGCTCCTGCAGGAGTTGCGGGTGGACTGTCCGGGGGAGAGCTTCCGGCTGCGCTCGGCGCGCAGGGCGGAGGGCCTCGTGCTGCGCGTCCCGGCGGGCGGCACCTGGCGGCGGGTCGAAGTTCCGCCCTTCCACGAGGAGATCCGGATCCCCTTGCCCTAGCTTCTCAGGAAGCTCACCACCGTGCGCGCCACGTGGTCGAGCTGCTCGGGCGTGAGCTCGGGGAAGATCGGAAGCGCAAGCGTCTCGCGCGCTGCCGCCTCCGTCTCCGGCAGATCGCCGGTCTTGCCGCCCAAGTCCGCGAAGCACTCCTGCTGATGCAGGCCGAGCGGGTAGTAGATCTCCGTTCCCACGCCCTTTTCCTGGAGGTGGGTGCGGAGCGCATCGCGCAGGCTCGCGGGCACACGGATCACGTACTGGTTGTAGA
>DOUU01000470.1 GCA_003520425.1 Deltaproteobacteria bacterium
GCCGCGGAGCTCTCATAGATCTTGGGCCTGCGGCCGGTGGCGCGCTCGAAGGCCCGAGTCACGCCCTCCCGGAATGCGGTCACCGCATGGGCACGCACGAGATTCACGGTGCAGCCACCGAAGCCTGCGCCGGTCATGCGGGCTCCAATGACGCCTTCAAGCGCCACGGCTGCGTCGACCAGGGCGTCGAGCTCGCGACAGCTCACCTCATACTCGTCGCGCAGGCTCGCGTGGGAGGCCGCCATNNACGACATGGTGGCAACGCGCAAAAACGACGGGAGGGATGCGACCGCGGCTTTCTTCGAGAGTCTCGAGTGTCGCGTCCCGCAGGGCATGCACCCGCGGGTTCACCTCGGCGAGCGCGCGCACGCCTTGTTCGCACTGAGCGCGGCGTGCGTTGTATTCCCCTGATGCCAGAGCGTGCGGGACTCCGCTGTTGCAGATCACGAGCCTCGCCGCGTCGGGAAGCGGCACGGCCCGTCCTTCGAGCGAGCGGCAGTCGATGAGCAGGGCGTGCCCGGCCTGTGCGAAGCAGGAGACGAAGGGATCCATGATGCCGCAGGCCGTGCCCACGAACTCGTTCTCTGCGCGCTGGCAGAGCTTCGCAGTCTCAAGCCGCGGGAGATGAAAGCCCGCGACAGCGGCGAGCGCGAGCGCGGTCACCACCTCGAGGGCCGCCGACGAGGAGAGGCCCGCGCCGGGCGGAACTTCGCCGCAGACGAGCAGGTCTGCGCCGGGGAGCCGATGACCGGCGCGCAAGAGCATCGCTGCCACACCGAAGGGATAGTCGCTCCAGTGGCGCCGTGGGCGCGGCGCGGCCGCGCCGAGCTCCACGCTCACGGTCTCGCCGACATTTATGGAATGGATGCGCAGGGAGCGGCCCGGGCGGCTTGCGGCGGCGGCAAAGGTCTGGAAGTCGATGGCCGCCGGCAAAACGAACCCGTCGTTGTAGTCGGTGTGCTCCCCCATTAGGTTCACGCGCCCCGGAGCACGAAACAGGCGCGCCTCACCGCCGAACACGGACTCGAAGCGATCTCGCAGCTCGGCGCAGTCCACGTCTGCTGCATAGCAAACGGATTCGCTCGTGTGGGCCGATGCCGCTCTTCGCCCCGGGAGAGGATGCGGAGGGCCTTGTCCCCCGACGCCGCTTGCTTGCGAGGCCCGGGCCCTCGCCGCCCGAGACAGCCTGCGCTGTTCAAGCGCGACCGCGCGCGGACCCGCGCCGAGTTGCCGGAACCTCGGGTCTAGAGTTTGAGCCCGTACTCGGTGAGCCTCTGCTCGAGAAGCGCAACCCGGTCGTTGCCCCAGAACTGCTCGCCGCGCACGATGAAGAGCGGCACCCCGAACACGTGGTCCGCGTGGCCCTCGGTGACTGCAGCCTCGAGCGCTGCGGCGCCCTCGCCCGCCAAGTAGCGGGTGTAGCCCGCGGCCGAATTTCCGAGTTCCGCGACGAGCGCTGCGATCTCCTCGGGCCGGTCGATCTCGAGCCGCCGCTCGAAAAAGCGCCGGTAGACCTCCTCGGTGTAGGGCCGAAAAAAGCCTTCGCGCTGTGCGAAAAGAGCTCCGACCAGGGCGGGCGTGGAGTCGTAGATCTTGCGCGGACCCATGATTTTGAAGCCGCCGCGCTGGTTCGCAAAGCGCCGCGCGTCGGCATAGGAGTACTGCGCCTTCCAGTCCGAGTAGATGCTGCGCTGGCCAGGCCCCTTGAGGCGCAAGAGATAGGGAATCCAGCGCAAGGAGACGTCGAAGCGCTTGGGCAGGTCCCACGCGAGCTGGCTCGCGAGGTAGGCGAAGGGGCTCTTGTAGTCGAAGTAGAGCTTGAGCGGCTCCGGCACGCCCCGAGACTATGCGATTTGTGCCGCCGGCGCCTCGGCGAGGCGCACGCCGAGCTGCTCGAGCTGGCGGCTCGCGCAGCCGAGCGTGAGTTCGATCTGCTTCGACCACAGGTAGTAGCGGTGGATGGGATAGTCGATATCGACCCCGATTCCTCCGTGCAGATGCTGCGCCGCGTAGCCCACCGCATGCCCCCCTTCCGAAGCCCAGAACTTCGCGACGGCGACGGCGTCTTCGGCCGGCAGGCCCTCGGCAAGGCGCCAGACTGCCTGCTGCATCGTCAGCCGGATCGCCTCAAGGTCGATGTAGGCGTCCGCGGCGCGCTGGCCGACCGCCTGGAATGTCGCAATCGCGCGGCCGAACTGCTCGCGGTGCGTGGTGTAGTGGGCGGTGATGCGGAGCGCGCGCTCCGAGACACCGACCTGGATCGCGCACAGCGCTGCGCTCGCGTGCTGCTCGAGCCAGCGCACAAGGGCCGCTCCGGAGTCCGGATCGCCGAGCAGGTCCGCCGCGGGGACCACCGCTCCCTCGAGCGTGAGCTTGGCCTGCGGCTCGTGGTTTGTGGCGTGCTGCCGTTCGAGGGTGACACCGGGCGCCTGCGGATCGAGCAGGAAGACGCCGACGCCCCCGCCCTCGGTGCGCGCAGGAACCAGGATCCGCCGCGCCAGGGGACCGGCCGGCACACACAGCTTCGTGCCTTCGAGCCGGAACACACCGCCTTCTCGGCGCGCGGTGGTCGAGGGTCGTGCAAGATCGTCGGAGCCCGGCTCCAAGAGGGCGGCCGACAACAGCGCCGCCCCGCTGACCACGGCCGGCAAAAGCCGGCGTTGCTGCTCGGCGCTGCCGAATTTCGACACGGGAAGCGCGCCGAGGACGAGGGTGGCCCAGGCCGGCACGGGCGCCACGGTGCGCCCTACTTCCTCGAGCAGAATGCACAGCTCGAGGAACCCCATCCCCATCCCGCCATGCTCTTCGGAGATCGCGACCCCGAGCAGGTTGGCCTTCGCGAGCTCGGCCCACAGCTCGCGGTCCACGCGGTCCTCGCTCGACTCGACCTGCTTCAGGCGTTCATGGGTCGCGCGGTCCTCGAGGATTTTCCGGGCGAGCTCGCGCAGGGACTGTTGGTCCTCGCTATACGCAAAGTCCATCGCCTAGCGCCCCCGCGGCATCTGGAGGCCCGCGGCCGCGATGATCTCGCGCTGCACCTCGTTCGTGCCACCGCCGAAGGTGAGGATGAGCGTGGCGCGGTACATCCGCTCCACGCGTCCGCGCAGCACCGCGTCCGGCGAGCCGGCCCGCAGGGCGCCTTGCGCTCCGAAGATCTCGAGCAGCAGCCGGTAGGCCTCGACATAGAACTCAGTCGCAAAGACCTTGGTGGCGGACGCGTCCGCGGGATGCAAGCTGCCGCGCGTCATGCACCAAGCCTGCTTCCAGTTCATGAGCTTTAGGACCTCGAGCTTGGCATGAACGCGTGCGAGATTCGCCCGCACGAAGGGCTGATCGATCACACGACGGCCGTCGGCCAGCGTGGTCTTCTGTGCCCATCCCCGAGTCTCCTCGAAGACCCTCTGCAGGGAGCCGTAGGGCGAGAGCGAGACGCGCTCGTGATTGAGCTGGTTCACGATCAGCGACCAACCCTCGTTCTCCTTGCCGATCCTGCATGATGCAGGCACACGCACGTTCTCGTAGTACGTCGCGTTTGTGCGTACCCCGCCCATGGTCCAGATCGGTGTCAGCTTGAAGCCCGGAAGCTGCGTCGAGACCATGAACATCGAGATTCCGCGGTGCTTCGGAGCGTCGGGATTGGTGCGTGCTGCGAGCCAGATGTAGTCGGCAAAGTCGGCAAGGCTCGTGAAGACCTTGCTGCCGTTGATCACGTAGTCGTCGCCGTCGCGTACCGCTCGGGTGGTGAGGGACGCAAGATCGGTGCCTGCGCCGGGCTCGGAGTAGCCGATGGCGAAGTGGAGCTCGCCTCGCAGAATCTTGGGCAGGAACTCCCGCCGCTGCTCGTCGGTCCCGAAGCGCGCGAGGGTCGGGCCTACGGTGTTGAGGGTCAAAAAAGGCAGCGGGAAGCCCGCCCGCTGCACCTCATCGGAGAAGATGAACTGCTCGATGGGCGTGCGGCCCTGGCCGCCCCACTCCTTCGGCCAGCCGACCCCAAGCCAGCCGTCGGCGCCCATCTGACGCAGCGCCTTCCGATAGAGCGGGCCTCCGCCCTCGCTGCCCGTGATCTCCTGCTGCAGCTCGGGCGTCATCATGCGGGCGAAGTAGTCCCGCAGCTCGTCACGCAGCGCACGCTGCTCGGGGCTGTAGTCGACGTACATGGAGTCTCCCGGGGCCGTCAGATTTTTGAAACATGTATCATTTTTGACGGTGCTGGGCAATAATCGGACGAGGAGGCCACATGCGGATCGGAGTCTTCGCCCCGCTGGCGAGCCCGTTTGCAACGGGCGACTACGTGCGCGCCCTCGCACAGGGGGCGGAGGAGCGCAGTTTCCACTCGCTCTGGCTTCCCGAGCATGTCGTACTCTTCGACGAGTACAGCTCGCGCTACCCCTACTCGCCCGACGGCCGGATCCCTGCCGGTGGCGAAAATGGGATGCTCGACCCGCTGGCCGCCCTCGGCTTTCTGGCGGCTGCGACGCGCCGGATCCGGATCGGCACCGCGGTCTGCCTCGTCCCGCAGCGCAACCCGGTCTACACGGCGAAGGAGATCGCGACGCTCGACGTCCTCTCCGGCGGCCGCGTGGACTTCGGTGTGGGCGTCGGCTGGCTCGCGGAGGAGTTTGCGGCCTTGGGCGTCCCCTTCGAACGCCGCGGTGCCCGCTGCCAGGAGTACATCCGTCTCATGCAAACGCTCTGGCACGACCCGGTGTCACAGTTCCAAGGCGAGTTCTACGAGCTCCCGCCCTGCCGGCAATTCCCGAAGCCCTTCCAGAAGCCTCATCCCCCGATCCACTTCGGAGGGGAAAGCGACGCTGCACTGCGGCGTGTCGCGGATCTCGGCCAGGGCTGGCATCCCTTCCACCAGGAGCCGCAGTTCCTGGCGGAGCGCATCGCGATGCTCGAAAAGATGCTCCACGAGCGCGGGCGCAAGCGTTCGGAGATCGAGATCACCATCTGCCCGTACCTGCGGCCGATCTCGCTCGACCTTGTCAAGCGTTACCGCGACGCAGGGGTGGACCAAGTGACCGTCATGCCGCTCGCCGGGGACGTGCCGGGACTCGAGAAGGCCCTCGACACATTGGCTGCGCAGATCGTTCAACCCGCCGAGGCGCTTTAGGTGCGCGTCGGCCCGAGGCGAGCAAGGCACGGCGATGGACCTTAACGACTCGCCCGCCGAGGCCGCCTTCCGGGCCGAGGCGCGGGCTTTCCTGGCTCAGCACGCGCACGAGGGGAGGCTCGACTACTACGAGCAGGACACCTCCACTCCCGAGCTCGTGGCGGCGGCCAAACGCTGGCAACGCGCGCTCTACGAATCCGGCTGGGCGGCACTTCACTGGCCGCAGCGCTACGGCGGGCGGGGGCTCGGGCCGCTCGAGCTCAAAATCTGGAACCAGGAGCTCGGCCGCGCCGGGAAGGGGGCGTCGCTGTTCGTGGTGGGGATCGGGATGGCCGGGCCCACGATCATCGCCCACGGCAGCGAGGCGCAGAAGGCGCGGTTTCTCCCTCCCATGCTCCAGGGTGACGAGATCTGGTGTCAACTCTTCAGCGAACCCGGCGCGGGCAGTGACCTCGCGTCGCTCGCGACGCGTGCCGTGCAGGACGGCGAGCAGTGGGTGGTGAACGGTCAGAAGGTGTGGTGCTCGGGTGGTCACTACGCAAACTTCGGAATCCTGCTCGCGCGCACGGATCCGAAGGCACCCAAGCACAAGGGCATTACCTACTTCCTGCTCGATATGAGAAGCCCCGGCATCGAGGTTCGGCCGCTCCGTCAGATGGACGGCAACGCCCATTTCACCGAGGTCTTCCTCTCCGACGTGCGCATCCCGGACGCGCATCGAGTGGGTCCGGTCAACCATGGCTGGTCTTGCGCCATGACGACGCTTGCTCACGAGCGCATGGCGATCGGAGACATCGATCGCATGTTCTCCTTCGACGACCTCGCTGCACATGCGAGGGCGCACCGCGATCGCCTCGATCCCGTGCTGCGCGACGAGCTCGCCCGGCTCTACACCTGGGTGCGGTCCCTCGAGCTCCTGAATGCGCGCGTCATCTCCAAGCTCGCACGCGGCTCCGTGCCGGCGGCAGAGAGCTCCGTGATGAAGCTCGCCATCGCGCGCATCCTGTCGAAGTCTGCCGAGCTCGGGCTTCGTCTGCTCGGGCCGGAGGCCTTGCTGCGCAAGGGTCCTTGGCAGAACCAATGGCTCTTCGCTCCCTCCATGCACATCGCCGGGGGAACGGACGAGATCCAGAAGAACATCGCCGCCGAACGCGTGCTCGGCTTGCCGCGCGAACCCCTCGACTCGCGCGATGTGCCCTTCGAGGATTTGCCCAGAAGCTAAGGCTCGGCGACCCCTCGGGAGGGAGCCGGTCCGCGGCTGAAGGCTTCGCGTTCCCTCAAGAATCGTGTCCCGCTCGTCGATACGGCCCATCAGGTGGCATGTCTTTGGGGGACCGGTGCAGCTCCTCGCAGCCGTCGGCGGTCTGTCGTTCGTCGCCGCAAGCCTCGTGGTGGGCCTGCGGCTCCTTCTACTTTCGCGTCGTACGCGGGAGTTTCCCGAGTTCGCGATCGGGCTGGGGCTCCTGCTCATGGGCGGCATCGGGTACCCCATGACCGCGAGTGCGCGCATGGTGCCGTCGCTCTCGGACGAGGTCCGGACTGCGATCTTCGCCTTCTCCTTCTCGCTCAACTGGATCGGCACCGTCTTGATGGCGCTGTTCAACCTGCGCGTCTTCCGGCCCAAGGAGACCTGGGCGCGTGGCTTCGTGGTCGCCATTGCATTGTCGCTCCTCGCGAGCTTCGCGTTCGAGAGCTTCTCCCCGGGGCTCCGCGCGGCAGCCCTCCGCGACGAGGGACTCGGCCTGCGGCTTTACATGGCCACCATGGGAATCCCCCTGGCCTGGGCGGCGTACGAGTCGCTGCGCTACTGGGAGCTCCTGCGAAAGCGCGTGCGGCTCGGGCTCGCCGATCCGGTCGTGGCCGATCGCATGCGTCTTTGGGGCATCGGCATC
>DOUU01000426.1:0-2294 GCA_003520425.1 Deltaproteobacteria bacterium
GTCGGGGTGCGGATAGTCCGACGCCCAGACGAAGCGGTCCGCCCCGAGGAGATCCATCAGTGCGGGGATGGTGCGCTCGTCCGGGTCGCAGGAAATCCAGCACTGGCGCCGGAAGTAGAAGCTCGGCTTCTCGCGCAGGGGTACGCGCCCCCCGATAAAGGTGGCCTCATACACCGCATCGAGACGGTCGAGCCAGTAGCCGATCCAACCGGCGCCCGACTCGAGGACGGCAATCTTGAGCCGGGGGAAACGGTCGAACACTCCATGATCGAAGAGCGTGGTGAACGCGTGCCTCACGCCGTCGCCAGCGATCGCACTGTTCAGGAGCCTGAGCTTTCGCGTTTCCACAAAGCGCCGCGACGCGATCGCGACAGGCTCAAAGCTCGGATGGATGGCCAGAGGCACACCCAGATCCTGCGCGGCGGCGAAGACAGGGTCGTGGTCGGAATGGCCATGCGCCTTTCGTCCGATGGTGAAGGGGACGAAAAAGCCGCCGCGGCAGCCGTCGTCCACTGCGCGTTCAAGCTCTCGCGCGGCCGCGACCGGATCGCCGAGGGAGAGGTGAGCGATGGGCACGAGGCGGCCGCGGGAGTCCCGACAAAAGTCAGCGATCCAGCGGTTGTATGCCCGGCAATAGGCTTGCGAGAGCTCGACGTCTTCGAGCTCCGCCTCCCACAGGATGCCGAGCGTGGGATAGAGGATTGCAGCGTCGAGATGTTCGGCGTCGAGCAGCTCGAGGCGCTCGCGAGCGTCCATCGAGCCGAAAGGGGCGCCTGAGAGATAGGTCCGCTCCGGGGTGGGGCGCAGCTCCTCGGCGCGGGTCTCGCCCATCCGGCCGAGCGTTCCCGGGAAGCCTCGGTTGGACATGCGCGAAGGCTTGCCGCCGATCTCAAGGTACTCGAGCCCCTCGTCATCGATCCGGATGCGGAGCGCGCGCTCGCGCCAGCGCGGCTCGAGATAGCGCTCCCAAAGATCCGGCGGCTCGAGGATGTGGCCGTCGGCGTCGACGGCGCGATCGAAGGCGAGGCGGTGGGGAGGCTTCACGCGGCTGCTCCTTCCAGGACGCCCCCAAGCATACTCTTCACCTCCGTGAACCTCGCCTTTGAAAAGAAACGCTCGATCCGCGCGTCAGGCCCGCGCAGGGCGGAGCCCGCCTTCGCGCAAACCGGCATCAACGGGCTGGACCGTGCCGCAGCGCGCAGCGGAGAACACAGCGCGCGATGAACCCGGGCCACTGCGGGTTCAAGAGCAGGCATGCCGACCTGGCATCACAAAAGGCCAGCGCGAGCTTCTTTGCCTGTTGTGACGGGCGCAGGCCGTTAGCGCTTGAAGATTTGCCCGGCGAGCATCGTCTTACGACGCGAGCGCTTTTCGCGAGCGGGCAACCACGTTGTACAAGGCGGCGCTCAGGAGCAAGGGCGCGTAGACTAAGCGCGAGCCCTCACTGCCGTGCGCGGGCAGGCCAACGAGGAGCCCCGATCTTCAAGGCGACGCGTCGCACTGAGAGGCATCACCCATCGGAGGTCCACCGGATGGCACGAATCCTCAGGTCCCTCTTTGCGCTAGTGCGCCTCGTCCTCGTGCTCTTCGCCGCGACCCTCCCGCAGAGGGCGTTTGCGGAGGCAAGGCCTGCTGGAGAGCAAGGCACGAGCCTCGCCGCAGCGGACACCTCGCAGGGATC
This sequence comes from Deltaproteobacteria bacterium, assembly GCA_003520425.1. Taxonomy (GTDB): domain Bacteria; phylum Myxococcota_A; class UBA9160; order UBA9160; family UBA9160; genus UBA9160. Next base: position 1,682 of record DOUU01000426.1, read on the forward strand.
GAGCTCGAGCGGGAAGGACGATAGCGGCGACGATGACGATGACGACGATGACGGGGAGGAGCAGCGCTAGCAGGCCTCCCGGGCGCGCATCACCCTCGATCCCTCTCGCCGCCACCCGATGCCATGACAGCGACTCGCCCGAGAGGGCGACCGGCTTCAGCGCCACGCGAACACGGGCTGCTCGAAGTGCGCGACCCGCGTGTCGCGTCCCCGGAAGGCCACCTCGACGAGCTGATAGAGGAGCGCGGCCGTGGGAGCGTGGACCTGGGTGCCGACGAGNNGGGATCGAAATCACGGGCCGGTCACTCTCGGGGATCGAACGCAGGCGCGGGACATCCGAACGAGCGAGCTCGGCGACCAGAACCCTGTGCACCGAAGCCACCTCTCGGGGATTGGGGCGCGGCTCGCCGGCGCCTTCACCCCAGAGAACGACCGGCGTGATGACGAAACCAGATCGCGTCGGATAGTCATCGAGGAGGCCGAGCACGCTGGAGGGTTCGAGCGTCAGGTCCAGCTCTTCGCGCAGCTCACGCAGCGCCGCGGCTTCTTGGCTCTCGCCCCTGTCAATGCGGCCCCCGGGCAATGCCCACTGTCCGCCGTGAGAGCGGAGGCG
>DOUU01000426.1:2389-33864 GCA_003520425.1 Deltaproteobacteria bacterium
CATCCTTGAGCTCACAACGCGGCCGCAATTCTACCCTGGGCGTGTCGACCCCAGGCAGTGCAAGGGTAGCGGTCCCTCCCGCGCAGGCCGGGCGAGGTCCCCGCGCCTGGCAATGGGTCGGAGGCTCGGGGCACGCTCTTCGGAGGCGCGGCGCAGGCAGCTAGCGCCCGGGCGCCGGAAATGCTTGTTTCCCGCCGCCGCGCGCTCTTGTCGGAGTCCCTCGAGCCCATGAGTCTTCCTGCCAGACACAGCATGGACCTCCTCGCCGGCGTGCATCGCCGCAGGCTCCCTGTGGGTCCGGGGATCGAGATCGCCATTCTCGACTGGGGGGGATCCCGGCCCCTTGCTCTTCTCCACCACGCCAACGGCTTTTGCGCGGGGGTGTGGGGCGTCGTTGCGCAGACGCTTCGCCCCTTTTTCCGGGTGGTGGCCCTTGACGCACGGGGCCACGGCGATTCTTCCAAGCCGAAGGAGCGGGAGGCCTACCGCTGGGAGTGCTTCACCGACGACCTCGTTCGCGTGGCCGAACTCCTCGCCGCAGAGCAGGTCGAAGGGCGTGTTGCCCTCGGGATGGGCCATTCGTTCGGCGGGACCGCGATGTTGGCCGCCGCGGCGCGGCGGCCTGAGCTTTTCGAGCGGATCGTACTCGTCGACCCTGTGCTGGTGCCGCGAGGGGAACCCATTCCCCCAGAGCGTGCGGAGCACGGAAAGCGTCTCGCGGGTGCGGCCCGCGAACGCCTGCAAGTGCGAGCCTCCCGAGAGGAAGCACGCCGCACCTGGGCAGGGCGCAGGTTCTTTGCGAGCTGGGATCCGCGGGTCTTGGATCTCTATGTGGCCGAGGGGCTGCGCGACCGACCCGACGGCCAAGTCGAGCTCAAGTGCCCCGGTGAGGTCGAGGCCTCGATCTTTGAGCAAGGCGGGACGATCGATTCCCTCGCCGCAGCCCGCAACCTCGAGGTGCCGGGCCTCCTGCTCTGGGCTCGCGACGGCAACTTCCCGCGCGCCTTCTACGAGTCTGTCGCGACGGCGATGCGACAAGGGCGCGTCGAAGACGTCGCGGCGGGCCACCTTCTCGTGATGGAGCGCCCGGATCTCGTGGCCGCTGCCGCGCTGCGATTCGTGCGCGATACCGCAAGCGCACAGGCCGGAGAGCGCTGAACGCGCCTTCCTTCGAGGCGGCGCGTGAGACCCAAGGACCGGAGGGCCTGAGAGGGAGGCTCGGCGCCTCGAGACCGGCTCATGCGCTCAGGTCTCGACCGGGTAACCTCGGCGAGACCAGCCCGCCCATCCTTCCGCCAGGGAGACCACGCGCTCGAAGCCCATCTGCTGCAAAGTTTCCGCCGCGAGCGCACTGCGGTGGCCTCCTCCGCAGTAGAGAACGAGGGGACGGCTGCGGTCTGCAAGCCATGGATCCCGCTTGGGATGCACGAGGTCGGCTCGGACTTCGAGGAAACCCCTCGGGTACGCGCGGGCTCCCGGGATGCGGCCTGCGGCGAACTCGTCCGGTTCGCGCACGTCCACGAAGGTCCAGCCCCCTTGGCCCGGTGCCTCGAGAATCGCGCGAGCCTCTTCGGCTGTGATCTCCCGAATCTTCGAGCGCGCTTCGCTCACGAAGTCGGCGAGCGTCTTGGCCATTGCCCTACCATGCTCCCGTGTTCGCGCGGCGCGCTTCGTGGGATCTCTCGCAGAACGATCTCTCGCGCAGGCTTGACGCGCGGCGCGCAGCGGGCCTGCCGATTCTCGACCTGACTGAGTCAAACCCTACCCGCTGCGAATTTTCCTCGCCCGCGCGCTTGCTCCGCGAGGCTCTCGAACGGCTGGCCCGCGACCCGAATGCAGAGCGCTACCTCCCCGACGCCAGGGGCGACCCTGCGGCCCGTCGTGCGATCGCAGCGTATCACGGGGCCCAGGGAGGAGCGCCGACTCCGGATCACGTCCTGCTCACGGCAGGAACGAGCGAGGCCTACGCACATCTATTCCGTTTGCTGGGAGACCCGGCGGATCGGGTGCTTGTCCCGTCTCCGAGCTACCCGCTCTTCGGTTTCCTCGCCGAGCTCGAGGGTCTGGAGGCCGTGCCGTACATGCTCCGCTTCCGGGCCGACAGCAACGAGTGGCGGATCGACATCGATTCCCTCGAGGCCGCATGCGATGCGCGCACCCGCGCGGTCGTTGTCGTGCATCCCAACAACCCGACGGGCGGGTTCATGCGCACGGCCGACCTGTCCCGGCTGCGGAATCTTTGCGCCCGCCGCGAGCTCGCGCTGGTCTCGGACGAGGTCTTCGCCGACTACGCGCTGGACGCACCGAGCGGCGAATGGCCGGGCACCCTTCTGGCCGGCGCCGACGCCGCCGGTGCACCGCTTACCTTCGTTCTCTCAGGCGTGTCGAAGACCTTGGCTCTCCCCCAGCTCAAGCTCGCCTGGATCGTGGGCGCCGGCCCTGCGCCCTTGCGCGACGAGGCGCTCGCCCGACTCGAAGTCATCGCCGACACCTATCTTGCGGTGAACGGTCTTGGCCAACTCATCCTGCCCGAGCTTTTGGCGGGGCGCGCGGCCGTGCAGGCCGAGATCTTGGAACGCGTCCGCAGGAACCGGGCGCATCTGCGCCGCGCCCTCTCCGCGCGCCCCGGTACGACGCTTCTGCCGGCCGACGCCGGCTGGTGTGCGATCATCCGCGTGCGGGGGACGCCGGGCGGACCTCCGCCGGACGAAGATGCGCTCGTCGCGGAGCTGCTGGACGGGGCGGGCGTGCTTGTACAGCCGGGCTGGTTCTTCGATCTGTCTTCGAATGCAGATGAGAAGAGTGCGCACCTCGTGCTGAGCTTGCTTCCCGCGCCGGACGTGTTCGTCGCTGGCGTAGACGCCGTTTGCCGGATCTGCGCCGACGCCGCACGTTGAGCTGCGTGCTCTCCAGAAGGGGGAGGGCTCGGGCGCACCGTTTCTCCGCAAAAGAGTGCGCCCGGGCTGTGCTTGTTTTGCCGGAGTGCCCATCTCCCAAAGGCGATTCGGAGAGCCAGGACGAGCCGGGACGACCTGAGCAAAGTCCGCGCGGGCTCGGGCCGGGCCGCTTGAAGAATGGAAAACTCCGAAGGGACTCGCGTCTCCCGCGCGCACGCCCGCGTCCTGCTCGGGCCAGCGATCCTCGGTCGCTGGATTGGGAGTGCAGTTGCGGCGTGAAGCGCTCTATCATCGTCCCGGGCAGACTGACGAGAAAACGCTCCCCGTCGTGATTGGTGTAAGGGGAAGCGCTCTCCGGAGCGGCTCTCGCCGCCGTCCAGGTCGAGCCGAGGGCGAGGCGCCCTCTCGCTCCCCGCTCTTCGCCGCTCCTCTGCCGCCTTGGAACGCAAGGACGAAGCCCCTTTTCGCCGGGCGACGAGGAAGCGATGCGCAGGCGCTTGAACCTTTGGGTGTGGCAGCGGCGGCGCAAGCTGCGCCGAATCCGGAAGCTCCGGAACTCCCGCAGCCTCGCAGACGGCCGCCGCAACGGAGGAACGCACGCGCGACGTCGCTTGTTCCGACGCGGCTAGGCGCCCACCCGGGTGTTCCCCGTCGACGCGGGCGGTAGATCGACGCGCCGCCTCGGCTAGGCTTCGCCCCGCATGATCTCCTCCGCCATTCCCTTCGCTGAGATCGAGACCGTCTTCCTCGATGCCGGCCACACGCTCCTCTGCTGGGACTATGGGTTTGCCAGTGAGCTCCTCGCTGACGTGGGCTTCCCGTGTGATCCGGCGGTGCTGGCGCGTGCGGAAGCCGCCGCCCGACCCCAGCTTTCGCGGCTCATCTCGAGAGGCCGCTCGACGGAAGGGGAACAGGTTTTTCTGGCGTACGTCCGCTGGATTCTCGATGCGCTGCCCCCGACGGGCGAGCTGGCCGAGGCGGAGCGCGCAGGCGCAGCGGCGCGCCTTCTGCGCGCGATCCGGACACCAGAGGCGCAGGATCGGCTTTGGTCGCACGTGCCACCCGATCTCCCGCCCGCGCTCGCAAGGCTGCGGGGGTGCGGGCTGCGGCTCGTCGTTGTGAGCAACTCCGACGGAACGGTCGAAGCCAAGCTCGCCGCCGCAGGCCTGAGGGATCTCCTGCACAGCGTCGTCGATTCGCATGTCGTCGGCTCGGAAAAGCCCGAGCGGGCGATCTTCGAGCACGCGCTGCGCCTGGCCAAGAGCCGCCCCGAGCGCACCCTGCATGTCGGCGACCTCTACCATGCCGATGTGGTCGGCGCGCGCGGGGCGGGTCTGCACGCCGTATTGCTGGATCCCTACGGAGACTGGCGCGACTTCGATTGCGAGCGCGCCCGAGACGTCGCCGAGCTCGCCCAGCGCATCCTGACGTCCCGCAACCGCGACTGAGGAGAGCGAGAGATGGCTGGAGTTCCTTCACATCCCTGCGCGATTGCGCCGCATGAGTACGCCGTCTACGACGACGCGAAGATGGGCAAGGCAACGCTGTTCGCGTCGCCGCGCATGCTGGTCGGCCTCAACTGCTTCCTCCCCGGGCAGGAGCATTCGCTCCACGCGCACCCCGGCCTCGATAAGCTCTACCTGGTTCTTGAAGGGAGCGGAGTCTTCTTGCTGAAAGGCCGCGAGCTCCCCATGCAGGCGGGCGAGCTGCTCATCGCGCCCGAGGGCATCCCGCACGGCATTCGCAACACGGGGCAGGGAAAGCTTCTTGTGCTCGCCGTTTTGGCGCCAGGTCCGTCTTGAGCGCGGCCCAAGTCCCGACCCCGGCGGAGGTCGCCTCCGCCTTTCGGTTTCAAGCGCAAGGTTGCCGCGATACGGGGTCCGCGCTCTACGCCCAGCTGCTGGATGCCGCCGCGGAAGATACAGAGCGAGGCGGCGTCGTCGCGCGGCTCGTCGCGGATTGGAGCGGCCATCCGGTGCTGGATGCGCTCGGCCTGCGCCTGCTCGGGGGGATCCACCGGATGGTGCTCGCCGGCTCGGCGCCCCGCCTCGCCCCCTACTACCCGTCCGTGGGCGGCGTGGCCGATGCGGCGGCACTCTGGCCCGAACTCGTCGCCCTGATGGAGGAGCGCTTCGAGGAGGTGCGTGCGGCGCTCCGCGAACGGGTGCAGACGAACGAGGTGGCCCGGGCCGCGGCGCTCCTGCCCGGTTTCTTACGCATTGCCGCGCGGACTGGACTGCAGCTTCGGCTGCTCGAGCTCGGATCGAGCGCGGGGCTGCTCCAGTTCGCCGATCGCTATCGCTACGAATTGGGTCCCCACCGCTGGGGCTCCGAGGCGTCTCGCGTAAAGATCCGGGCAGAGTGGGATGGCCCGGCTCCTGACCTCGCGGCGAAGCTGGAAGTCGCCTCGCGCCTGGGCTGCGATCCCAATCCGCTGGAGACCGGCGATCCCGCGGTTGCGCTGCGTCTTCAATCCTTCGTCTGGCCAGAACAGCTCGAGCGCATGGCGCTCTTGCGTGCTGCGATCGGCTTCGCGCAGGGCGCCCGCCCGAGAATCGAGCCGATCGGCGCCGCCCGATTTCTGGCCCGCGAACTTGCGGAGCCCGTGCGCGGCGTGGCCACGGTCGTATTTCACTCCGTCGTCTGGTGGTACATCCCCGAGGCGGAGCGTGCGGAGATCGTGCGGCTCGTGGAGGAAGCGGGCGCCCGCGCGGCTGCGGACGCTCCCCTCGCCTGGCTGCGTCTTGAGGGAGCCACAACGCGGGAAGCGGAGATCCGCCTTTCCCTCTGGCCGGGAGGCGCCGACGGGTTGCTCGGGACCGCGCATTACCACGGCCGCTGGGTCCGGTGGGCCGGAGCCGGATCGTGATAGGCTGATCTTTGAAGCGCGCGAGCCCGCGCGCAAAGGAGGGTCCCATGCAGCGTCCGCTCGACGGGGTGCGGGTGGTCGAGGTCGCGAGCTACGTCGCTGTCCCGGCGGCGGGGGCTTTGCTGGCCGACCTTGGTGCCGACGTGGTGAAGGTCGAGGTGCCGCGAGGGGAGCTTTATCGCCGCGGGCAGCTCAAGTATGCCGGCTATGCCACCGACTTTCCGGAGAACCCTCCCTTCCACATGGACAACCGGGGCAAGCGCTCGCTCGCCCTGGATCTCACGCGCCCCGAGGCCCGCGACGCGGCGGTGCAGCTCATCGACCGCGCGGAGATTTTCATCACCAACCTCCTGCCGAGCCGTCGCCGGAGGTTTGGGCTCGATCACGAGACGCTCCTCCAACGCCACCCGCGTCTTGTGATGGGTGCCGTCAACGGCTACGGCATCGCGGGGGAAGAAGCCGACCGGCCGGCCTTCGACTACGCGGCGTACTGGGCGCGGACGGGACTCATGGACATGATGCGGGACGAAGGCGTCCCGCCGTCGCTGCAAAGGCCCGCCGTGGGCGATCACGCGGCCGCGGTAAACCTCGTGTGTGGAATCCTTGCGGCGCTGCGCCTGCGCGACGCCACCGGCTGCGGCCAGTACGTGGATGTGTCACTTCTTCAGACCGGCTTCCACATCCTCGGCACCGACATCGCAAACGCTCTGGTGACGAAGGCCCCCGCGCGCCGCCACGACCGCCGGGCGCCGGCGAACCCGCTGTGGAACAGCTACCCCGTCGCCGGAGAGCGCTGGGTGCTGCTCGTCATGATCGATCCAGAACCCTACTGGCCGAAGGTTTGCGCCGCGCTGGGACGAGAGGACCTCTTGACGGATGCGCGGTTCGCGGACGGCTGGAAGCGCGCTGCCAATGCGGCCGCACTCGCACAGGAGCTTGAGCGCACGTTTCTCACCAAGACCCTCGAACAGTGGAGGCCCGTGCTTGACGCCGCAGGCCTGATTTGGGCGCCGGTCCTGCGCGTCGAGGAGGCCGTGCAGGACCCGCAGGCCCGGTCCATGGGGTATTTCTACGAGATCGAGCACCCCACCGCCGGCCGCTTCGAGACCGTGGGACCGCCGTTCCGGATCGAGGGGATGAAGCTCGGTGCATCAAGGGCTGCGTCCCCCCTTCACTCCGATGCGCAAGCGATTCTGAGGGAGGCGGGGCTCGCAGACGGGGAGATCGAAAAACTGGTCTGAACGGTTCAGGCCGGCGGACCGGGAGCTCGGGCCCCCGTCCGTCTGACAAAGGCCAGGGGCGCTCCCCCGAAGGAGCGGCCTTCCGCGAGTCGCGGGCGGCGCAAAAGACGCTTCGCTCCCCAAGTCCCTCCGCGGATTGGCGGGTGCCTTGAGCCGAAGGGCGCCCCGCGCCCCGCGCAAAGGCGGCGTTGCGCACGCCTCGCCCTGCCAGGATCCCCTCGTGATTTCCTGCGGTTAACCGTGAAGGGCCGACTCGGGGCGGAGCGTAAAGTGATGGCAACCGCAGCCCGAAAAAGGAGAGCAGGGAGTCCGGGCCCCGCTCGAGACGATGGGCCCACACCTGCTCGCGGAGGGATCGTCGTTGCGGAGCTTCGCTCTGCGCAAAGGCCGGGCGCGGGTTGCGGCAGGGGCCCTCATCCTTGTGCTGGCCGCCGCAGGTCTGCTTTCGGCCGGCCCCCTCGCGCAAGCCGCCGCCGAGACCCCGGCCGGCTCTGAGCCTGAAGCGCGAGCGGTGGCCGTCCTGCCGGCGCGCCTCCCGCCCGCCCTTGAGCCCTTGGGGCCCGGCATCGGGGTGTGGCTGCGCGAGCGCCTGTCCGCCGCGCCGATGCAGGTGGTGGCCCGTGCCGCCGTGGCGTCGGCGCTCGCCGCGCAGTCCGCCGCCCCGCCTCGAGAATGGAATCTTCCGGCCCTCGCCGGGGCACTGCCCGGTGCACTTGCTTTGGACACGGAAGTGCGTCTCGCTTCCGGAACCATCGACGTGCGGCTCTCCCTCTACGACCCGCGCGAGGCGAGACTCGTGGGCTCGAAAAAGATGTCAGGCCCCCTTGCCGACCTCGGTTCGCTCCTCCAAGACGGGCTGACTGGACTGCTCGAGCGGCTCGGCAGCCTGACGGAGGCGGTGCGGCAGACGCCGCCGCCGCGGCTCGTCGACCTCGCGGCGTACACGCGTGCAGTGAGGGAGCTTGAGCGAGGAGATCTTGCGCATGCCTGGCGAAGCGTCGAAGGCCGCATGCTTCCGCCCGCCGTTGGCCTGCGCGAGGAGATCGACACGGCATCGCGGCTTCCCGGGGTGCCCAGAGCGGAGCGCGCGCGGCTTTTGATCGCGCAGGGCCAACTCGACGCGGGCTGGCTGCTCGTGAGGGACGAGGAGGCGAGCGGCGATCCCGCCGCGGCCCTCGCGGCCGCGGAAAACGCCGAAGCGCGCGGCAACCCGCGCCAGGCGGGTGAGCTCTACGAGCGCGCGGTTGCGCTTGCCCCGGAAAGCGCCACTGCGCAGCTGGGTCTCGGCAAGGCCCTCGCGGTGGCGAAGCAGACCGATGCTGCGCACCGCGCTCTTGAGCGCGCCGCCGAGCTCGATCCCACGGATACGGCAGCTTGTCTCGCGCTCGCGAGCCTCGACTCGAGCGACCCCGTGAAAGAGGCGCCGCGCCACCTCGAGGCCGGCCGACGCGCGGCAGCGCAATTCGACGTCGCCACCGCCGAACGCGAGCTGGAGCGGGCCGCAGACCTTGATCGCCATCTTCTCGGACCCGTGCGCCGCGAACAGGGTGCGCTCCGCGAGGCGCTGGGCGAGCCCGCCAAGGGGCTTCTCGCCTACGAAGCGGCAGTCGCGATCGATGGCCGCGACGGCGCGAGCTGGCTCGGACTCGGGGCAGCACGCCGCGCGAGCGGCGACCTCGCGGGGGCGGAGAAGGCCTACGAAACGGCGCTGCAGGTGGCGGGGGAGAGCCCGGCGGCGCTCCGGGCCCTGGGTGAAATCTACACCGAAACCGGACGCGCCGCGCTGGCCGTTCCCAACCTCGAGAAGGTGGTGGCGCTCGTGCCCGATGACGCCCCTGCGCGGCGCTCGCTGGCGCGCGCGCTCGAGCAGGCCGGCGACTCTCAAAAGGCGTTGACCGTGCTGGCGTCGTCTCCGGCGCAGCCTCCCTCGTCCGATGACCTTCGACTCACCGCCGAAATCAAACGGAACCTGGGCGACACCCAAGGTGCGGAGGCTGCCCTCGCGGAAGCGGCGCGCCTCGACCCGGAGGCCGCGCACCCCTCTCCGAAACCGACCGAGGCACCGCGGCCGCGCAGCACCGCCTCCGCATCGGAGGCAGGGGCCGGGGGCGCCGAGGGGATCTTCAAGGACCTGATCTCGGCTCTCCCCAAGCAGGACCCGATCCTGCATGGTCCCATTCGCCGCGTCGCAATCGTGAGTCTCCAGGAGCAGCGCGGATGGAGCGATCGCATCCTGGCGTGGGTGAGGCCTAGAGAGCTCGATCTCGGCCGCGTGGGCGCGGAGCTTGCTTTTGCCGTCGGCGGCAGATACGAGCTCATCCAACTCCCCGATATCGCAACGAAGCTCGGCCACGAGATCGCGCGGCTCGAGCTCGACGCGGACCCGCGGGAGGATGTCTCGCTGGTGAACGACCTCCTGGAGACGGACGCACTGATCCTGGCGCGGGTCGGGCCGACGCACTCGCGCGACAGCGATGCACCCCTCGAACTCGACGTGAAGATGGGGATCGGCCGCTCGGCGCCGGTGGTCTCCGTCGTTTCGAAGTCCGCGCCCTTCCCCGCCGCCAGCACGTTCACCGCCTGGAACCCGCGCCCGCTTGCGCCCTGCGCCGCGCTCTTGCTGCTTCTGCTCCTCCCGCTGCGTCGCAAGACAGGGAGCCTTGTGGTGGGTGTGGAGCACCCGGAGCCGGGGGATGGCGCTTTCACCGTGCGCGTGTCACCGGGAGCCGCGAGCAAGGCCGCGGCACGCGGGCCCTCCGCGGCCGCGCGGGAGCCGGGTCCGCGCCCCGCCGCTCCGTCGCGTCTCGAACAGCAGCTCCTTGGACGAGAGGTGCAGTTTCGTCGGCTCCCGGTCGGCACGGTCACGGTCGCCGTGTTCCGCTCCGTGCAAACGACAGGGGACCCGGGCGGAAGCGACGGTCGCGAAGAGAAGACGGTGGAGATCACGCGCGGCAGGACTGCACGCCTCGACTTTGATTTCCGGGCGAAACAGTGCGTTCTCGAGGTGGGGGTCGTCCGGGGCGAGGCACCCGTGAACGGGGCCGGGGTGGCGCTTTTCGGGCAGCCCCGCTCTGTCAAATTCGCCAAGACGGGAACCGTGCAGCTCGGTGTCGCGCCGGGGACCTACACCGTTGTGGCAGGCCATGGAGACAGGGTCGCGGAGCGCGAGATCGTGGTCGAACCCTTGCTCAAGACCGCGGTCACGATCGACCTCGACCAGGGTGAGCATCTCGTCTTCCGCGACTGCCCGGATGCGGTGGAGCCCTATCTCCTCGCCAACTATCGCCTGGCATCGCAGGCGCTCGAGGCGGCGGGCCAGAAGCAGGCGGCTCACGCGGTGCGCGCCTCGTACCATCGTGCCCGCGGTGAGCATCAGCTCGCGGCCAGCCATTCAGAGAAAGCGCAGCAGCTCGCGGGTGCGACGGAATTGCGCGAGGCGTCCTCTTCTTCTCCGCTCGAGCTCAAGACGTCCGCGCAGATGTTCGAGCAAGCCGGAGAGAGCGGCCGCGCCGCGCAGACCTACCGTGCAGCCGGCGATCTTCTCGCCGCCGCGCGCGCCTACGAGTCCTCGTACGACTATGCCAATGCGATTGAATGCTATCGGAGGGTCGGCGAAGACACGAAGCTCGCGCAACTGCTCGAGAAGACCGGCGAGCATCTCGAGGCCGCACAGATCGCGCAAAAGCACGGGGACCTGGACCGCGCGATCGCGAATCTACAGCAGGTGGACCTCCGCCAGCACGAGTATCCCGAAGCCTGTCGCATGCTGGCCGAGATTTCCTACGAGCGTGGCGACCTCGAAATGGCGGTCCACAAGTATGAGGAGGCCATCACGGCAAGCGGCGGCGACGACGCCGCGCTCGCTCTCCACGAAAGGCTCGCGCAGCTGCTCGAACGTGTGGGGCGATCCGAACAGGCCGTCTCGACCTACGAATTGATCCTACGGCGAGAACCGCAGCATCCGGATGCGGCGGCCCGCATCGAGGCGCTCAAGAAGCGGTCGGAGGGCGCGGCCAGCGAAGATCCTCTGGGCCTCACCGCCGCGGCCGCGCAGCTCCTCCCCGAGAGCCTCGAGAGTCGCTTTGAACTCCTCTCCGAGCTCGGGCGAGGTCGCAGCGGCATCGTGATGAAGGCGCGCGACACGCGTACGAACCGAATCGTGGCGCTGAAGCGCCTTCCCGCGGAGCTCAGGGACCACGCGGCCGCGAGCCAGCTGTTCTTGCAGGAGGCCCGGGCAGCCGCAGCCCTCGACCACCCCAACATCGTGAAGATCCTCGAGGCTGGGGAAGCGTTCGGAGTCTACTTCCTCACGATGGAGCTCCTGGACGGATTCACCCTTGACACGGTCCTGCGCAAGCGCGGACGCCTCTCGGGCCGCGATGCGGCGCGCGTCGGTGCTCAGATCGCTGCCGGGCTCGAGTGCGCGCACGCCCAGGGCATCCTGCATCTCGATCTGCGGAGCTCGAGCCTGTTCTTCACCCGCGACAAGGTCGTGAAGATCATGGGCTTTGGCCTGGGCAAAATGCAGGAGGAGCTCCGTCGCGCGGCGCCGTCGATGGGCGGCTCGCCCGCGCCGCTTGCCCCCGAGCTCGTGGCCGGTGGCGCGGCGGACGCGCGCGCGGATCTCTATGGGCTCGGGGTGGCGCTCTTCGAGCTTGGGACCGGTGTCGTGCCCGACGCTTCCGAGGGGGAGGAGCGTCGGGTCGAAGGGCCTCTCGGCGAGCTGATTCAGCAGCTCCTTGCGCACGATCCCAGCGACCGTCCGTCGTCGGCGGCGCAGGTCGGCCAGCGCCTGCTTGCCCTCGCGCAGGAGCGATAGACTCCCGCGGCAAGGGAGTCGCCATGATCCGTCTCTACACTTGGACGACGCCGAACGGTCGGAAGGTCTCGATTGCGCTCGAAGAGCTCGGTGTCCCGTACGAGGTGCGTCCGGTAAACCTCGGCGCGAACGAGCAGTTGACGCCTGCGTTCCTCGCGCTGAACCCGAACCACAAGATCCCTGTGCTCACGGACGACGAGCTCGTGATCTGGGAGTCGGGCGCAATCCTGCTCTATCTGGCGGAAAAAACCGGCCAGCTCCTCCCGGCGGATTTCAAGGGTCGCATGGCGGCGATCCAGTACTGTTTCTTCCAGACCGGGGGCATCGGCCCGAACCTGGGCCGCCTCGGCGCGCAGCTTCGCCGGCCGGAGGCCGAACGCAATCGCGAGATGGTCCAAATCTTCAGCGACGAAGTGAAGCGGCTGATCGGCGTGCTGGACCGCATCCTCGCCGACGGCCGGCTCTATCTCGCGGGTGAGTACTCGATTGCCGACATCATGCACTATCCCTGGCTCCAGCCGCTGCAGGCTCTGCGCGCTCCCATGCTGACCGATGAGCCGCGCGTCATGGCGTGGCTGGAGCGGATTGGCGCACGGCCCGCGGTCCAGCGCGGGATGAAGGTCCCCTCGTAGGAGGCCTTCGCATCGCACGAGGGATGAGGCGCTTTGCGCGGATTCGGTCGATGGGCGCGCGGTCGAGCGGGCCGGGAGCGTGAGCAAAAGGTCGGGCGCGGATCGGCCGATTTCCTTATCCTCTCTACCACCCAACCAAGGTGCAGTCGTTCCGCCCTGAAGAGCACGGAGAGGAGCCTCGCAAGATGGATCGCCAAAGGACGCAGCCAGGGGCGCCGGTCCCGGACCGCCGTCCCGCGGAGGAGGGCTCAGAAACAAGCTGGTCGCAGGACGAGGAGCCGATCGCGGAGGTCCTCAAGGGCTTCGGCGTGAACGCCGCCCTCGTCGAGGAGATCCGCCAGCGCTACGAGGTCGACCCGACCTCCGTTCACCCGAGCTGGGGAAAGCTGTTCGAGCCGGCGAGCCACTTGGGCGAGGCGCCCCTCGAGACCGCGGCGGCGGCCGAGGCGCAGCTCGAAGCGGTCGCCCCGCGGGAGATCCCTCCCCTCAACCGAGAGGAAGCGGAGAAGCACGCCCGCGTCCTGCGCCTTATCCACTCCTATCGGGCTCGAGGCCACCGCGTCGCCGCGGTCGATCCGCTGGGAGGACAACCCTCCTATTTCCCCGAACTCGATCCCGCGCACTACGGCTTCGGCCACGAAGATCTGGAGCGCTCGTTCATTGCCGGCGACCTGCCCGGCGGGCCCGTCCAGCCGCTGCGCCAGATCCTCGAGCGACTGCGCGCCACCTATTGCCGGTCGGTGGGCGTCGAGTTCACGCATATCCAGGATCCGGGCCGCAAAACCTGGCTCCAGCTGCGGCTTGAGGAATCAAGCAACACGACGCCCCTCAATGCGACCGAGCGGCTGCGCATCCTCGAGAAGCTTTCGGCCGCCGAGCTGTTCGAACGGTTTCTCCACACCAAGTTCCTGGGGCAGAAGAGGTACTCCCTCGAAGGCGCGGAGTCCCTGATTCCACTCCTCGACACGATCGTGGAGGATGCCCCCCTGCACGGCATGGCCGAGTTCGTGATCGGCATGGCGCACCGTGGGCGCCTGAATGTGCTCTCCAATATTCTCGGGCGCTCGCTCGAGGCCCTGTTCTCCGAGTTCGAGGACATCCCGATCCTCGAGAGCCCCTTTGGCTCTGGCGACGTGAAGTACCACAAGGGCTTCTCGACCGACCGCAGGACGCGTCGCGGTCCGAGCGTCCATCTTTCCCTCACCTCGAATCCCTCGCATCTCGAAGCCGTGAACCCCGTGGTCGAAGGTCGCACGCGCGCCAAGCAGATGCGTGCCGGAGACACCCGGGGCCGCACGATCGTCCCCGTGCTGATCCACGGCGACGCCGCCATGGCCGGCCAGGGCATCGTCGCTGAAACGCTCAATCTCTCGAACCTGGCGGGCTACTCGACGGGCGGCACGATCCACGTGGTCGTGAACAACCAGATCGGCTTTACGGCGACACCGGCCGAGACGAGGTCCACGCTCTACTGCACGGACATCGCGAAGATGCTGCAGGCTCCGATTTTCCACGTGAACGCTGACGATCCCGAGGCTGTGGTGCACTGCGTGAAGGAGGCGATGGCCTATCGGCAGCGTTTCCTGAGCGACGTGGTGATCGACATGGTCTGTTACCGTCGTCACGGACACAACGAAGGCGACGAGCCGAGCTTTACGCAGCCGCTGCTTTACGAGAAGATCCGCAATCACCCGGGGGTGCGGCGCCTCTACACCGACAAGCTGCTGCAACTGGGCCTCTTGCGCGAGGAGGACGTCCGCCGGATCGACGCCGATCTGAGCGGTCAGCTTGCGCGGGCGCTGCAGGGCATCAAGACGAAGCCACCGACCGCGACCGAGCCGTACGAGCCGCTCGGCCCCTGGACCGGCTTCTCGCGGACCTGCCCCCCCGAGGATCCGCAGACGGGGGTTCCGGTCGAGCGCCTGGCGCAGATCGCCGAGGGCTTGGGCGCCGTCCCGGGCGGCTTTCACCTTCATCCAAAACTGGCATCGCTGCTCGAGCGCAGACGCAAGGGGATCGCGGAGAATGCACCCATCGATTGGGCACTCGCGGAGGCCCTCGCCTTCGGCTCTCTCGTCTGCGAAGGCACACGCGTCCGCCTGTCCGGTCAGGACAGCGTGCGCGGAACCTTCAGCCAGAGGCACGCCGCGATCACCGACCAGATGACCGGTGAGGAGTACGTGCCGCTCGACCACCTCTCGACGACACAGGCGCGTTTCGAAGCCTATGACAGCCTGCTTTCCGAAGCGGGCGTGCTGGGCTTCGAGTACGGCTACAGTCTCGCCGATCCGCAGACCCTCACCCTTTGGGAGGCGCAATTCGGCGACTTCGCAAATGGTGCGCAGGTGATCATCGATCAATTCATCTCGAGCGCCCATGTCAAGTGGGGCCGCATCAGCGGGCTCGTCATGCTGCTGCCGCACGGCTACGAAGGGCAGGGGCCGGAGCACTCGAGCGCGCGGGTCGAGCGTTTCTTGCAGCTGTGTAGCGAAGACAATCTCCAGATCGTGAATTGCACGACCCCTGCCCAGTACTTCCACGTGCTCCGGCGCCAGATGCGACGGAACTTTCGCGCCCCCCTCATCATCTTCACCCCGAAGAGCCTGCTCCGGGCACCGCGTGCAGCCTCGCGTTCCGAAGACCTGGTTTCGGGCAGCTTCCAGCGGCTCATCGACGACGCCCGCGCCTTGGCGGCGCCCGAGCGGGTGCGCCGGGTCCTCCTGTGCGGCGGAAAGGTCTACTACGACCTGCTCGACGCCAAGGAGAAGCGGGTGGCCGGCGGAACCGGCGCGGGCGAGGTCGCGCTGGTGCGGGTCGAGCAGCTCTACCCGTGGCCGGCTGCGCCGCTGGCCTCGTCCCTTGAGCGCTACGCCCGGGCCGATCGCGTGTTCTGGGTCCAAGAGGAGCCCGCCAACATGGGTGCATGGACCTTCGTTCGCGAGCGCATCCAGGACGCACTGCTCCCGAGCCAGCAGCTCGCCTACGCGGGTCGGCCGGAGAGCGCCAGCACGGCGGTCGGCTCGCTTCGGCTCCACAAGGAGCAGCAGGCGGCGCTGGTGGCTGCGGCATTCTCGGGGTTGGGATAGTTCCATTCGCCGGGCCTCCTCGGATACACTGGGCCCATGGCCCTCTCCGCCCAATTCGCAGTCTCTCCCGAGTCCGTCGGGATCGATTCCACCAAGCTCGAGCGAGTTTTTGAACGCGCCGAACGCGAGGTGGCGGAGGGCGCGCTGCCGTCGTGTCAAGTCGCGGTCGCGCGCAACGGCAAGCTCGCGGGCATGCGGACCTTTGGAAGCGTGACCCACGAAGGTCGGCCCGCTCCTGCAACGAACGAAACGCTCTACGTGGTGTTCTCGTGCACCAAGGCCATCACGTCCACGGCGGCCTGGCTCCTGTTCGAGGAGGGCAAGCTCGGTCTTCGGGAGCGAGTCGCAGACATCATTCCCGAGTTTGGGACGAACGGGAAGGACCGCGTCACCGTGGAACAACTGTTTACCCACACCGCAGGTTTTCCCTACGCGCCGTACCCTCCTTCGGAATGGCAGGACCGCGACGCGCGCCTCGCCCGCTTTGCACGCTGGCGCCTCAACTTCGAGCCCGGTTCGCGCATGGAGTACCACGCCACGTCCTCCATGTGGGTGATCGCATCGATCCTGGAGCGGCGCTCGGGCCAGAAGTTCGACGAGTTTGTTCGCCAACGGATTGCCGCTCCCCTCGGTCTCGAAGACCTCTACGTGGGTGTTCCCCGTGATCAGCACGACCGCGTGGCCGACGTGGTTCACGTGGGTCCTGTACTCTCGCCCGAGGAGCTCTCGAAGCTGGGATTCCCGGTGAACCCGCAGAGTGAAGTCACCGAAGCAGCGCTCGAGGCATTCAATCAGCCCGAGGCTCGCGCCGCGGGTGTCCCCGGTGGGGGAGGGACGATGACCGCGGGCGACCTCGCGCTCTTCTATCAAGCGCTGCTGCGCGACGCCGAGTCCCACGAGGGCCCGCGCGTGTGGTCCCGCGAGACCGTGGCGCGGGGCCTTGAGATCCGTACCGGGGAGCTGCGAGATCCGATGATCGGGCGCCTCGCGAACCGCAGCCTTGGCCTTGTGGTCGCCGGAGAGACCGACCGGGCCTTTCGCGGCTTCGGCCATACGAACTCCGCGCGAACCTTCGGCCACATGGGCGCGGGCGGCCAGGTCGCGTGGGCGGACCCCGAGACCGGAATCTCCTTCGGCTACTGCACCAACGGCTGTGATCGCAACCCGCTCCGACAAGGCCGCCGCGGGGTGGGGCTTTCGAGCCGAGCGGCCTCCTGCCTGCTCGACGCATGAGCGCGGAAGAACAGGCGCGCGACTCGTTCGTCCACTGGCTGAACCCCTTCGACCCGGCCTTCCGCGACAACCCGTACTCGACCTACCACCGCCTGCGCGAACGGGATCCGATCCATCTTCTGCCAGAGTTCAACCTGTGGTGCCTCACACGCTACACGGATGTGCAGGCGGTGCTGCGCGATCCCCGCTTTTCTTCCGAACCCACGTCGGACGATCCGAACCTGTTCCGCAATCTGCGCGAGTCGGGCGGTGAGCTCGGGCCACTGGCCCAGACGATGTTGCACTGGATGCCGCTCAAGGATCCGCCCCACCACACGCGGCTGCGCGACCTTGTGAACAAGGCCTTCACCCCTCGCCACATCGAAGCCATGCGTCCGCGGATCGGCGCCATCGTGGAGCAGCTCCTCGAGCCCGTCGTGGAAGCCGGTCGCATGGACCTTGTGCGCGACCTCGCGCACCCGCTGCCGGTTATCGTGATCGCGGAGATGCTCGGTGTGCCCGTTGCGGACCAGGGCGAGCTCAAGCAGTGGTCGGACGACATGGCCCTTGCGCTTGATCCGCTCCAGGTGGGGGCGCACCGCGAGGAAGGCGATCGGGCTGTGCGCGAGATGACGAAGCTCTTCGAGCGCGTGGTCCAGGCGCGCCGGCGCGCACCCCGTGACGATCTGCTCTCGGCGTTGCTCGCCGCGGAAGAGCAGGGAGACCGTCTGTCGATGGACGAGCTCCTTGCGACCTGCGTGCTCTTGCTGTTCGCCGGGAACGAGACCACGACGAACCTTCTGGGCAACGGGGTGCTGGCACTCCTGCAAAATCCCCACGAGCTCGGGCTGCTGCAGCAGGATCCGTCCCTCGTCCGTGGTGCGGTCGAAGAGCTGCTGCGTTATGACAGCCCGCTCCAGTTCGCGGCACGCGTCGCGAAGCAGGACGTCGAAATCGACGGACGCACCCTTCGGGCGGGCCAGCGTGCGATGCTGATCCTTGGATCCGCGAACCACGACCCCGCCCAGTTCCCCGACCCCGACCGTCTCGATGTCCGACGTTCAGACCATCGCCATCTTGCCTTCGGCTTTGGGACCCACTTTTGCCTGGGCGCGGGCCTCGCGCGGGCGGAGGCGCAGATCGCGCTCGATACCCTGGTGCGACGCTTGCCGGGATTGCGCCTCGGTGCCGAGCCTCCGGTGCGCCGGCCGAGCATCGCGCTGCGCGGACTCTCGAGCCTGCCCGTGGTGTTCGAGGGCAGGCGCTCCCACTAGCCGAGCCACAGGAGAGCGATGGACCTTCGCTACAGCCGGGAGTACGAAGAATACCGCCGGGAAGTTCGCGAGTTCTTGAAGGGGCACTGGCCGCCTTCCGGTGAGGCGGCGCAGGGCTCGCAAGCCGAGCAAGCGGCACGCTTCCGCGCACTCGCCATCCAACGCGGCTATGTCGCCCGCTCGATCCCCGCGGCCTATGGCGGCTCCGAACAGCCGCCGGATGTCCTCAAAGCCGTGATCATCGCCGAGGAGTTCGGGCGCGCTCGTGCGCCGGCGGACGTGCGGGGCATCGGTGCCTCGATGCTGGTGCCGACGCTCCTCGAGCACGGGCGCGAGGACCAGAAGCTGCGCTTCATCCCGCCCACGATCCGCGGCGAGATGCAGTGGTGCCAGGGTTACAGCGAACCTGGCTCCGGCAGCGACCTCGCATCGCTCAAGACGCGCGCGGAGCTCATCGACGGCGAGTGGGTGGTGAACGGCCAGAAAATCTGGACGAGCGGCGCCCAGATCGCGCACTACATGTTCTGCCTCTGTCGCACGGAACCCGGCGCGCCGAAGCATGCGGGCATCTCCTATCTGCTGATTGACATGAAATCGCCGGGAGTCGAGGTACGACCGCTGCGGCAGATGACGGGGACGGCGGACTTCAATGAGGTCTTTCTCACCAACGTGCGGATCCCGGCGGACCACATCGTGGGCAAGCGCGGCGAGGGCTGGACGGTTTCGCGCTCGACCCTGAAACACGAGCGCAACATGATCGGGGATGCCGCCGGCTCGCGCGTGCTGTTTGAGGGCCTCGTGCGCCTTGCGCGGGAGACCAAGCGCAACGGAAAGCGGGCCATCGACGATTCAGACGTGCGGCAACAGTTGGCAGCGCTCGAGGGGTACGTGCTTTCCCATCAGTACTCGGGCTATCGCCAGCTCACCCTGGCCGCGCGCGGCAAGGACGCTGGAATCGCGGGCATGATGAACAAGCTGACGTCGACGAACATCGGCCACAGCGTCGCCAGGCTCGCACTCGACCTGCTCGGAGACGAAGGTCTGCTTGCGCCGACGAACGAGGCGCGGGGGATCCGTCTGCTGCCCCGAGGCCATGCCGGCTGGATCACCCAGAATATGTGGTCGCTCGGCGTCGCCATCGCCGGGGGGAGCGCCAACATTCAGCGCAACGTGATCGCCGAGCGGGGCCTCGGCCTCCCGCGCGACTTCGCGGCCCAGCGCGAGGGCTCACGGTGAATTTCGGGCTCTCGGAAGAGCAGGAACTGCTCCAAGATACGGTCCGGCGATTCCTCGAGGAGCACTGGCCGGCGAAGAAGCTCCGCGCGCTCTTCGACGGCCCTTCCGGGCACGACGCCGACCTGTGGCGTGGCATGGCGGAGCTCGGCCTCCTGGGCCTCACGGTGGAAGAGAAGGCCGGCGGCGCGGGCCTTGAGCTTCTCGACCTCGCGCTCGTGGCGGAGGTTCTCGGGAGCTTCGCTGCTCCGGGGCCCTTCCTCGGTCACAGCCTCGCCACCCTCGCGCTCTCGTGGGGCGGGAGTGAGGCGCAGAAGGACCGCTGGCTTCCCCGTCTTGCCTCGGGTGAGGCGCTCGCCACGTTCGCGCTGCTCGAAGCGGGCGGCGGCTGGGATCCCGCGGAGTGGGGCGCCCGCCTGCTCTCGGCCGGCACGGGACTGCGACTGTCGGGCCAAAAGATTCACGTTCCGGCCGCCGAGATCGCCGACGTGTTCGTCGTGGGCGTGGCAGGCGGGGGGCTCGCGCTGGTCGAGCGCGCCGGCGAAGGCCTCTGCATCGAGGCGATCGAAGGCGTCGACCAGACCCGAAGGGTCTGTCGTGTGGCGTTTGAGGGCGCCACCGCCGACCTGCTGCCCGGTGGCAACGAAGCCGCCCCGCGCGTCCGCGATGCCGGCCTCGTCCTCTTGGCCGCCGATGCCTTTGGCGGCGCTTCGCGGTGCGTCGAGCTCGCGGTCGAGTACGCGAAGAACCGGGTCCAGTTCGGGGTCACGATCGGCCATTTCCAGGCGGTGAAGCATCAGCTCGCGAACATGGCGGTGGAGATCGAGCCGGCGCGGAGCCTCTACTGGTATGCGGCCCATGCCTTCGACCACCTTCCGGCGGAATCGCAGCGCCATGCGGCGCTTGCCAAGGCACACCTCACGGACCGCTTCATGCAGATCGCGCGCGACACCGTAGAGGTGCATGGAGGGATCGGCTTCACCTGGGAGTGCGACGTGCAAATCTGGTACAAGCGTGCGATGTTCGATCGCGCGTTTCTTGGCACGCCAGCGGTGCACCGCGAGCGCGCGGCGCGCCTCGCCGGATGGTAAGGCGCCCCGACCCGCAAGAGCGGCCGCTCGTGCACCTCATCGACGGTCACGTCTACGTGTTTCGCGCCTTCTACGCCATGCCCGACATGGTGGCACCGGACGGGACTCCCACCGGCGCCACCTACGGTTTTGCAGGCACCCTCCTCAAATACCTCGCCGAGCACGCCGTGACGCATGCGGCGTTGTGTTTCGACTTCGCCATGGAAAGCTTCCGCAACGAGGTCTTTCCGCCCTACAAGGCCACCCGCGGGACCCCGCCCGAGGACCTGGTCCCTCAATTCGGTCTGTGCGCAGAGGTGGCGCGCGCGCTCGGAGTGCCGGTGTTTGCCCGGGAGCGCTACGAAGCCGACGACCTCCTTGCGACCCTTGCCGCGAAGCTCGTTTCACAAGAAGCGGACGTCGTCGTCGTGACGAGTGACAAGGACCTAGCCCAGCTGGTTCGAGAGGACGCGAGCGTCGTGCTCTACGACCTCGCTCGCGACGCGACGCTGGACGCAAGCGGCGTACGGGCGAGGTTCGGGGTCGATCCCGAGCAGATCCCGGACTACCTCGGCTTGGTCGGCGACGCGGTTGACAACCTCCCCGGAGTGCCGGGTGTGGGGCCGCGCACTGCTTCCGCCGCCCTTCGGGCTTTTCGCGCGATCGAGGGCATTCCCGCCGATCCTCGCGCCTGGGCGGGCGTTCCGGTGCGCGGTGCGGCGCGCCTTGCGCGAGCCATCGACCATCACCGCGAGCAGGCGTTGCGCGTGCGCGAGCTCGCCACGGTCGAACGCGAGGTCCCGGGAGTGCGCTGCGGGCTTCATAGCCTCGCTTATCGGGGAGCCTACCGCGATCGCGTGTCCCCGCTCTTCGAGCGTCTCGGCTGGCGGGGGATCGAGGCGCGGATTGCGCGCTGGCGAGGGTGATTCGCGGTGGGGCGGGCGCTCACCCAAAGAGGTCGAGCTGCGCTCCGCCCGCCCTGCGAAAGCCCCTCGTCGAGAGCTCCCACGACCGGCGTTCGATCCCCGCGCGCCGTACG
The DNA here is from genome assembly GCA_003520425.1 of Deltaproteobacteria bacterium. Lineage (GTDB taxonomy): Bacteria > Myxococcota_A > UBA9160 > UBA9160 > UBA9160 > UBA9160. The sequence goes on from DOUU01000426.1 coordinate 23,762, forward strand.
GCCAATGCGAACATCGCCTCGATCTGTCGGGCAAAGACGCCTTCCCCCGTCATGCGCGAACCGAAACGCGGGTCGCTCAGGCGCCCACCGCGCACGTCTTGGATGCGGTGGAGCACCTTGTCTTTTCGCTCGGGGTAATGGTGGGCAAGCCAATCCGCGAAAAGCTGCTTCAGCCCATGGGGGAGACGGAGCATCACGTATCCCGCGGAGCGGGCTCCCGCGCGCGCCGCAGCGGCGACCAGCGCAGGGATCTCGGAATCGTTCAGGGCGGGAATCACCGGGGCCACCAGGACTCCGACCGGGACGCCGGCCTGCGCGAGGGTATGGATCGCGCCTAGGCGTCGTTCGGGCCTCGAAGCGCGCGGCTCAAGTCGCCGCGCGAGTTCGGAGTCGAGGGTGGTGAGCGAGATCAGCACGAGTGCGGCGCCGACCTCGGCGAGCGTGCGCAGGAGATCGGCGTCCCGGGTGACCAGATGATTCTTGGTCACGACCACAACGGGGTTGCGGAAGGCAGCCAGAACCTCGAGACACCGCCGCGTGAGACCGAGTCGGCGCTCCGCAGGTTGGTAGGGATCCGTGACGCCCGAGAGCGCGATCACCCGAGGTCGCCAGCTCGGCTTCGAGAGCTCGCGTTCCAAAAGACGCGGCGCATCCTCTTTCACGAAGATCCGACTCTCAAAGTCAAGGCCGGCGGAGAGACCGAGGTACTCGTGTGTGGGTCTCGCATAGCAATAGACGCAGCCGTGTTCGCAGCCGCGATAGGGATTCACACTGGTGTCGAAGCCGACGTCGGGGCTGTCGTTGTGCGCCAGAATCTTGCGCGTCGGATCGCGGTAGAGCTCGGTCTGAAGGGAGCCGGGCGGATCGTCTTCGTCCTGGGCTCCTGCGACGGTATCGAGCTGCGGCTCGTAGGAGAGGCGCTCAAAGCGCCCCGTGGGATTGCCCATGGCTCCGCGGCCGCGCGTCGTTTCCTGGGTCGGCATTCGCCGAAAGTCTACCGAACGCGAGCGAGGGCGCGGCGGTCAAGGGGAGCGCCCGGGCGAGCCCCCGTCGCCACGGGGGCTCGCGCCCTCGGAGAAGGGACCCCTGGCGAGCCCCGGCCCCTGCGCGGAGTGCCCTTTCGGGCCAAGGGCGCGCGTGCGCCAAGCCGCAGGCGAGCCCGCTGCCTTCTACCGGCCGACGCCTCTCCCGACCGTCGCCTGCGCGCGCCCGGACTCGAACCAGCGCCGCAGCCCGGGCGCCTCGCGCCGGCGAAGCTCGGAATTGAGATCGAAGCGCTCGAGGGCCTGCTGCAGGGCGCGCTTCGCCGTGGGAAGGGGATGCGCGCGGAAGAACGACGCGACGTCGCGCTTTGACGCAGACGTCTGGAGAGCGGGGGTGGCTTCCACGAGCCGGGTGACCAGCATCGGCGGCATCCGCTTGCGCAGCGCACTCCACTTCTTCTTTGTGAAGGCCCAGGTGCGTTCCCGTGCCGCACGGTTGGCCAGGAGTCGAGCGAGCACGAAGACCACGTCCTGGGTCGGCACCGTTTCGCTGAGCGTTAGCGCGAGGGTGCGCTCGACGAGCTTCGGGTCACGGAATTCTCCCAGTGCAAAGAGGAACCGACGCCGCTCCTGGGGTGTTGCGGCCTGCGCAACGGCCGCGAGGAACGATTCGTAGCGCGAGACCTCACCCGTGCGGGCGGCGAGCACCACCACCGAGTCGGCGAGATTCGCATCCAGACGGGTTCGATCATGGAGATATGCGCTACAGCGCGAGGCGGCCTCGCTCACAACGGGCTCCCACTCGGCGATGTCCCCCAGCAGGGCCACGAGCGCGGAGCGACGCAATCGCGTGTCGTCATCCTCGCCCGCCGCGGGTTCCCAGCCAAGTGCGGCCAGCTGCGAGCGGAAGCACTCCACGAGCCACGCGCGGTAGCGGGCCGCGGTGCTGCCGCCCGCGGCGGGGGCCAGCTGCTCGTCCACGAAACCGAGGGGTCCCCGCAGAGCCTGGAGCACATCCGGGCTGGTCTCCGTTCCAAATGCGGCCACGAGCTCGAGGAAGCTCTCGATCGAAGCCTTCGCCGCGCGCACAAACGCCCACTGGTCACCCAAAAGCGCCATCCGCTCCACCGCGGCCAGGGATCCGAGCTCCGAAGCCAGCTGACGGAGCGCCCCGGCTTCGTGCAGCGCCCGAAAGAAGCCGCCCGCATCGGCGTTGCCGTAGACGAATCGGGGCGCCTTGGGACCCAGGGCAAGGGCCTCCTGAGCCTTCGTGAAGACGCGCCGTTCAAGCCGGGTCTCCATCCCCGTCCGCAGGCCGACACGCCCGACCCACGGGATGGGCCAGCGCTGCGCGGCGCTTCGGCCCGCGCGCCGCTTTGCCGTGCGGCTCGCAAAAAATCGTTCCTGCCGCAACTCGACCGTCTGGCCCTGTTCCTGCTGGGCGAGCGTCACCACCGGAAAGCCCGGCCGCTCGATCCAGGCGCGTACGACGGGTTCGACCGGGAAACCGGCCGCTTCGCCGAGAGCTTTCCACAGGTCAGCGGCCACGGCGTTGCTCTCTCGATGGCGAAGGATATAGGCGCGCACGCCGTCACGGAAGATCGCGGGCCCGAGATAGCGCTCGATCATCCGAACCACGGCTGCGCCCTTCTCATAGGTGATGAGGTCGAAGTTTTGGGTTGCGTCTGCGGGCGTCTTCACGTCGACATAGATGGGGTGGGTGCTGCCCAGCGCGTCGAGCTGGAGCGCTGCGGAGCGGTGATGCTCGAAGTCGAGCCACATCTTCCATTCCGGCTTCCAGGCATCGACGATGGTCGTGGCCATCCAGGTCGCGAAAGACTCGTTCAGCCACAGGTCGTTCCACCAGGCCATGGTGACGAGATCGCCGTACCACATGTGCGCAAGCTCATGGCAGATCACCTCGGCCGCACGCTTGCGTTCGCTGAGCGTCACCGTATCCGGGTCGACGAGAAGAAGCGTCTCTCGGAAGAAGACCGCGCCGGCGTTCTCCATGGCACCCGCCTCGAAGTCTGGCACCGCGACGAGGTCAAGCTTCGAGTAGGGATAGGGCAGGTCGAAATAGGCCTCGAGCCGCGCCAGCGTCTCGCGCGCGACCTCGAGAGCGAAAGCCGTGAGCCGGCCTTTGCCTGGCACGTGCCAGACGCGGATCTCGGTCTGCCCGCAGTGGACCGGCTCCGACGACTCGAGCTCTCCCACCGCCAGGGCGAACAGGTAGGTCGAGAGCAAGGGCGTTCGCGCGAAGTGCACGGTCTTGCGTCCGACNNCCGTCGTCACGGAGAGCCGGAAGGTGGCCTTCATAGCCGGCTCGTCGAAGCAGGGAAAGAACCGCCTTGCGTCGGCGGCTTCGAGCTGCGTGAAGGCGTAGCGGCGATCCCCGGATCTCGCCGCGTAAAGGCCGCGCAGATCCGTACGCAGCTCCCCTTCGAAGCCGACCGCAAGGTGCGCGGGCCCTGGATCGAGGGTCCGCGCGAAGCGGATCTCCGCGGTCTCCCGCCTTCTGTCGTATGAAATCGTCCCGGCCTGCGTGCCGCCCGCGACAACGATCCGCGCGTGCGCGAGCTTGAGATCCACGGCGTGGATCACGATCTTGCGGGTCGGCCGCGCGAGAACGAGCTGGATCGCGACCTCGCCGTGAAACTTCGAGCTGCGCGCGGGATCGACTTCGAGCGCCAGGTGGTAGCTCGAAGGTCTCACGTCCGGCGAGAGCCTCGCCGCTCCTCCTGCGCGCGTCTTCGCTCGGGGTCGGCTCCGCGCATGCCCGCGACGCCTCCTGCTGCCGACCGACTTCTTGCGCTTCACGACCTTGCGAGGCTCCATCGCTCAGCTCCCTCCGTGTGCGACCCGCACTATACCTGTGAATTGCCGCTGAACCGGAGGGGACCTCGCGCCGAGCCGGGCTACGGGTTTTGTCACGAGGGGATCGAGGGTGGGAGCATCGGGAACCCGGCCAGTCGGCCGACGGGAGGCAGCCAGGCGATTCAGCACCCGGTCGTGATGTCAGAGTCGGAGGAGGCATTGCACGGAGCGCTCTGAAGAGACTCTCAGCACACCGAAATCTCTGCAACGGGTGCGGTCTGGTTTCTGGCTCACCACTTCTCGGCGTAGGGCCGAAGGTCGAGCTCGAATGTCCACGCGGAGGGCTCTTGGGTGGCGACGTGGAACACGCTTTCGGCGATGGAATCGGGCTTGAGGAAGAAGTCGTCGGGGCGGTCTCGGAAAAAACCGCGCGTGGACGGTGTGTCGATCACGCCGTCCACCACCACGTACGCGACATGGACGCCGCGCGGGCCGAGGCTGCGCGCCATGGACTGCGCGAGCAAACGCTGGGCCCCTTTCGCGGGCGCGAACGCCGCAAATCCCGCGCCGCCGCGCAGCGAGGCCGTGGCTCCGATCACCACGATGGCACCTGTCCCTCGCGAGAGCATGTCGCTCGCCGCCTGACGTCCGCACAGGAAGAGCGACAGGGTATTCACGCGCCAGGCCGACTCGAGCGCCTCGGCGGTGATCTCGAGAAAACCGCCGAAGGCGGCGTTGCCCGCGTTGTGCACGAGAGCGTCCACGGGACCCAGCTCTTGGCGCACGCGGCCGAACGCCTCCTGGACCGAAGCCGCTTCGGCGACGTCCGCGGGGAACCCGTGGGCGCCGGGAATCGCGGATTCGAGGGCGCGCAGCTTGTCCGCCGAGCGAGCCAGCATGGCCACGCGCCAGCCCGCGCGTGCGAAACGCCGGGCGCACGCGGCGCCGTTTCCCGGACCGACTCCCGTCACCACACAGACCGGCATTCGAGCAGTATAGTGGGCGCTCGGCGAAGCTCCCCGGGGTCGAGCGATGATCACGCTCTTTCAGTTCGACGTATCCCCCTATTGCGACAAGATCCGCAGGGTCCTCCACTGGAAGCGGCAGCCCTACAAGATCGAGGAGATTCCTCTTGCGCAGGCCTTCACGCGTGTCCGCAAGCTCAACCCCGCCGGCAAATTGCCCTGTCTCGAGCACGACGGACGGATGATCGGCGACTCGACCGACATCGCGTACTACCTGGAAGAGAAATTTCCCGAGCCGCCGCTCGTCCCGAAGGACCCGCAGCTTCGGGGCCTTTGCCACATGCTGGAGGACTGGGCGGACGAGAGCCTGTATTTCTACGAAATGCGCCTCCGCTTCACGCTCCCCCACAACGCGCGTCGCTTTATCCCTGAGCTCACGAAGCATGATCCCGGCTGGATGAAAACGGCGGCCCGCTATTTCATCCCGCACATGATGCGAGGTGTGCTCTCCCGCCAGGGCTTGGGCCGCAAGCCGCTGGAACGCGCGCTGCACGACGTGGAGCGGCATGTCGGAGCTGTCGGGGACTGGCTGAGCGGGCGGGCGTGGCTCGTCGGCGATGCGCTCTCCCTGGCCGATCTCAGCGTGTTTGCGCAGCTCGCCTGCATCCGCGGCGCAGAAGAAGGAGCGCGAATCATCGCGAGCTCACTTCCGGTCACGGAATGGATGGAGCGTGTGGACCGGGCGACGGCGAAGCCAGCCTAGCGGCGATCCCGCCGCCTCAGCCGCTTGACTTCTGCGTTCCCCACACCTTCTCGAGATAGGCCTCCCGTCCGGAGCCCTGGCGATACATGCGGTAGTGGAGGGGGTTCTTCTTGTAGTACTGGCAGTGATAGGCTTCTGCGGGGTAGAAGGGACCCGCCGGTACGATCTCCGTGACGATCGGTCCCGGGTACCGGCCGGATTTTTCGAGCTCCGCCTTCGACTCTTCCGCGGATCGCCGCTGCTCCTCATCGTGGTAGAAGATCGCGCTGCGGTACTGCGAGCCCGCATCCGCGAACTGGCGATCTCGCGTCGTCGGATCAATGTTTCGCCAGAAGACGTCTAGCAACTCGCGGTAGCTGACCTTTTCGGGGTCGAACACGATCTGAACGGCCTCCGCATGACCGGTGTCGCCCGAGCACACCTGTTCATAGGTCGGGTTCTTCGTACGTCCCCCGGTGTATCCGGGCGTCGTTGCGATCACGCCGGGGAGCTTGTCGAAGGGGGGCTCCATGCACCAGAAGCAGCCTCCCGCAAACGTCGCGATCTTTGTCTTCTCATCGGCCATGGGGCGCCGTCTCCTACGCTCAGCTTGGCATTCGAAGGGGCGGAAGAGGTTCGTCATCGGGCACAAAACGGAGCGCAAGGCCGTTGTTGCAGTAGCGTTTGCCGGTCGGCGCCGGACCGTCATTGAAGACGTGTCCCTGGTGCCCGCCACAGCGCGCGCAATGATATTCCGTCCGCGGGAGGAGGAGCTTGAAGTCGCGCTTCTGCCCGATTCGTCCGTCAATCGGCTGAAAGAAGCTCGGCCAGCCCGTACCACTGTCGAATTTCGCAGACGATTGGAACAAGGGAAGAAGGCATGCCGCGCACACGAAGGTGCCCCCTCGCTTCTCCTGATTGAGTGGACTTGTAAAGGGGGGCTCGGTCGCCTCTTCGAAGAGCACACCGTACACCTCGGGCGAAACGAGGGTGCGCCACGCGGAGTGGGGAAGATTCAGCATTTCGATTTTCTTCTCGCGAGAATCGGGCGGCACGATCGCTAGACCTCCGGCGCAGGCGGCAATCGGACGGATTCCTCGAAAAAGAGCAAGGCGGGAGTGCGGCCATCCGGGTTTTCGCCCTGAAGCCGTCCTCGCCTTCGCAGGTCGGCGACGAGAAGCTCAAGGATCTGGCTCGGCGCCAGGTCCTCGGGGGCACCGCGCACCGCGCGCAGCTCCACCTCGTCCGCGTAGCCGGATGCCTTCCAGGAAATCGAGAAGCGCATGTCGCCCCAAGTCTCGCCCCCTTCCTCAGGGAACCGCGGTGCGAAAATCGTGAATGCTGCGCTCTGCATCACGCGTCCTGGAAGGGAGACCTGCTTCGCCCATGATACCGAGATCGCATACGAGGCGCGGTGCCGGGGCCCGCGCGGCGCATGCACAGCGCCGGNNTAGCCGAAGGCCGACGCCGCCCGCGGCAAGCTCCCCCCCACCGCCGCAGCGATGGGCGAGCTTGGGAGGAAGAGGGGCCGCGGAGCAGGGCCTGACTCTTTTCGAGCGGGAACCCTCGTCGAGGGTCCCGGGCGCAGCCGGGGAGGAAGCCAAAAACACCTTGTGGAAGAGCCGGTTAGACTCTTCCGGAGGCGCGCCGGCAGCTCTTTGGGCTTGGCTTTTCGAATCCGGGGGCGAGCCGCGCCGGCCTGTGGGCCTTCTCCCCGGGCGGCCTCTATTCCCGGCTCCTGCGGTCATGGGTGATCCAGATCACATTCGCGGACGAAAGGATCTGGTTCCATTCGCGCTCAAGGAGGGCCCCCCCGCCATGCGTGGCAAGAGCCTGGGTCACGAAGCTGCCTTGCGCTGGGCGTATCTGGCAGGGTTCGTGTGGTTTGGTCTGACCGCCNNTCTTGGGAGCGCCCGGGTAGGCCATCTCTTGCAGACCCGGGCGCGCTTCCCGTCTGCTCTCCCGATGAGCGAGCTCTGCCCCGCGCGAGGCCGAGTCGCTCGGGACCCGTGCCGCGTTGCCCTTCGTCCCACTCCCCTCGCCCCGCGAAGTGGCGAGGCGTGCGCCCGGCTTGTGTCCTTGCCGCGGAGCTGCCCCACGGAAGACGCTCAAGCTTGCGCCCTCGGCGTCAGTCGTCGTCGGCTTCTCCGGCGAGTAGGTCCAGCGGGAAGAGCTCGGNNTTGAGCCGGTCGATCAGCTGACGCAGACGCCCCACGTCGCGTCGATTGAAGCGCAGGGTAAGGCGCGGGTGCCCCGCCATCTCCTCGCCCTCTTCGGGGAGCGGCGGGCTCACTGCAATGCGTCCGTCCTTCACGATCGACGAAAACTCTTGATTGAGCAGCTCGAGCTGGCCTTCATCGGGAGCCTCACGCAGGCGAATCACCAACAGGTCGCGGACATAGCGGCTCGACTGGTAGTTGGCATAGAAATGGAGGATCTCGCCCACCGCCTCGTCGACGTCATCGGTGATGCGAAAGAGCGCAAAATCTTCGGGTGAGACAAGGCCGCGCTCGCGCAGGTGTTCCTCGAGGTAGCCACGCCACTCCGCCCAGTAGCTCCCACCGGGCGCGTCGACGAATACGACCGGCAGCATCTCGCTCTTGCCGGTTTGGATAAGGGTCAGCGCTTCGAACCCCTCGTCATGGGTGCCGAAGCCGCCGGGGAAAAGGGCGATCGCGTGGGCCTCCTTCACGAAGGCGACCTTTCGCGTGAAGAAATAACGGAAGTTGATGNNAGGGGAGCCGGATATTGACCCCAAACGAAGCTGCGCGCCCGGCACCCCCCTGCGCCGCCCCCATGATTCCTGCGCCTGCACCGGTAATGATCATCCAGCCCTCCGCGGCGATGCGCTCCGCGAACGCGAAGGCCTGCTTCCAATCGGGCTGATCGGGGGTGGTCCGCGCGCTCCCAAACACGGCGACTTTGCGCACCGCGCGATAGGGCGCGAACACTCGAAACGCGTGGCGCAACTCCTTGAGCGCGTTGTTCAGGAGCTTGAGATCCCCACGCGACGTCCCGTCGCGCAGCAGGCGCAGTCCGGAGACGACGATCTGCCGCACCGCATCGGCGTCGCTTGCGGCGCCATAGCGCGCCTCGGCTGTAGCAATGAGTGCCTCGATCCTCTGGTCGAGCTCGGCATCGCCGAGTTCATAGCGCCTGCGCTGTTCTTCGGTCATGCAAGCGAGAGTATCGCCCGGGCCCCGCCCCCGCGCCGCAACCGAGAGGAGAAGCGTGGGGGGGGAGGGGCGAATGTCACCCCCGAGACCATGCCTGGTCTACCCCCAATCAACCCGGGTCGGAGGCCTTTCCGGACGCCTGGCGGTCCCTCGCACACCTTGGCAATCCGACCCTGCATCATGCACAAGACAGTGAGGGCGCCGTAGGCGAAAAGCGCCCTGCCCCAGGGAGGAGTGGCATTCCGCGGTCCTCTTGTTTCTGCCGATCTCTCTGCTGGTGAGGGCTGTCCTGGCATTCATTCAGCAGCGCATCGCATACTGCCACCGGGTCCGGGCGTCAGCTCCTCTTTTGAGGACCCGATCCCCGGGAACCGTTCACCACGCCCCACCGTCGATGCGGAAGACCTTGCCGGTGATCCACGACGCATCGTCTGAAGCGAGGTATACGGCAAGCTGTGCGCACTCCTCGGGCGTTCCCATGCGCTGGAGAGGAATCGACTTCACGAGATCGTCGCCGTGGAACTCGAGCATCCCGTCGGCGATGTCGGTCTTGATCAGTCCGGGAGCGATCACGTTGCAGCGAACGTTTAGTGCAGCGTTCTCGCGGGCGATCACCTTGGTGAGCGCGTTCACTCCTGCCTTGGCCGCCACATAGGGGCCACCGTTGGCTCCGCAGATATCCGCGGCCACCGAGGAGATCGTGAGAATCACTCCGCTCTGTTGTGCGCGCAGGAGCGGCAGCGCGGCGTGCACGGTGTGGAAGACACCGTGCAGGTCGATCTCGAGCACTCGCTGCCAGTAGGAGGGTTCGACCTCATGGAGAGGCTGAAAGCGCGTCGGCACACCCGCATTCGCCACCACGATGTCGAGTCCCCCGAGGTCGGCGTGCGCGGAGTGCACCATGGCTCGCACCGCGGCGGCGTCCCGCACGTCGGCGGCGTATGCGAAACCCCGACGGCCCTTGGCCTGAATCGCCTGGACGGTCTCCTCGGCGGCGTGCTTCTCGCGGCGGTAGCCGACAGCCACGTCGGCGCCCTCGGCGGCGAAGGCGAGGGCGATGCCTCTGCCGATTCCACGCGACGCGCCGGTGACGAGCGCCTTTTTCCCAGCAAGCTTCATTTCGGCTCTCCTCCAAAGGCGTCCAGTTTGCCACAGGGCAGGGCGCAAGCGACGAGAATCCGCCGGCATGGAGGCCATGCCGCCCCTGCCGGAGGGGGTCTGGCCGAACACCTGTTGCGCGTGGCCTTCGAGACCTTCCTGCGGATGGCCGAGCTCAAAACGCCTTGAGCGATTTGACGTTCATCCCTCCGCTTTCGAGCCGACCGCGTGCCGCCTTCATCGCAGAGCCGGTCGGCGAGGTGGTGGTTCGAACTTGGCGACGGGTGGGCGGCGTCGCCTTTTTCGGGCCGCTCTCCATACG
>DOUU01000246.1 GCA_003520425.1 Deltaproteobacteria bacterium
AACGGAGTGAGCCAGTCTTTCTAGTCTCCCGTGGCCGTCGTAGCGGATTCCTGGGCGAAACGCGTCAGCGCTGCTGTGTGGCGCCCCAACCTCCTGGCATGGCCGCGTCCACGGTGACCTTGCGGCGCTGGAAGAGCCAGCGGCCGTCGAGCTGGCGGTACTCGTCGACGTAGCAACCCCAATGGTCGAGGCCGCGATCGGTGAGCACGGCGTAGTAGCAGCGGCCGCGAGCCTCTCGTTCGGAGAGCACGTCGATCTGGTGCGTGCTGGTGAGGTGCCGGACGAAGGCGGCGCCCCGCCCCGGACCGGTGCGTTCTGCCACGCGCTCGAAGAAGGCGCGGATGGCGGCCCGGCCGTGGAGGGTCTCTCCCTCGAGCTCCAACGTCGCGTCCTCGGCAAAGAGAGCGAGCATCGCGTCGAAGCGGCCCGAGTCGCCGTTCGCGTTGTAGCGCGCCACAAGGTCGCGGATGCTCTCGCGGGCGGCGAGCTCGAGGGCCCCCGCGCTCAAATGCGCTCCGCGCGTCGCACAGAGGGTCTCACCGCGGCGGGTCGAGCCATCGCACGGACTCCGTTCGCGGGATCGCCACGAGGAACTCCGCGTCGCCCAGTTAGCGGCTCGCAGCGAACTCGAAGTCTTCGAGCATCGCCTCGAAGCGGGCTTCGACGAGCGGCCGCGCCCGCGGGTGGGTGAGCACGTGGAAGCGGTTCGCTCGGATCGCGCGGATCACGATCGGCCCCACGTCCTCGGCGGCCATCGCCTTCGCAGGAGGCGAGGGAGCGCTGCCGCCGCCCGCGCCGGCCGCCGGGGCGAACTGCGGGGCGGCCTGCTCGCCGAAGGCGTCGGGCCGGTTCTCGGCGGACGTCCCCATCAGGTTCGAGGCGACGACGCCCGGGCAGAGCACCGAGACGCCGATGCCTTCGCCCTCGAGCTCGGCGCGAAGCATCTCGCTGTAACCAACGCAGGCGTACTTCGACGCGATGTAGGCGCCGATCGGCGCGCGCACGTCCGAAAGCAGCCCTCCGAGCGAGGCCGTGGTCACGATGTGCGCGTCCGGCGCGCTCTGGCGCAGAGCCGGCAGGAAGGCGGCGACCGTCTTGACGACACCCATCACGTTGACCGACAGCGTGTACTCCCAATCCTCGATGGTGTGATTTGCAAGCGGCCCGATGCGCGCAAGCACGCCCGCGTTCGCGCACAGCAGGTTCACGCCGTCGGCCCGCGCGAGGATCTCCTTGGTGGCCGCGGCGAGTGACACGACGGACGTCACGTCGACCCCGATCCCGAGTCCCCGTCCACCCCTGGACTCGATCTCCGCGGCCACCGCCTCGGCACTCGCCCGCTGGATGTCCGCCACCGCGACGATCATCCCTTCGGCACCGAGCGCCAGCGCGATGCCGCGCCCGATCCCGCTTCCGCCGCCGGTCACCACGGCCACCCGCCCCTTCAGATCGTCCATTCGGTCTTCACCTGCTCCTGCACGTCCTTGCTCCTCATCGGATCCGGAGTGCGACCGATCTCACCCCTTCCTCCACAGATCAGGATCATCCCAGGCACGGTCGAGCGGCTTCATGCCTCCGCCGTATGGGGTGAACTGCGTCATGCCCAAGAGCTCCATCGTCTGCCCGTAGCCCAGATCGTTGACGGCTGCTCGCTTGAACTCCTGAACGAAAGTCCGGCGCGTATGGCGCAAGACGATCGGCGAGAACCGGAGGAGATACCTGGCAATCTCCCAGGCGCGATCCATCAGGGCGGCCTTCGGCAGCACCTCGTTCACCGCGCCCCAGTCGTGAGCCATCTGGGCCGTGATCTTCTGACCCATCAGCTGCGCATAGCGAAAGCGATTCCGGCCGAGCACCAGCGGCCAGATGTTCTGGATCCCATCGCCAGGGGAGAGATTACGCGAGAAGTGGGCCAGGTCTTGGAAATATGCGTCTTCCGAGGCGAGGACGATGTCGCACATCAGCGCCAGCTCGGAATGGATGTTCGAGGGACCGTTCACCGCTGCGATCATGATGGCGTCGATCTCCAACATGTTGAGGTGCCGGTGCCTTCCGTACCATCCCATCTCCTCCGCCCATTCGGTCGGAGCCTTGAATGAGGGCCGCTTGCTCTCCTGCCCCCAGGTCGCGTTGAACGTGTCCCCGGTCCCGGTGTAGATCACTACCCGGACGTCGCGATCTCCCGCGACGTCGTTGAAGAGGTTGGCCGTGTCGTGATGGGTTCGCTCGTCCCAGAGCGCAGGACCGCCGTCGCGGTGCATCCTCATGAGCAGGATGCCATCGTCCGTCTTCTCAAGGGCGAAGTCCGGGTACCGATCGCGGTACTCCTCGAACCTGGTCAGGCGCGGCATTCTCGGCCTCCTCGGAAATGGCGACGTCAGGGACGGGGCTCCAGGACGCGATCGATGCGCGCGGATCCGCAGTGGACCACCGCGGGCTGCTTCCAGACCTCCACCGCGTACGACACCATCAGCAACGAGTGCAGGAGCTGGAATAGCCGCTCGGCCTCGGGGGGCATGTCATCCAGCGGGAACCGATCGCAATGGGCGATCGCCTCTTCCGCACGCGGGAAGAAGGCGTCGTAGAAGGCCCGGAGCTCCGCCATCGAGCTGCGCATCCGCTGCGCCCATCGTTCCGGCTCCGTCGCCAGACACCAGGTGGCGGCCCACCGCTCGAGCTCCGCGAACTCCTGCGGAAGCAGCGCGTCGCTCATCGCGCCGGCGCCGCCGCCTGCTCGCGAGCGTAGGCGTCGACCCAGTCGCCCACCGTCTTGTGGAAGTGGCGCACCAGGATCTCCTGGTCGTTCAGCAGGAAACTGCGGAAGGCCCCCTGCTCGAGTCCCATCTGCGTACCGTCGAGCGTGCCGCAGTCCTGCAGGCCGTACTCCTTGAACGTGATGGCGGCGTACTCGTGCGCCAGGCGCTCCCGGGCGTTCCTTGCGGGCACGAAATGGAGATCGCCCTCAAACACGTGCGTGTTGTGCGACGTGGGCCAGTAGCGGTACGTGACGTACCAGCCGCGCTCGTAGATCAGAATCTCGAGGTTCGGGAAGACCTGGAAGTTGTCGATGCCCCAGCGCGGGATCCGCGACGGGTTGACGCCAGGAAGTGTCGCTCCGAGGTCTGGCCCGTCCCACGGCCCGGTGCTCCCGCTGCGCGTCAACGCCTCGCTCGGATAGAGATGCTCAGCGGGCCAGTGGTGCTTGTGGGTCCCGCTCGTGCTCACCATGCGATGCGGCCCGTCGAGCTGGTAGTGCGCCCCCTCGAACTCGTACTCGGGGTTCTGGGCCTCGGGAGTGGGACCGAGCTGGTGCGTGTGCAACGGTGGAACGTGGTAGTACTCCTGGAAGGCGTCGCTGAACACCTTCCAGTTGCTGTTGTTCTCGGCGCGGAACGAGTAGCGCTCCGTCATCTCATGGAAGGGATAGCCTTCCAGCGCGCCGACCATCGGCCCCAGGTACTCCCGCAGCGTCTGCCGCGGCTCGCGGGCGAGGTTCACGAAGACGAAGCCCGCCCAGGTGTCGCAGTGCAGCGGGGCCAGGCGGAGCTCGTCCTTGCGCAGATCGAAGAACTCGCTCGCCTGGTGCACGTACGTGCACGCGCCGTCGAGGCCGTACCGCCAGCCATGATACTTGCAGACGAACTGTCGGGCACTGCCACGGGTCTCGTCACGGGGCGTGCCTTCCCACAGCAGCTTGTTGCCCCGGTGCCTGCAGACGTTGTGGAAGGCCCGGACGATGCCGTTCATGTCGCGTGTCACGATGAGGGCCGTCCGGACACCGGGTAGCTCTTTGGTGAAATAGCTGCCGTTCCGAGTCAGCTGCTCCACACGCCCGACATAGAGCCACGCACGCTTGAAGATTGCCTCACGCTCGCGCTCGTAGAACGCGGGCGAGATGGAGTCGTCGAACGAAACCAATCCCCTACCGAGCTCCGGATAGTGCTCGGTCCACGTGCCCTCCGCCGGCTTCTGGAAGCGAGCCACAGCCTGTTCCTCCCCCGGTTCATTGGGTCACCGCCCGACCGCGATCGGAAACCATATTCTCGGAATTCGAGAGGATTATTGCACACCACGTCTGAGCTGGTCCATAATCGCGTCCTCGGACACACAGGCGGAGGCAGGCCTGAACGATGGGGCAACGATGGATCGAGTCGCTGTGGTCCCCGGAGCCGCGTCGGGAATGGGGCTGGCGATCGCCCGACTGGCGGCGATCACCAAGACCTTCTGCCGGTGATGGCCGATCTGCCACAACACGGGCGTCTGTCCCCTTGGCCCCCACGTACGGGCACCACGGGCAGCAAGAGCAGGCCGCCTTCGTCGATGAAGACCAGCCAGGCGCGCAGGCGCTGGGCTACGCGGGAGGGAGTCGGCACTTCCAGATCGACGTCCCGCATCGGATGACCTCTGACCGGTCGGAGCACTACGTGGACGTCGATGCATCGTGAGCACCGCGACGGAGGACTGATGATGCAGTTGGTCTCGAGGAGAAAGACGGAGACCCCGGAGATCCGGACCGAGTCGTTGGACGCCCAGCCCCAGTCCTCGTTCAAGCCCGTCCAGGGCTGGGCCCTCCTCGGAGGCGCGATCCTCGCTGTCCAGCTGTACGTCTGGGCCAAGTGGGTCACCGGCCCCTACTTCGTGCGGGTGCCCTCCGGGCCGAGCGATCCGCCGACCTTCATGAAGATCGCCCTCCTCACCTGGACGACTGTGGTCGTCATCGGGCTTCCCGTCTCGATCTATTTCTTCATCATCGGGCCCTGGCGTCGGGAACGGCGTATCACGACCGACGGCATGCTGCTGGGAGCATTCGGCCTGATGTCCTTCCAGGACCCGATGCTGAACTATCTGAACACCTGGTGCACCTACAACTCTTGGCTCTTCAACCGGGGTTCGTGGGTGCAGGACGTGCCGGGATGGCTCTCGTGGGGCAAGCCGGGTCAGATGATGGTCGAGCCGGTCCTGATGATCCTCCCCGGCTACTCGTATGGGGTCCTCCTGTGCACGATCCTCGGATGCTGGGTGATGCGGCGTGCCAAGTCGCGCTGGCCGAGCATCGGTATCCCGGGGTTGCTCGCCGTCGTGTTCGTATTCACCATCTTCTTCGACGTGGTGATCGAGGGGCTCTTCTTGATGCCGATGGGCCTCTTCACGTACCCCGGAGCCATCCAGCCTCTCTCGATATTCTCCGGCCGATACCACCAGTACCCGATCTACGAAGCAGCCCTTTGGGGTTCTGTGCAGGCCGGGCTCTGCTCCCTCCGTTTCTTCACGGACGATCGCGGCCGGACCTTTGTCGAGCGCGGCTTGGAACGCGTCCGGGCTGGGTTTGTGAAACAGCAGTCGATCCGCTTCCTGGCCATCTTCGCGGCGTGCAGTCTGTTCTTCTTCCTGTTCTACAACGTTCCCGCCCAGTGGTTCGCCATGCACGCCGGCCCTTGGCCGCTGGACATCCAGAAGCGCTCGTATTTCACCATGGGCATCTGTGGTGAAGGTACGGGGCGACTCTGCCCTCATCCCTCCCTTCCCGTCGATCGCGGCGAGGCCTCCGCCTACATCAGCCCGGAAGGCGCCGTGATCCTTCCCGACGGGACGGAGCTCCCGAGGATCGTCCCCTTCGACCGAGCGAAGTGACGTCTTGACCAGTGGACACAGGCCTGTTCGTTGTGCAGCGGAAGCGCCGTTCTACCGGGCGGTGACGAATGAAGTGGATGTGTTTCGCGCGGCGGCTCGCCGGGGTCTGCCGGTGTTGTTGAAGGGCCCGACGGGGTGTGGGAAGACTCGCTTCGTGGAGGCGATGGCCTATGAGCTGGGCCGGAATCTCATCACCGTGGCCGGTCATGAGGACCTGACCTCGGCTGATTTGGTGGGGCGGTTCCTGCTCAGGGGTGGAGAGACAACCTGGGTGGATGGGCCGTTGACCCGAGCGGTGCGCGAGGGTGCCATCTGTTATCTGGACGAGATCGTGGAGGCCCGCCAGGACACGACCGTGGTCATCCACCCCCTCGCCGACCATCGCCGCGAGCTTCCGGTCGACCGGCTCGGCATCACCCTGCAAGCAGCGCCCGGATTCCAGCTGGTGATCTCGTACAATCCCGGCTACCAGAGCGTCCTCAAAAACATCAAGGAGTCGACCCGTCAGCGGTTCGTGGCCATAGAACTTGACTTCCTACCCGCTGGCATCGAGACCGAGGTGGTCGCCCACGAGGCGGGCGTCGACTTAGAGACCGCCCAAGCCCTCGTGAAAGTCGGCGACGCCATCCGAAAGCTGCAGGGTACACCGCTCCACGAGGCGGCCTCCACCCGGATGCTGATCTTGGCCGGTGGGCTCGTCGCCGAAGGGCTCAGCCTGCGCAGCTCAGTCCAATCGGCCATCGTCCAGGCCCTCTCCGACGACCCTGACGTAGTCCGCGCCTTGGGCGAACTCGTCGACGCCGTCCTCCCCCGGCAGTGACCGCTTCCGACTCGAGGAGACCTGATCGGTTCCGGTTCCTGGCCACCTTCCTTGCGGGACGGCCCCTCGGCGTAAGCGAGGCACCGGCCGGCGAGGCCGCCCACACTGACGGACGGTTCGTGTTCGTCTCGGCGGGCCGCTCAGTCTCGGAACAACGCCGGGAGGTGCTCGTCCAGGGCGCTCTTCTCGGCGCCGGGAGTCTCGATCCCCGCTGGATCAGAGCGTTGCGGAGACGTCCGAAGCTCGCCCGCCGGTACCTGGCACTCGAAGGTCGTCGGGTGCTCGCCGAGCTCGCCGCGCGGGTACCGCTGGCGCGCGCGCTCGCTCCGAAAGGAGAGCCAACCACGTCGAGTGCCGACCAGTCGCTCGAGGTGGCCAGGGGCCGGAGGACGCTCGCCGATCCGCCGGCGTGGTTCGGCGTCATCCGACCCTCCCGGCTGCTGGGTGCGCCGGCCGCGGGCCCAGGCGCACAGCCCAGCGATCACGATCGCCGTCTGGAGTTCGAGCTGACCGAAGTTCCCGACGCGCACGACGACGGGGACGAGGAGCAGGGCGAGGAAAGCAAGATCCTCAAGTTATTCGAGAACCCACTCTTCAACTCGAACAGCCTCGCGGACTTCCTCTACAAGCTGTTCGGCGTGTCCCGTTCCCCTGGTGACGGCGCTGCCGGCGGTGAGACGCCGGTTCGGTCGATCGGGCGAGTGGACAGCGTGGGGCCGAACGCCCGGCCTCTCCCCATTCCTCTCCGCTTCACAACGGGCGGCAGGCCCGGCTCTGCCGTTGGCGTGGGTGGCGCCCTCTATCCGGAGTGGGACGTACACAACAACCGGTACCGACCGGAGTGGTGCCGGGTCATCGACTTCCCACTGATCTCTGCCCCGGACGTCTCTGCCGCGGGTGTTCAGCACGACGAGCTGCTCCGCAGACGCTTGACCCGCTTGGGCCTCGGCCCCAAGGTCATCCGTCGCCGACCCGATGGCGACGATCTCGACATCGACGCCCTCATCGACCTGTCCGTCGACCTGCGTGCTGGCTACTCCCCGCCCGAACACGTCTACTTGGAACGCCGCAAGCTTGCCCGCAACCTCGGCGTCCTCATCCTCCTTGACGCCTCCGGTTCCGCCACCGAGACCGATCCGGACGGCCTCTCCGTACATGACCACCAGCGACGGGCCGCGGCTACCTTGGCCGTCACCCTCGAGCAACTCGGCGACCGCGTCGCCGTCTACGGTTTCCGCTCCTACGGCCGAGCCGCTGTCCACCTCCTTGCCCNNAACCGACTCCAACCGGCCGGTTACACGCGTCTCGGCGCCGGCATCCGCCATGCCGGCGAAATCCTCAAAACCGAAGCCGGCACCCCCCACCGCCTGCTGCTCATCCTCTCCGACGGCTTCCCCTACGACGACGGCTACGAATCCCGCTACGCTGAAGCCGACGCCCACAAAGCCCTCGAAGAACTCCGCANNTGCCTCTGCCTTTCCATCGGCGCCTCCACCCCGACCGACGCCCTCCACCGCGTCTTCGGCTCCGCGAGCCACGCCAACGCCCCGACTCTCGCCGACCTCAGCCCCCGCATGGATGAACTCTTCCTCGCCGCTCTCAAAGAGCTCGTCGCACCGAATCTGCGGGGTCCCCATCGAACTCGACCACGGGCACGTTCCGGATGAGCTGCCCGACGCACTCTCGCGTAGGCCATGTACCGCGCGCGCAGCTACATAGAAGAGCTGAAGGGGTTGTACGATGCCTTCTTCCCNNCGCGCGGAGAAGTCCATCGCGTTGGTTGCGGCGCTCCGGCCCGAGGCTACGTCGGCGCCTCTCGACTCTCTCGTTCCGAACTCAGCGAGGTCCAGGGATGAAGGTCTTGTTGACCGGTGCGCTGGGCAACATCGGCTCGAACACGGTGGACGCGCTGCTCGCAGAAGGTCACGACGTCGTCGCCTTTGACCTCGATTCCCGGAGGGCGCGCAAGCTCGCCGCCCGATTCGACGAGCGCGTGCACGTCGCCTGGGGTGACATCACGGATCCGGCATCGGTCCGCGCGGCGCTGGACGGCATGGACGCGGTGGTGCATCTGGCGG
>DOUU01000220.1 GCA_003520425.1 Deltaproteobacteria bacterium
AGGGTCCAGCGCGGCGTGGGAATCTCCAGCACGCGAGCGTAGTAGAAGGCATGCAGGCTGGCATCGAACTCGGGATCGGACCACACGGTCTTGAGCTCAATCGAGCCGACGTCGTTGGTGTAGGTGGCTTTCTCGAGGTCCACCGTGCTCTGGATGGCAGGTACCCGGCCCGACCACGGATCGGGCTTGCGATCCCCCGACCAGACCACATCGAAGATCTTCTCGAAGCTCTGACCGTTTTGGGTCCAGCCCTTGATGATCTGGACGCGATCGAGATTTCCAGAGGTCGGATCCTTCACCGCCCAGACGACGAACGTCGGAGCCACGCCTTTCCCGGAAGGCATGGGTGACAGGTCGCCGCCCATGGGTACGCCCGTAGCGTAGGACTGGTGCACCCAATCCTTGGCGTCCAGAATGTCCTTGCTGTAGCCCCAGCCACCGAAGAAGCGCACCTTGATGTGCGGGCCGCTCACGCCGAAGGTTTCCTTGCGGTACATGGCATCGAAGATCGAGGCGCGCGTGTTCTCCTCGGCCCATACACCGGTCAGTCCACCAGGATTTTCGAGGCGGACGTCGAGGGTGCCAAAGGCCATCACACCGGCCAGCCGGCGTTCGACCGTGCCGTCGATCTGAGCATGCCCGCCAAAGAAGTTGTCCTGGCGATAAGGACTCCCGGTGTTGTGGGAGTCGGAGCCGCCCGCCATGCCGAACTTGTAGGGGTTGTAGCCGCGGACGTCCTGCAGGGTGAGGCCGTCTTTGAGCGCCTGGCGAGCGAAGCTTCCGGTGATGCGATCCACGCGTCCGATCCCGGGCCCCATGCCGAGGAGCCCGGTGCTGAGCTCGTAACTCGCAAATTCGTCGTTGGGTGACAGCAAGGGATGGGTCTCGGATTGCCCCTTGATCTGTTTGATTTCGACCAACCGCTCATTGCGGTCGCGGGAGGCAGCCCAGGCCGCGTCGATNNCTCAGGTTGGCATTGTGCGAAATGGCGAGCAGCTCGTTACCCGCCTTGCGCTGCGTGTCCATCCAGTTCCAAAGGTCCTCAGGGTGCCATGAGTCCATCGAGCTAAAGGGCATCTCAGGCACCTTGGCGCAGTCTCGAAAGAAGATATTCCGGTGCAGGTTCCGATTGTTGTACTGGGAAGTGTACTCATACGAGCAAAATGCTGTGAACTTCCCTGGATGATTGTTTTCCTCGGCGATCTTGACGTTTTCCTTCCAGATGGTGCCAGCCACTTCCGGACTCATGAATGCTTTAATTGGAGGCTGGCTCATGAGACCGACGAGATAGGTAAAGACCTTCTGCACTTCCGCCTGGTCGTTGGGGTCTTTGAGGATGAGCGGCTGTGCCTCAGGCAATTTGCTGATCGCTGAGCCCGGGGTGTTGGCCTCCTTCGAGATTCCCACGTACTCGGAATGGTCAGTCACACCCATGAAGTCCATGGGCGTTTCGATCTTGATGTCATAACCCATGGGATGCTTGATGGTCTGGCCTTGGGCGTACTTGTAGGCATCGTCGGGCCCCGTGAGGCGGTTGCCCATGACCCAGGCATCCATCGACCAGCTGGTGTGGATGTGCTCCTCCCCAAAGTAGGCGTTGCGGTCGGGATTGCCCTCAACGCGCTGCTCCGCGGGCGGCACTGCGCTCGGTTGCTCTGCGCTCGGCTGCTGTGCCTGTTCGGGCGCCTTGGATTGCCGACAGGAGGTGAGAGCCCACAGGGAGACAAAAACGAGTCCAAGCGTAGAACGTAGCAACCTCGTTCTCACGATTTCCCCCTCATGGGCACTTCCTGTTGGGCTTGGGAGTTGCAAGCGCCTTCCTTGCTTCAACCGCGATTGACGGGCGCCGTTCGCCGCGTCCAGTATCGCCTGCCCGTGCCCGTTCTGTGAAGTCTCATCGTGGAGGCGGCTCGAGCCAATCTTCCGTCAAACGCCGCTCGATTGGCCGCCGGAGAGCCCGGCAGATGTGGCAAGGGGTCGCACCGGGGGGGGGAATCGTCCCAGGCGAAGATTCACCGTCGCTCCTGGCCCCGCCCGAGCGTTGCGACACCACGGACGTCGACGACAGTCACTGGACGTTCTGGACCGGCGCGGTTCGTCTTGCTCGTTGCACATCGTGGAGAGGCGAGGACAATCAAAGACTGGCCTCGAGCACGCGCCAGGCACGCGGGGTATGCGACAGAGCACGTTGCCACGGCGAGCTTGCTCGAGAAATGGATCGAGCGAGGCGGAGCAGCGCGTTTGGTTCCCCTACGAGGCTCGCCGCCACGAGCGCAGAAAGGAGAAGCGAAGCCATGGCCCGAAGAGTCGCCGTGTTCGTAGGCAGCCTGCGCGCTGCGTCGTGGAACCGCAGGGTCGCGCGGGCGCTGATCGCGCTCGCACCGAGCTCCCTTGAGTTCGAGATCGTCGAGATCGGCCACCTTCCGCTCTACAATCAGGATTTGGACGACGAAGGAGAGCCGCCGGCTGCGTGGGCGACTTTCCGCCAACAGGTGAAGGCATTCGACGCGGTGCTGTTCGTAACCCCCGAGCACAACCGCTCCGTGCCCGCCGTACTCAAGAACGCGATCGACGTGGGCTCGCGCCCCTACGGACAGAGCGTCTGGGATGGCAAGCCAGGCGCCGTCATCAGTGCTTCTCCAGGCGCGATCGGCGGATTCGGGGCCAACCAACACCTGCGGCAATCGTTCGTCTTCTTGAACGTGCCATGCCTCCAGATGCCGGAGGCGTACATCGGCGCGGTTCACAAGAAGTTCGACGAGAACGGAGAACTCGCGGACGACCACACGCGCAAACTCCTGCAAGAGTTCATCAGCGCGTTCGCGGCCTGGGTCGAGCGCAACGGCTAGACACCAGGCGAACACGACGAACCACGGAACGGAGATCCATTGCAGGGATTGGGGATCGGGATGGCGAGTGGTGTCGAGCCGCGGCCGGCCGCTCTCGGCCGACGCCTTGGAATCCCAGAGGTTCGAGAGATCGGCAGCTGAACCGCCGGTGGACACAATCTTGAGTTACGGCATGCCCCCCGACCGTGGGCCTTCAGATCGGTCGAGTCATCCGGTACCGGACAAGGCTCTCACGCGGGTGGGAATCCAAGCGCCAGAGATCAGGGGAACCATGCACTGCGGCCATCTGATTGTAGAAGCCCTGCATGCTCCAGCAAAGCACCTCGGGGAATTCTTTACCGTCCGAAATCTCAAGCACGTATCGGTCCGCATACTCGGGATCGTCCTGCACCTTTAGGTGGCCGAAGTTCAAGATCGAGGGGCGGAGCGAAATGAGGCGCCGCAGGTCGCGCCCGAAGGCTTGGTAGCGAACGTGGGGATCCGTCGCCGTCCCGACCGCCATGCGCTTCAAATGCTCCATTTGGGGGTAGATTCCCTTCCGCAGCAGACGCTCGGCCGCTTCTTCCCCGTGGCGCACCACGTACTCGTTCCTTCCTTTGCCTGCGACATCCCTCAGGATCTCCATCAGACCTGCGTAGATGCGGATATCGTACCAGGCGACCAATCCCACCGGTCGGTCGAGGGCCTCGAGGCCGCCCGGCGGCAGGTGTCGAGCGAGCTCGTCTCGTGAAACCTCTCGGGCGGAAAGCAGCTTCAGGGCCTTCTCGACGACGAAGGCGAAGGCTGCGCCCTTGATGGACGGTACTTCCGACATAAAGTCACCCACCCTTGGAGTGCAATCGGCCGCGCATGGGGCCGGCTTGAATCACCACCTGAGTGCGGATTCGGAGCGCGCCAGCAGGGAGCGCAGCGACGAGAGCGCTCTCGCACAGAGGGGCCGCAACGGGGCGACTGCCCTTGCCGCTTGAGGCTCCATGGATCAGGCGGGGATCTTGCGTTCCGTGCGCGCCGAGGATCGAGGAGAGGTCGGGGACTGGCTGTTAGAATTTAGAAGGAACGGGTCATCCGAAACCGGATGAGCGAGGGCACAGGGCGTTCCCACTTCCAGAGATCCGGCATGCCGTGCTGTTTCGCCATCCGGTTTACGAAGCCGTCGGTGGTCCAACAGAGGGCTTCCGGATAGGGGGCCACGTCGACATACTCCATGACGTAGCGGTCTTCGTAGAGAGGTTCGACCTTCACCACCTGTCGGCCGAAGTTCAGAAGACTGCCGTGCATTGTCGTGAGGAGCCGCAGGTCGCGGCCAAAGGCGAGGAAACGAGCCTCTGGGTCCGTCTTCTGCGCAACCTGGGTTCGGTTCAAATACTCCATCTGCTGATAAAGGCCGGCTTGTCGCAAGAGCTCGGCCGAGCGAGCACCGCGCTCGCGAAGATATTCGTTGCTTCCCTCACCTTCGACTTCTTTCAGGAAGTCAAGCAGCCGACCGTAGGCCTTCACGTCGTACCAGCTGCTCGCGGTGATGGGCTGGTTCACGAGCGCAAGGTCGGCCGGCTGGAGGCGCCGCGCGAGCTCTGCTCGGGAGAGGGTGCCTGCAGAAATCAGCTTCAAGATATCTTCCACGGCACGGACGAAGACCGACCCTTTGATGGAGGGTACTGCTGACATAGGGCTCTTGATCGGCAAGGGTGGCGGGTCGCTTGAGGTTTCTCTGCGGACTCAAAGCCCAGCGGCCACGCTGGCCAGAGGACTCTTGGCGTAGGTCGCTGATGGCGGCGCCCCGCAGGGCGAAGCGCTCGCAGATCAGGCGAGCGTGGGTCAGAGCCGGAGGAGCAATCGCCGCGGAGGTGCTGTGAAAAAACACCAGAAGCGCGGGGAACCGTCGGTCTTTGGACGCCACCCTTCCCACCGGATGAGCGGCAGCTTTGCCCACTCGAATGCTGTCATGCATGAGGCCCGGGGTGGCGGCTTCCAAGGCGCCACCCATCGGCAGGGCGCGGCAGGTCGTCGCTGCCTGCGCGTTACGGCCGAACGTGGCGCGGATCCCACGGCGCGCGCCGGGCGGCCTTCATCGTCGCACGGTGAGTCTCACTCGGAGCCGGGCGGATGGTGCCGGACGAGGCCCCGGTAGGCTTCGATTGCGCTCTGGCCTTCATAGAGGACGCGGTGGATCTCCTTCGAGATTGGCATCGCCACGTCATAGCGCCGTGCGAGCTCCAGAATCACTCCGCAGGTGTGGACGCCTTCAGCGACCATGTGCATATCCGCCACAATTTCGTCGAGCTTTCGACCTTTGCCCAGCTGCTCTCCGACGTAACGATTCCGGCTCAGGGGACTCACGCAAGTGGCAAGAAGATCACCGAGGCCTGCGAGCCCTGCAAAGGTTCGCGGCTCTCCCCCCATGGCGACACCAAGACGCGTCAGCTCTGCAAGGCCGCGGGTGATGACAAGAGCGCGGGTGTTGTCGCCCACCCCTACGCCGTCCGCCATGCCCGCTGCGATCGCAATGACGTTCTTCAGGGCGCCTGCAGCTTCGACGCCGATCATGTCGTGGGCGGTATACACGCGGTACAGGCCGCGATTGAAGACGCCCTGGAGGTGTTTCGCGACGGCTGCGTCCTGGCAGGCGACGACGGCCCCTGCCGCGTAGCCGGCCATGATCTCGCGCGCCAGGTTGGGTCCGGACAGCACTGCGCTTGGGTTGTCCGGGAGGATCTCGCCGATCACCTCGGTCATCCGGAGAAGCGTGGACGGCTCAAAACCTTTGGCAACGCTCACGACGGGCGCGCGGCGCCGGACGAAAGGGCCGGCCTGCTCCAATACCGCCCGAAAGTAGGGCGACGGCACGGCCACCACGACCACCTCGGCTCCCGCAACCGCTTCCTGCAAAGAGCGCGTGGCTCGCAGGGAGGCGGGAAGCGTAAATCCACCGACGTAGAGGGAGTTGGTGTGGCGGCCGTTGATCTCCGCAACCACCTCGTCCTCACGGGCCCAGATGGTGGCGGGTCCGTGCCGCGCACACATCGACGCGAGCGTGGTTCCCCAGGACCCCGCACCGATCACTGTGATCCTCGACTTCATCGCTGCGTGGGCTGAGATGTGGCATGCACACCAAACGCATGACCCGCAAAGGATCCGAGGTCTCGTCGATCGGCGACTCCACCGTCCTCGGGGCGGAGCGACTGGGCCAGTGCCTTGAGTACGTGCGCCTTCAGCTCATGACGAGCCTCAAGCGTGAGCCCGGTGGTCGGGATTGGGTCAAGGATTTCCACCACCACACGGCCCCCGAGAATGGTGAGGTATCCGTGGGCGGGCATGACGTATGCGGTGTTGTGGATGGCGACGGGCACGACCGGGACCTGGTGCTCGATGGCAAGCACGAAGGCGCCCCCTTTGAACGGGAGCATCTGGCCTTCCGGTGCGCGCGTGCCCTCGGGAAAGATAACGAGCGATATGGTCTTCCCTAGCTTCGCACAAGCTTCCTCGAGCGTCCGCTTGGCGACCTGCGGATTTTCTCGGTCGATCGGAATCATGCCCACGGCACGCATCGCCGTTCCGAGCACGGGCTCATCGAAGAGCTCCCGTTTGGCGGCGTAGCGTGACGTCGGGAGCGCCGCCATCAGCGCGCTGATGTCTGCGTGGCTGCGGTGATTCGGCGTGAAGACGTAGGCCTGCTTCGGATCCAGCTTCTCCATCCCCGTTACTTCGACTCGGATGCCGACAATCCGGTTCATGAGCCTGGCCGAAGCGGAGAAGATCCGGTGGCCATAGCCATGGTCCGGGCGGAGCCTCTCCGCCCAGACGACCAACGAGCCCGCGATGAAGAGGTGGGCCCGCCAGACGAGGCGGTTTAGCGACACACGCCACCCGCGACTCGGTGATTCGCCGGCCCCCAGTGTGTGTTGCTGCTCTGCGCTCACGCTGCTCTGCATACGACCCACCGACGCCAACTCTACGCCGAACGTGAGGAAGCTGGGAAGCATCTTTTGTGCCAGTTCCCGATGGGGGGCACCTGCGAACTGCCCTCCGTCCCAGTCCCGATCGTGACTAAGTGTCGCATCGAAGGACATCGAAAACGGCGCTTTGGGCCTCACTTACCGTCGGATAAGCACGTGCCGAAGGACGCCGGCTCGCACAGTGGCACCGAGCGGTGGCACGCCGGGTGCATAGGTCGCGATCCAGCGGAGGAATGAACGATGACGCAACCGAAGAAGACGAAGGGCGACGGCCGGGCCGAGGCAAAGAGACTTGTAGACCTTGTGCAGAGAGAAATCGACGATGGCGCGACCAGCGTGGAAGAAATCCACAAGGCGATTGCAAACCTGCCTCTCGAAGTTCTCGATCGCCTCGACATCTTCCACGAGACGTCGAAGGGCGCGCGCAAGGTCCAGGACGCCACGATCGGTGCGATGTACGACGTGATCCGCAAGGTCAATGATGAGGTGGGGAGGCTCGCAAAGGAGTTCCTGACAGGCCGACCTGGACATAGAGAGGGCACGCACACACACGCCAGGTGAGGCGGTCCAGTGTCTCACGCCTTCTGAGACCGGCGCCGCCAAGCGCCTCGCGGAGCACAAGGCTCTGGGAGGACTGTCGTGGAGTCCCGTGTTCCTGAGGCTGGCCCTCAGGAAAGGGGCCCGAGTGTCGGGGGGTCTGAGGAGCCAAAGCCGCGCGAGCGGCTGTGCCTTTCTCCCAGCCAAGCCTGGCCGTCGCAAACCCGCGCTGCCCGCGAGTTCTGAGGCAACGCTCGCCACGAAAGCGCAAGGTCGCGACACGTCGACCGCCAACCCAGGTGGCGCGGCTTCGCACCCCGAGCAAGCCGCGAACCCGAGAGACAAACCCGCCCGAGAACGCGGTTGCATCGCGGCGGCCGCGCAGGCGAAGATGCCGCAAGTCGAGCTCACCCCCTGCGAGGTCGCCCGTGCCTGATGACTCCGCCAACGCCCTCCGAGGAGGGGCGACGCCCAGACCGCTTGGGACTCCCTTCAACCTTTCGGAGGTCGTCGTCGGGTTGCAACGGGATGGCAACGCTTGTCTTTTCCCGAATGCCCCAGGACCGCCAGTTCGGATCGCCGGGCTTACCGTGGGCGCGCCCTTGATGACGCGGCCCGCTCCCCACGCGGGCGAAATGCATCCCGACGGCGACGAACTCCTCTTCGTCGTTTCAGGGCGTGTGGCTGTTCTGCTCGAAGAGCCGGGCTCGCATCGGGCGTTGGAGCTCCGGCCTGGCCAAGCCCTTGTGGTCCCGCGCGGTGTTTGGCACCGGGTTCTCCCCAAGGAGCCGAGCCAACTGGTCCACATCACGCCAGGACCGGGCGGCGAGCACCGACCATTACCCGGAGCGGCCTAGGCACGGGATGCGCTTCCCTGTGGCCAGGGGAGTCGAACCCTGCCCGGAATCTGCTGAACGATCGTCAAGTTCCTGCCCCGTCCTGCCGATCTCAGAGAAGCTCGCGGAGTTCCGGGAGCCTGCGGAGCGAGTCGACCGATGTCTACGCCTCCGTCCGTCAAGGGTTCTGTTCTTGCCGGACACGCCGAGGTACTGATGAAGTACCTGGCCTCCCACAAGCTCGACCCCAAGGTCCTTGCCGGCCGCTTCCCGGACGGCGAGCTTGAGCTCATCTCCAAGCCGATCTCGGCCGGCGGGTGGTACGACATCCGCATCTATCAGCGAGTCCTCGAGTTCCTGAGGGACTATCCGGGCGAGCGTGACAACGCCTATCTGCTCGACGCAGGAAGGCGTTCCGCCGAGGCTCTCATCCGGGCCGGCTTCTATCAGCAGATGGAGTACCTGGGGCGCACCCAGCTCAAGACCCATCAGGATCCGAAGGCGCGCTTCGAGGCGTTCGGGCGCGATCTGCGGCTGCTGGCCACGCTCACCCAGTCCATTTTGAGCTTCGTCACGAGCAGCGTCGCACGGGATCCCGAACACCCGGATCGCTGGATGATCGAGTACAAGTGTACCGCCCCATTCCCCGACGTGCTCTGCTGGACGACCCAGGGGTTCTGCAATCGGATGGCCGAAGAGCATGGCTCGCCCGAGCTCTGGCGCTGGAACCGGCTGCGACCGGACCTGGTGCAGCTTCGCATGCAGTACACCGTCTGATTCAGGGCTTATGCCCTGAGCTGTCGCAACCCGGGCGCAGCCTCAATGCGTCTGGCAGGTGAGAGCAGCCATCATAAGTTCGCACGCGAGCCGAATGGTGGATCTTCCGCTCAGGTTCCAACGAGGAGGCGCAGGCCTGCGTCGTATTCTTGGAGCCGGCGCAGCGCGCCGTGCCTTCGGTCCCACGATCCATCCGCGAGATCGCTCGCGACCTGCATGCGCACACGTTCCACCACCGGGGCGGGCATTCTTGCGAAACCCGAAGTCGCTCGACGTGCGCTGTCGTCGAGGACGCGCTCTGGGTGCGCCCAGAACGAGCCCAACATCCAGTCGGGGGTATCGCGCGGGATCGGCACGGACTCGATCGTGACCGCACCGCCGAGCCACTCCGCGATGAGGCGAGGGGCGGGAAATATTTCTCGGTCCAGTGCAGCCACCTCGGGCAGATATTCCGCCATGAGCCACATGGCGCCGCTCACCTGCGCGTCGTAGGTCAAGATGACGACGGGGCCGCGGGCNNCGGTCACGCAGAGGCAGCTCGGCCGCACAAGCCCGAATGGTGGGCGCGAGCGCGGGTGGGCGCTGCGCAGCCATGACCTCGCTCGGCTCGATCGCCACGACATATCGATCGGCCGGCTCGTAAGAGCCCGCGCCGGCCCCCACGTTCACCACTGTGCGCGCAGAGCCGAGGCCCGCCACAATGCGCGCACGAATGCGCGGGTCTTCACGACGGAAACGCGCGTAGCCGTGGCCGATCGAGTCGTAACGAGGTCGCTCCACGGCTCAGCCGACTCCATGGACGAGGAGGACGGTCCCCTCGGTTGCGGCGACGCGATCGCGGGAGATCTCCTGGTACGCATCCGAGTGCGCCCAGGCCCAGAACGAGGCTGCGCTCTCGAACTCGAGAAGCACGACTTTGTCGCGCTCCCACGAGCCTTCGAGGATCTCGGGCGATTCATCCGCGGCGAGGAGCCGCCCCCCGAATTGCGCCAAGACGTCGTGAAACCTCCGGACATATCGCTGATAGCGCGCCCGGTCTCGGATGGTGAGCTGCGCGAGGCCGTATACGGGGCCGGCTTTGTCACTGCCACGGAGCGGGGAAGGGCTCATCCTCGTTCCTCCAAACTCGCGTGAAGGCGCGTGTCGCCTTCCGTGGCGGTGCAGGGCCTCGACTCGAATCTTTCCTGGATTTTTCGAGGAGCGCGTTCAGGAAACGCAACACCACCGCGAGCTCGCTCGCCGTGAAGCCCCCGGTCATTTCAGACATCGCGCGCTGGAACACGGGGCGCGAGGCGAGGCGTACCCGCTCGCCCTTCGCGGTCAGGAAGAGCAGCGTGCCTCGACCGTCGCGCGGATTGGGCTCGCGCCGGATGAGGTGGGCACGCTCGAGCCTGCGCAGCATGGCACTCACCGCAGGCTTGTTCAGTTCGAGCAACTCGGCAATCTCGGTCATGGTGCAGCCATGCCGCTGGGCCAGGTACGACAAGGTGCCGAGCTGTGCCACCGACACCCCCAGACGATCGAGCGTGCGCGCATTGACGTGCGCGAGCGCCGCACGGGTTGCCCTTTGGAGCAAGAAAAGGAGCCGACGATCCTGGGCCACGTGCCCGAGCCTAGAGAAATATTACGCATGCGCAATATCTGATTCGCAGGCGAACCAAAATCCGATCTCGTTCGTGGGGCCGCGGGCCCGAAAGGGGGCTGCCGCGGCGTCTGACCGGGAGATCCGGCCTCAAGCCGCTCTGCCTTGTGCCGATCTAGGGTCGATGCCGGCCGTGCTCTCCATCAATCGGGTCAGGGCCGATCCTCGAGGGCTCAGGCCCTCCGCCGCGCTCGCGAAAGCCTGCTGCGCGATCGGTTTTCTTTCCGCTCGCCACGCCGAGGGGTACGCTCCCGAACAAGCGAACGATCCATGAGCGGGAGGATCCCGCTGCGGGCCTCTTGGCGAAGGTGGGCCCAGCCCCGCCGACTCGTCCCGCTCCTCCTTTTCTTCGCCTTTGGGATCGGCGCCTTCTGCCTCATGCCATCGAATCCCTGCGGGCTGCCGCTTCACTACTCCATCGGCACGATCGATCCGCGCTTCGGCATCGACCGAACCGAAGCCATCGCACGCGCGAAGGACGCTCAGGAAATGTGGGAGAAGCGCGCCGGGAGGCGGCTCCTCGTGTATGATGAATCGTCGAGATTCAAAATCGATTTTATCTTCGACGAGCGCCAACAAGCGATCCTCGACTCCCGCGCACTCGATCAGCATCGGGCCGATCTGAAAGCCATCGATCGGCGGACGCAGACTGCGGCGAGCGAGGTGGCGACGAAGTACCAGGCGCTCAAGGCGCAGTACGAATCCCTCCTCGCGGACTTCGAGTTGAGGGGGGCACAGCACACGGCAGCCGTCGAGTACTGGAACCGGCGAGGCGGGGCGCCGCCCCGTGTTTTCGATGCCCTTCGCCAGGACGAGGCGGACCTCCGGTTTGAGGGCGAGTACCTGGAGTCGTTGCGGGAGCAGGCCAACCGGACAGCCGATGGAGTCGCCGCGATCGTGAGGACGGGGAAAACGGCCGTCGACGCCTATAACCAGTCCTTGACGATCTTGAACAGGCAGCATGAGGGTCCGGACGAGCAGGCCGCATGCATCAAGGATTCCGAAAAACGTCCGGTTGCCATCCAAGTCTATGAGGTTTTGGACGAAGCGGAGCTGACGCGGTCCCTCGCCCATGAGTTCGGCCACGCGTTCAACGTCGAACACGAAAACGATCCCCGATCGATCATGAAAGAGGTCTTCGAGGGCGATCAAGAGGAGCTCGAAGTTACGGACGCGTCGATCGCGGCGCTCAAGGCCGCATGCAATCCCTCTGGGTCGGCGGATCGATAGGAGCGTGGGCAGAATCCGACGCTCGAAATCGTAGTCGCCTTTCTTCACTGTGTGGTGCGACTTCGAGAGGCCCCGCAAGGCGAGCGCGGGTTGAAGTCCCGGCTCGAGAGGAGACAAGCGCCGGACGGGCTTGAGCTGACACGGGCTGATTGGGGCCCTCATCCCCCAGCGCGAGCGCCCCGTGGGTGCGGGGAGCTCGCAAGACTCGCCAGACATCTGCCTGGAAAAGACCGCTCATTTCCGCGCGCCGGTGCGTGCGTTTCTGGCTCCTCTTTGGGCGGATGGCAGCGGGGGTTCTTTGATCGTTTGAGATCGTTTCCGCTTAACTCCTCGCGCCTTGTATCCCAGCGCGCGTCGCCTGCGAGAAGACCGCGAGGTCAGCTCGGTGGCTGCCGCAAGATTGAGCGAGGCGTCTCCTTCTCGTGCCTACCTTCTTTCCTTTGATCGCCCACGCGAGTTTTTCTCCGAAAGCGCCGGGGAGATTCTTGACATTTCATGAGCAGAAGGAGTACTGCGGGAGAAATCTTCGCTTGGACGTGGAGCAGGCCCAAAAATCGCCCGTGGCCGGGCGGTTCAACGCAGAAGGAGGCGACAAGAGATGACGACCGATGAGATGCGCGGACTCAAGGACCTCTTTGTCGCCGCGGTCCGCGGCGGCGCGACAACCGTCGAGCAAATGCACGCCTCGGTCGCTCGGCGCCCCTTCGCACTCCTTGAGCGGGTGCCCGTGACCCGCTGGCCGGCGGGGGCCGCTCGCTTGCTCCACGACGGCATCGCAGGCGGGATCTACTCCGGGCTTCGCGGCCTCATGCAGCTCGCGGGCAGCACTGCGGATCTCGCGCTCCCCCCGCTCACGGAGCAGAACTCCGAACTCCGCGACCCTCCGCCGGTGGGACTGGATCTTGCGATCGGCGCACTCAACGGGTTCGTGGGCGATCGCCTCGAGCAGAAGCAAAACGGTCTCCGGTTCCGAATGGGGTTTCGCAGCGACGGCCGGCCGCTTGCCCTCGAGCCCAGCGCTCTGCGCCGCACCTATCCCGAGGCCACCTCGAAGCTCGCCGTGTTCGTCCACGGCCTCGCCGGAACCGAGCAGGTTTGGCGCTTCTATTCGGAGGAGTCGTACGGCGAAGAAGGGACGACCTACGGAACGCTCCTCGAGCGGGAACTCGGCTACAGCCCGCTCTATCTGCGTTACAACTCGGGTCTCCACATCTCGCAAAACGGCGGGCTCCTGGCCGAGGCCATGGAGAAACTCGTTCGTTCCTGGCCCATCGCGGTGGAGGAGATCGTGCTTGTCGGCCATAGCATGGGCGGCCTTGTGACGAGGAGCGCCTGCCACCAAGGCAAGGAGCGCGGCAATGGCTGGGTCGATGCGGTGCGCCACATCTTCTGTCTCGGCACCCCGCACCTGGGAGCGCCTCTCGAGAAACTGGGAAACGTGGCGGGCTGGGTCCTCAACCGCTTCGAGGTGACAAGGCCGATCGCAAGCATCGTCAACGCCCGAAGTCACGGAATCAAGGATCTGCGCTTTGGCTATCTCGTCGAGGAAGATTGGCAGGGCAAGGACGCGGACGCGCTGCTCGAGGACAACCGCCACGACATCCCGTTCCTCGACTCCGCCACCCACTACTTCGTCGCCGCGACGCTGACCCGGGATCCGCACCACCCAGTCGGCGTGCTGCTCGGGGACACGCTGGTGAGATTCCCGAGCGCCGCGGGTCGACCTGCACCGCCCGCCCGGCATTTCCCCTTCACTGCCGAGAACGGACTTCATCTCGGGGGGATGACCCACCTGCGGCTGCTGAACCATCCTGCAATCTTTGAGCAGATGCGGTTCTGGCTCGAAAAGAAGCCCCGCACCGCGCTCGCTCCGCCCCGGCCGATCCCCTCTGCGCCCCTCGGGCCGAGCTAAGGGGACCCAAGGTCAGTGGTCGGGACCGGCCCCGCGGCGCCGGCGAGCGAGCCGC
>DOUU01000401.1 GCA_003520425.1 Deltaproteobacteria bacterium
GAAGTTCACGCCTCCGGTCGTCGTGAATGGAAAGGTATTCGTTGCCTCTGTGAGCCAACTGGCCGCTTACGGTTTATTACCCCAGGCGCCGGTCGCGGCCAGGGCAAGCCCCACGTCTCGATGAAGTCCCGAGACAGGCGGCACCATCGGGCGCGCTGTGGCCGCTTCATCTAGGCAGCCCCTGCTCGTGTCGACCGGTTCGACACATGTGACGCTACCTCGGGCGAAAGCAGCTGGCTCGGCGCAGATCGAGAGCCCCTTGACACGAAGACCCGAAACCCTCGCGAAACAGATTTGGCATCGCGAGCCGGCGGGCTGGCTGCGCGGCCCGTGCAGATCTTATCCACCAGGTTCGGTGGATTGGCGGCGCCGAGGTTTACACNNCGCTACACACGGCTCTTCGGTCCGGGGAGCTCGTCGTAATTCAGCCCGAGATCACCGACAATCTTTCGGACGATGTCGCTGGGCAGAGGTTGCTTCGTGCCGACCTCGGGTAGCTCTGCACGGCGGCTTCCAAGGCGTACCGTGACGGTGGCATGGCCAAGGCCCCCCTTTCCGCGCTCATGGCGCTCGAAAGTACAGCCGCGATCGGCCAACCACTTGCGTAAAGTGGCGCTTTCCATGGTCCGAACCCTACCCTGTCCAGGCGCAGCGTCAAAACGGCCGCATCATGGGAATCCGTCCGTGTCGCTGGGCGCGTGGAGGGCCCCATGGGTCAACGGTCTTCCCCGGTGGTGCCTCGGCCGACCTTTTGATGACGCATCCCGGCAGCGCGTATCCGCGCGGCCGCCCGCTGGTGCCGTCTCCGGCAGCCGGCTTCGACGGCGCCGCTCAGGGAGGTTGAGCGGCGGGGTGGTCCCCTTCTGCCCAGGGCCCAGTACCACCCGGTGAAGTTAGTTATTCGTAGCACGTGTCTCCCCGTGTCTGAAATGGCATGCGAGGCCGGGACGGCGAGGCGCTCGACAAAGGGGCGGTCCCCTGATTCGCAGTAGGAGGCCTATGCGGCACTCCGCCGCCGGCTGCATGCGCCGGCGACATGCTCTCACGGCAGCGAGCCCTGCCAGCCCCAGAATGAAGACAACGTCGCGGGCTCAGGCACGATGGTGAAAGTTCCCGAGATGTCGAAGGTGACAGGCAGACCACTATCGACCGGATTGAGCGTCACACCGGAGAAAACCATGTTTCTTGTTCCGCTGGAAAGCGTCTGTAGCTCGTTGTAGAAGGCACCAGAGCCACTCCTGAGCTGGGGCGTTCCCAATCCCGACTCCGTGAGGTGGCCGGCTGAGGTTGGATCCGCGTTGAGAACCGAGGTCACCGGTTGAACGATCCCGCTCGCCACAGGGGAGCCATTGACGAAGATCCTCCGGTTGGGAGCCCGGCCCGAACACTTCGGTAATCGTCTTGCGGGTGGGGTAGGTGCAGCTCGCGGGATTGCTTGTCGCAGAATCCGGTACCAGGGTCGTGACGGTCCAAGTCATGCTTCCAGGAGGGACTCCCGCAAGGGGACTGAAGCCGCTAGGCGTCGTGGCTGTAACCACTACCGTCGGCCCATGAATTGAGGGCGGCGAGCAGGTCGAGTGGGAGGACAAAACCTGCGGTCAGAGTCACTTTCGAATCCACAGCCGCGATGAACACTTCCCGCGATGCAGCGGTCTCTGCTCTGCTCGACACAAGAGAAACAGGTTGCTCGGAGCAGCCGTCCGCTTCGCAAGGGAAAGATCCTTCCGCCGAGACCCGGGCTTGGCACCTGGCGGCGGCGAGATCGACGCTGCCGTAGCCGAGGAGCTGGCCGCCCGAGCAACGATCGCCACCCTCGCGACCGGGGCACCGCCCATCGAGAGGATCGTGGCGGTCTTGCCAAGCTAGATCGTGTAGTCCTCGACGAAAACGCGCGGAGAGCGGGGCCGCACGAATACCTCCTGGCCGCGTTCGAGCGCTAGCTTCTTATAACGCTCCTGCGAAAGCTCAGCTTGGAGGAGCTCGCCGCTTTGCGTCACGAGCTCGACCTTCACGCTCGGACCAGCCGCGTGCACCCGCTGCACTGTGGCACGAAGCGCCCCTTCGCTCGCCGAGCGCTCGATCTCGAGGAGATGGGGGCGAACGTAAAGCGTCGCCTGCTTGCCGTTTTCGGGGTGCACCTCCTTCAGTTCGAAGGAAGCGTCGTGAACCTGGGCGCGGTCGCCCTCGAGCCGCGCGCGAAACACATTGACGTCCCCCAAAAATTCGTAGACGAAGGAGGTCGCAGGATCGTGATACACCTCCTCGGGGCTACCAATCTGCTCAATCCGCCCCTCGNNAGCTCGAGCGCCTCGTCCTGGTCGTGGGTCACGAACACGCTCGTAAGCCCAAGGTCATCGTGCAGCCGGCGCAGCCAGCGACGGAGTTCCTTGCGGACGCGCGAATCGAGCGCTCCGAAGGGCTCGTCTAGCAAGAGAACCCGCGGCTCTACGGCAAGCGCCCGAGCCAGAGCCACGCGCTGGCGCTGTCCGCCGGAGAGTTCGGAGGGAAGGCGCCGGGCGAGACCGTCGAGCTGTACGAGCCGCAAGAGCTCATGCACCCGGTCTTGAATCGCCGAGGCGGGGGGCCGGGCACGACGCGGCCGCACGCGGAGGCCGAAAGCCACGTTCTCGAAGACGCTCATATGACGGAAGAGCGCGTAGTGCTGGAAGACGAATCCCACGCGGCGGTCGCGGGCGCTCCGTTCCGTCGCGTCCTCCCCTTCGAAGCGCACCACGCCACGGTCGGGGAACTCGAGTCCGGCGATGATCCGCAGGAGCGTGGTCTTCCCGGAGCCGGAGGGCCCGAGCAGTGCCACGAGCTCTCCATGCTTCACCTGAAGATTCACGTCTCGGAGCGCCTCGAATCCACCGAAGCGTTTCGAGATGCCCTCGACCTCGATGCTCATCCCGGTTCCCCACTGCGCCCGAGGCGCTT
>DOUU01000046.1 GCA_003520425.1 Deltaproteobacteria bacterium
GTGCCCGCGTTCTACCGCCTGGTAGCGGCGCCAGAACGCTTCGTCGATCTTGCGCAGGGACCTCCGGGTGGTCTTTTGCCGGTAGCGACGCAGCTGGCCCGGACCCCCGTTGTAGGCCGCGTATGTCGCACGAGCGAGGTTGTCTTCGCGGCCCGTCTTTGCGTCCTCGCCTTGTTCGATGGCGTAGTCCGTGAGGTAGTGGAGCAGGATCTCCGAGCCCGCACGGCTGTTGTACCCGACGTCAGCCCGCAGACCCCGCAGGTCGTAAAACCCGCGCCACACATGTTCGTTCACCTGCATGATGCCCACGGCCCCGGCGGCTGAGCGAATCGGCTCGAGCCTGCCCCGGACGCGCACATACTGCCGCCAGCACGACTCGGTCCACGCCGTCGCAAGCACCAGCCAGTGGAACAGTGCGTCGAAGTGCGGCGCGAGCCCGCCNNGAAGCGCGGCGCGAGCCCGCCGCGAGCAAGCGTGCGCTGCGCCGAGTCGCGCAGGAGTTCCCCGGTCGCGCGC
The DNA here is from genome assembly GCA_003520425.1 of Deltaproteobacteria bacterium. Lineage (GTDB taxonomy): Bacteria > Myxococcota_A > UBA9160 > UBA9160 > UBA9160 > UBA9160. The sequence continues at coordinate 517 of DOUU01000046.1, forward strand.
AGATAGGCTTGCAAATCGTCCGGCCCCGGCACCCACCGGTTCAGCTGGGACGCGAGCTCGGCCGAGTCCTGCGCGGCTGCCGACTCGACCAGGCTCCAGGGCACCACCAGCCGCTGCTCACTTTGATCTGGCGAGGGGGAAGGGATCTTCTCCTTGGGTGGCTCGGCTGGCGGCGGCTCGCCCTTGGGGCTCACCGCTTCGCCTTCCCCGCCGTCTTCGACCGCAGGATTGGCTTGCGGCGGTTCGATCGGGGCACCGAAACCAAAGATCGCACGCAGCTCCGTGTCGACCTGGGTGTGGTAGGCGAGCGGGTCCTCGGGCCGGCTCGGAGCAATGACGCGCGCCAGGCGGCGCAGCCCATTCTGCGAGATCTCAAGCCCGACCTCGGGTCCGAGCCGGTCGAGGGCGGCGAGCGCATCGCCCGAGGCAAGAAAACCGAAATAGCGAAGAGCGGTCTCTCCCGGGAGTTTCCCGGACTGCTTGCGCATCACGGGGGCAAGGCGCGTCCAGGTCGACACGAAGAGGCGGCGCACGGGATCCTGGCCTTGGGGCAGCGCTGGAGCGGCTTGCGGCTCGGTGGTTTCAAGCTGCTCGATCAGCTCTTCACGCGCGTCGAGCAAGACGTCAAGCAGCTCTTGCCGTGCCTCCTTGGTGGCTGCATCGGAGCCGGCGGCCTTGACCACGTAGGTGAGGAAGGCATCCCAGCGCTCCAAAGAGGCACGCAGCTCGAGGCGCTCTGCATCGGTGAGGGGCGCTTCCGTGGCCGGCTTCGCGGGTGCGGCGAGCGGGGGGACATCGAAGCGCAGCGTGGCCACGAGTGCCGTATCGCTGACACGCGCCGCCGCAAGCGCGACGGAGTCAAGAATGTGCTGCGTGCGCGCTGCATCGTCGCTCGGGAGCACGAGGGGAAGGATGCTGCGCAGGTCCGAGACGGGGGCCTCAAGGTCGATCTGGAAGGTCGCGAGGCGAGGATGCACGTAGTCCTTCACCCAGTTCCACAGGACGCCGGTGGCACCGAGCTTGCGGCCGGAGGCCTCGAACACATTGGAGTCCACGATGCGGAAGCGGACGGTGGCCGATCCAGGCATGAGCACGGGTTCAAGCCAAAGCTCGATCGTGTTCTTCCGCTCGATCGGGAGAGCGCAGGCGCCTGCAATCGGAGTTCCGAAGCGCGCGTCGCTTGCGGTCAGAATGCGCAGGCGACCCTCACGACCATAGACCCGTGGCTGCGAAAGGGTGAGATGGTTGCAGCCGATCTCGTCGCGCCAGACCTCCGCAGTCTGGCCGGGATCCGAGTAGACCTGCTGCAAGAGCAGCTGCCGCACGAAGGCGAAGTCGATCTCGAGGGGAACGTCGAGCTCGGTCGCGGACGCGCAGAGCGGTGCCGCGAGGAGCAGGGCCAAGAGGCCAAGGCGCAGCGTCCTCACCAGCCGCGGAGATCGACGGGCCAGGTCTCGAGGACATCGTCGCCGGCGACGAGATGCATGCGCTCGTGGTAGGCGACGGTCGGGTCCACGTGCGCGGGCAGCACACGGATCCGGTCGCCGGCGCGGACGGGGCGCTCGGGCTTGAAGGTGATGTGTTCGTCGGAGCAAAACCACACCTGCGCTCCCTCGATCGAGGGATTGCCATGATCCATGCCGAGGGCCTTGAGACCGCAGTCCGCGACCGCATAGCCCGGTGAGACGGAAACGACTGTGGCCAGCACACAGAGGGCCTGTCGGAACGGAAGATCAAGCTTCGCGTATGCGGTGTCCATCAGCACGTAGGAGCCGGCCTGAATCTCGGTCGCGAAGGGGTTGATGTCGTAGCTGCCGGTGCCTCCCGCGGAGATCACGGTGCCCCCTGTTCTGCCGTGGGCGTCAAGCAGCTTGCGCATCGACTCCTCCACAACCCGTACGCGCTTCTCACGGTCCGTGAGGGCCATGGCATGGCCCTCATAGCCCATCACCCCCCTCACACGCAGCCCACGCGCGCGGGCGCGGTCCGCCAAACGGCCGGCATCCTCGGGTGCACAGCCGCAGCGCGGGAGCCCCACGTTGACGTCGATCAAGACCTCGGGCACTCCCGCACGCGCCGCGGCCTCGATGGTGGGTTCAGAGTCGACTGCCACCGTCACGCGAGCGCCTGCTGCAAGGACAGGGCTCAGGCGTCGTGCATCCACCACTTCGTTTGCGAGCAGCAGGTCGTCGCCGAGACCGGCGGCCGCCATCTGCTCGATCTCGCGCACAGTGGCGCAGGTAAAGCTCGCGTGGCCCGCGCGGGCCTGGCGCCTCGCGATGGCCGTACACTTGTGTGCTTTGACGTGAGGCCGCAGCCTTGGACCCGGAAGCGCTGCAGCCATCACCGAGAGATTGTGCTCGAAGGCCTGGGAGTCGACGAGGAGGGCCGGGGTTCCGAGGCTGCTGACCCGTGCCGCGTCTCCGGTCACTCTCGGGCGTCCATGCAGGCCCGGCACAGCACGAGCCCGCTGACACCACTTTGTGTTAGTCCAAGATAGGCACGGTCGCCCCGGACCAGAAGCCGCTCGCAGTCCGCGCAGGACTGGGGCCGGTTCATCACAAGGGGTTGCCAGCCCAGAACCTGGGAGAAGTCGGGACGCCCCCCGGGCGAGGGCGCGCCGCCCGAGTCGGCGGGCCGCTCCGGCGGCGTCTCGCCCTCCCGGGCCGGGGAACTGGGCGCTCCCAGTCCGTCCTCCGGGTCCTTTTTCGGAGATGCGGGGGAAGGCTCCTCCCAGGGCTTCTCCCAGGCCGCTTCATCCCGCTCGCCCCCGGCTGCCTCCTCACCCTCGCGTTCGCGGGCCCGGGGCCGGGCCCAGCGATGCCGTCGGGCGCCGGGCGAGCCGCGTCCCACCTCGGTTGCCACGTCTTCGAGCCAGGTCCCGAGATTGTCCGTCACGGACTCCACGACGCTGAAGGTCTCTTCGAGCACATTGCGGACGAGGTTCGAAACGGGGACCCGCAGATCCTCCGCGACCCGCCGGATGTCCTCGGCGAGTTGTTCAGAGATCCGGGTGTGCAAGACACGCTCCTTGCGACCACGTTCGCGAAATCCGCTCTCTTCGCTGCTCTCGCCCGCGTTTTTTCCGGACGGATCGGCTCCGCAGGACTCGCCTCGTTTGTTCTCAGAGTTCTCCATGGAACACTGTGTATCACGTTGTGATACATCAGCCAAGCTATTTTAGCGTCCGGCCCCGGCCCGGATGAGCTCGTACAGCCAGTCGGCTGCCCCGGCCGGATCGGGGGTTTGGTCGAGGTCGATCACGAACTCCTGCCCGCGGCCCACCGTGCGGAGGAGCCACCCGCCATGAGTGCAGGTCCAGCGCCCTGGGTCCGCATGGTGACTGAGGAGGGGAGCCCGCCCGCAGGTGTGCATCCATTCGGGCAGCTTCCACACGCCTCGCGGGACGGCGCCGGGTCGCGCGGTAAGGCACAGGCGCGGGTTGAAGTGAGGGAAGAGGCCGGCTCCCGGCAACCTTCTCGCGTCTGCAGAGGCACCGCGGGCGACGAGGTGATCTGCTGCCAGGTAGAGCATGTTGCCAGCCCCCCGCCCCCCCGAGAAATGCGGGTGGCGTCGGGCCCATCCCAGATCCCTCGGCCCCAGTTCAGCCACCGACACCACCTCACCCACTTTGAGCCAGCCGAAGAGGGAGTGGAGGTCGGGCGCGTGACGGGCATAGCGGAGGCGACTGTCCTCGCGCACGCAGCGGCGAAACCAGCCGAAGAACAGGAATAGATCGCCGGGCCGGACACCTTGGCGCGCGAGATGACTTTGCGCGGCGCCGGCCTGTCCGAAGACCGGCCGCCAATCCCGCGCTCGAGGGAGCGCGTTCGCATCGAGGTCGGGGTCGAGGTGGGCGAAGGTGCACGCGCGAACCCGACCTCGGGTCAGTTCTTCGACGGTGCGCCCGAGGCACCCGCGGGCCGTCTCCACGTCCGAATAGCGGGTCGGTGAGCGCGGATCGGGGATTGGAAGCGAGCAGAGCGCACCGCCCGGCAGGATCGGGCTGGCAGTGCCCCCGGCGCTTGCATCGAAGCCCTTGCGGCTCAGGATCAAGCGCACGGGTCCGGGGTCTCCTCTCTGGCGTGCTTCGCCTTATCCTACCGTGGCTTGCGAAGCGGCTGGCCCGGCTCCCCCCTGTCTGGCTGCGCGAATGGGGCCCCGGCGCGGTCGGGACAGACAGGGAACGGCTTCGACTCCCTTTTTCGGCCCCCGAACCCCGAAGAGGCACCCCGTGAAGTTCGGACTCTATGGAATCAACGTCGGCGCGTGCGCAGATCCCGCAACCGCGGCCCGCGTGGCGCGCCTTGCGGAGCGCGTCGGCTTCGATTCGGTTTGGACGGGCGAGCACGTCGTCCTTCCAGATCCGCAGGTGCCCCCTTCTCCGCTTCCGCCGCGCACTGCGCTGCTCGACCCAGCGGTCGCGCTCGCATTCATTGCCGCGCACACACAAACGATCCGTCTTGCGACAGGCATCATCATCCTCCCGCAACGGAATCCGCTCGTCTTGGCCAAGGAGCTTGCGAGCGTGGACGTCGTCTCCGGTGGAAGGCTGCTCTTTGGAATCGGGGCGGGCTACCTCGAGCCGGAGTTCTCTGCACTCGGGATCCCGTTCGCGAACCGGGGAGCGCGCACCGACGAGTACCTGGACGCCATTCTGGCGCTCTGGCACGAACCTTCGCCGCGCTACAAAGGCAGGTTCGTCGCCTTCGCCGGGATTGACGCCGAGCCGCGGCCCATCCAGCGTCCGCACCCTCCGATCCACGTGGGCGGCCAGAGCCCCGGCGCGTACCGCCGCGCACTGCGTCGCGCGAATGGTTGGTACGGCTTCGCTCTCGACGTCGAAAACGCTCGAAGATGCCTCGCCGACCTCTCCTCTGTCCGCGGGCGAGTCGCACGTCCTGCGGAACTCGGCCCGCTCGAGATCACGATCACTCCACCGCCCGGGCTGCGCCCGGAGGACGTGGCGCGCTATGCCGATCTCGGCGTTCATCGCCTTGTCCTGCTGATTTTCGCTCGCGACGCAGCCGAGCTCCTCGCGCAGGTGGAGCGCGCGGCCGAGCGCTTCGCCGAGCTCGGCGCCACGGTCGAGACGGTGGAGCGCGTCTTCGACGATCCCGCCCGCGCCTGGCTCACCCTCTGGTGGTCGGGCGCCGCCAAGGCGCTCAGCGTCTTCTCCGCCGTGGAGCGCCAGCGCCTCGATCCCGGGCTCGAGGCAGCGGCGCAGCAAGGCGCGCGGCTGAGCGCCGTCGACTACGTCACCGCCGATGTCGCGCGCAGCGCGCTGTCGCTGGAGATGGCGAAATTCCATCGCCGCTTCGATCTGCTGCTGACGCCGAGCGTCGCCGTGCCGGCGCTGCCCACAGGCGCACTCCTCGCCGATCCCGCAAGAGAACGCGAATGGATCGAATGGGCGCCCTTCAGCTACCCCTTCAACCTGACG
>DOUU01000480.1 GCA_003520425.1 Deltaproteobacteria bacterium
GATGTGGATATCGCTCGCGCGCTCCTTCACCGCCTGCTGCAGCAGGGAGTTGACGAGCTTGATGATCGGTGCCTCGTCCGCCGACTCGATGAGATCCTGCGGCACCTGATGGCTGATCTCGTCGGCAAGGGTGTCGAGGTCGGTGGCCGCCTCTTCGGCCAGCTCCGCGGCCGAGCCCGGGCCTCGGTCGTAGACCTGGTTGATCGCCGTCTCGATCACGCGCACCGCGGCCAGCTCGGCCGCAATGTCGGCACCGTCGAAGAGAAGGCGCAGGTCGTCGAGGGGGCCCGTATCGAAGGGATCGGAGATCGCGATCCGGACCGCTCCGGATTCGTCATAGCGGAGCGGGAGCAGGCCATGCGCCTTGGCAAAGGCGATCGGCACGCGCGCGACGAGGGCATCGTCCACCGCCCCCGCAGGGATCTCTTGCAAGACAGGCAGCCCGAGGCGAGCGCCGAGCGCGGCCAGAAGCTCCTCCTCGGGCAGGGCGTCCTGCTCCATCAGGACCTCGAGCAGGCGCCGGCCGGTCTCCCCCTGCCGCTGGCGGGCGGCGTCGAGCTGCTCGGGGGTGAGGCGCGTCGCGCCAAGGAGCAGCGCTCCGAGATCGAGCCCACCGCCGTTGCGTCCTGCGGCCGCGTCCTGGCTCACGGCTTGGCCTCGGAGACCACGCTGATGGACGGCGAGAGCCCGAACGATTCGCGCAGCACCGCCGCCGCATGATTCGCCGCGGCGAGATCGGGGAAGGGGCCGACGCGGATCTCGAAGACGAGTGTGCCCGCCTGGTCACGGGTCAGGATCGTGGCGTCGAAACCGGCGTCGAGGAGCTCCCTGAGCTTCTTTCGTGCTGCGGCCTCGTCCCGGTAGACCGCGGCGAGGAGGACATAGCGGGGCGCCTTCTTCTCGGCCGCCTCCGCCTCCTTCTGCTTCTCCTTCTCTTCACCCTGGATCTGCTCGATCTCCCGCATGCGCTCGAGGGGATATTTCTTCTCGTGCTCGAGCAAGACGTTGCGCGTGGGATTGCGATAGGTGTTCTCGGGATAGGGGATGCCCGCCGCTTCCGCGCGCTCCCGGTGCTCCTTCTCCTCCTCCATCATCTGGTCCGAGAGCTCGACGCCCTGCACCGAGCGGGCCCGGAACTCTTCGCGCTTGCGGATCGTCTCCTTCTCGAGGTCGATCGCCTCGCGCACGATGTGGGGGGTCAAGAAGACGAGCAGGTTCTCCTTCGAGAGGTTGCGGGTCGCGGTCTTGAAAAACCAGCCGATGAAGGGGATATCCCCGACCCACGGCACCTTGGTCACCGTATCGTTGTAGGTGTCGGAGATGAGCCCGCCAATCACCACCGTCTCGCCGTCGGCCACCAGGACGGAGTTGCTTACCTTGCGGCTCGAGAGCGGCACACCCACCTGGTTCGGGTCTCCAACGCCGGCGGTGCCGATGAGCGCGCTGTTGATCGCCGTGATCTCCTGGTAGATATCGAGGCGCAGGGTGTCGCCCTCGCTGATGGAAGGCGTGACCTTGAGGTCAATGCCGATGTCCTGGCGCTCGACGTTGACGGAGGTCGCAAGGGTGCTCGCCGGCGTCGTCGTCGTGATGCCGGCTGCGGACTGCACGCGGCTTGAGATGATGGGAATGTTGTTCCCGACCTTGATCTCCGCCTCCTCGTTGTCGGAGGTGAGGATGTGCGGCGCGGAGAGGATGTTGGTGCCGGTCAAGCTGGCCGAAGCCCGGATAATGCCCTGGATGATCGAGCCATTGCCCGAGTAGATCGGGTTCCCGTTGGCGTCGAAACCGGCCACGGTCCGCGTGTTCTGGATGAAGTTGGCGAGCAGCGGGGCGGCGATGGTCGAGGTCCCGCCCGTGGCACCCGCGGCCGCGGCCGCGGCCGCGGTGCTCGTGAGACCGGGACTGTTGAGCTGGGATTGGGTGACGACATCCGAGAGGGTTGCGAGGGTGATGTTGGTCGGTCCGTTGAAGAGCTGGAGGAGGCCGTTGAAGCCAAGCTCCTTGGCGTCCGTCACGTCGACTTCCATGATGAGGGCCTCGACCAGCACCTGCGGCCTGCGGATATCGAGCTTTTCGATCACCTGCCGGAGCGTGTCATAGCCCTCTTGGCTGGCCTGGATCACGAGCGAGTTGGTGGGCGGATCGGAAGTGATCGTGACGCCCTCTGCGAGCTCCGTCACAGCCGCGCGCAGCGCCTGCGCCTGCGCGGCTTGGGCGGCTCCCGGAATCCCGCCCCCCGCCCCGCCTCCGACCTTGGGCGCGCCCGAGAGCATGGAGTTCAGCGTATCGGCGAGGTCGTCGGAGTCGGCGTATTTGAGGTAGTAGACGTGGATGCGTCCCCCGCCCGTCACCGGGACGTCGAGCTTTGCCACGAGCCTGCGGATGTCCTCGATCCGAGAACGCGAGGCCAGGATGATGAGCGAGTTGGTGCGGCTGTCGGTGATGATGCGAACGCGCTCATGCTGCGCCTCGCCGGCTTGTGGCTGCGGCTGGCCGGGCACCTGTGCCGGGCGCGGGCGGGCGG
>DOUU01000139.1 GCA_003520425.1 Deltaproteobacteria bacterium
TGCGCTACCGGCTGGCCGAGGCGACCCGCGAGGAACACGCCCTCGATGAAACTCGGCGCGAGCTCATCGTCGAGGTGCGCCGTCTGCGCGACCCCAAGCACCTGGCGGAGTTCGCAGCGCGGCAAGGCTTCGTGCGGCCTGAGTCGGTGATCGATCTGCGGGCCGCCCGAGGGACGGGGCAGCCATGAGGGCTCCCGACCTGCGGAGCTCGAACCAGCGCATCGCCGTCACGCGTGCGCTGCTCCTTCTCGTCTTCCTGGGCTTGGCCGCGCGCGCCGCCCATCTGGNNCGGCGCATCATCTCGCCGAGCTCGCGCCGGAGCGCTTCCTGATCGTTGGCCATCCCTTCGTCCTGGCCCTGGCCCATCTGTCCGGGTCGCGCCTGGCGGAAGCTCTTGTCGAGAAGCTGTTGCTGGCGATCCATCATCTGCTGCATCTCGCGCATCGCCTGGCCGCGCGCGCCGCCCATCTGGCCGTGGTGGACCAGCGCGGGGCAGATCGCGGGGAGCGCCAGAGCCGCACGGAGCTTCGTCTCCCGCCCGAGCGGGGAACCATCGTCGACCGCAGGGGAGCCGAACTCGCGGTCACGGTCACCGCGCCTTCGATCTACGCCATCCCCGCCGAGGTGCGCGACCTCCCCGGCGCAGCGCGCACCCTCGGCAAGCTCCTGGGCGCGGACCCCAGGCGCGTTGCGGCCAGGCTCGAGGAGCGGAGCGGTTTCGTCTACCTCGCGCGCTGGGTCTCAGGCGAGGTGGCCGACCGGGTGCGCGCGCTCGGGCTCCCCGGGATCGGGATCGTCGTGGAGCCGCACCGGGCCTACCCGAACCGGGAGCTGGCTGCCCACGTGCTGGGGTTCGCCAACATCGACGGTGCCGGGGTGCGGGGCACCGAGGAGATGGAAGACAGGTGGCTGCGCGGAACGCCCCAAAGCTTCCCCGTGGAGCGCGATGCCCGCGGGCGGCTCCTCTCCCAGATCGCACTCGACCACCAAGCCAGCAGCGGGGGCGACGTGGCCCTCACCATCGACGCGGCCTTCCAGGCCGACGCCGAGATCGCCCTCGACGAGGCCATGGCCCAAACCGGAGCCAAGGCGGGTTTCGTGGTCTCCCTCGACCCCCACACCGGCGAGGTGCTGGCCCTGGCCGAGCGCCCGAGCTTTGATCCCAACGCCTTCCGCGAGCTCGCCTATCCCGAAACGCGCGCGCGCTCATTTCTCGACGCCTTCGAGCCTGGATCGACCTTCAAGATCTTCCTCGTCGCGGCGGCGCTCGAGGCGAACGCGATCGAGCCGAGCGATGTCTTCGACTGCGAGATGGGCAGGTTCCAGGTTCCTGGCGGGATCATTCGGGATGCACACCCGCACGGCCTCCTGGATGTGGCCGGCGTGGTGCGCGTGTCGAGCAATATCGGCGCCACGAAGATCGCCTACCGCCTCGGACCTTCCATCTATTACGAAACGCTGCGCCGCTTCGGCTTCGGCGCGCCCACGGGAAGCGGCTTCCCGCACGAATCCGCGGGTCTGCTGCGCTCATGGAAGAACTGGCGGCCGGTGGACCGTGCCAATCTCGCATTCGGACAAGGCGTCGACGTGACGCCGATCCAGCTCGCCGCCGCCACCGCGGCCATCGCGAATGGTGGGGTCTGGGTCGAGCCCCATCTGGTGTCAAGGCTCCGCGCTCCCGAAGGAGGTTGGCAGGCGCAGCCTGTCGGCCAGCTGCGGCGAGTGATCCGCCCGGAGACCGCGGCCCGAGTGCTCGCCATGATGGAAGGCGTAGTGGGTCCCGAAGGCACGGGAAAACTCGCGGCCGTCCCCGGTGTGCGGGTCGGTGGAAAGACGGGCACGGCCCAGAAGCTCGATCCTGCGACGGGCCGCTACGGCACAAATCGCTATTTTGCGTGGTTCACGGGGGTTGCTCCCATCGACGATCCGAGGGTCGTGATCGTGACGGCCCTCGACGAGCCGCGCGGCATCGCCCACACGGGGGGAGCCGTGGCTGCGCCGCTCTTCTCGAAGGTGGCCGCGGCCCAGCTCGCGCGGATGGGGATTCCTGCGGCTGCGCCGACTTTGGCGNNCCGCGGCCCCAGCGCCGCAGGCGCCGGCGCCATCCGCGTCCATCGAGGAGTCGCTCACCATGGCCGAGGAGAGCGATGTGGCGTTCGTGCTGGAGGGGGATCGCGTCTTGCTGCCCGACTTCCAGGGTCTCACGGTGGCCCAGGTGAAGAAAGCCGCGGCGGACGCGCGTGTCGTGGTCGAGGTCGAGGGAGAGGGCCGCGCCGTGTCGCAGGAGCCTGGTCCCGGGACCATCTTGTCCGGCGGCGAGAGGCGCGTGCGCGTGCGCTTCGGTCCGGGCGCGTAGCCCAAGAGGAACCAATGCGGCTCTCGGACCTCCTGGAAGCGCTGCCGCCCGGGCTCGCGCCCGTGGAAATCCTGCGCTCCAACGAACGCGACGACCCCCCGATCCGCGGGATCCAGATCGACTCGCGAGCGGTCGCGCCCGGCGACCTCTTCGTGGCGCTGCGCGGCGCCCTGGCCGATGGCCATCACTTTCTCGGGGGCGCCGCGAAGCTCGGGGCGGCGGCGTTCCTCGTCGAGAGTCTTCCCGACGGCGTGGACCTCGAGGGCCGGCCGGTCGTGGTCGTGCGCGACACGCGGCGCGCACTCGCCCCGCTGGCGACGCGCTTTTACGGCGATCCCTCCTCGGAGCTCACGCTGGTCGGCGTCACGGGCACCAACGGGAAGACGAGCACGACCTACCTCGTGGAATCGATCCTGCAAAAGGCGGGTCGGCAAGTCGGCGTCATCGGGACCGTGGAGGTGCGTTACGCGCACAAGCGTCACCGCGCGATCAACACGACGCCCGAGAGCCTCGAGCTGCAGCGGCTCCTGCGCGCGATGCGCACGCGAGGCGTCGACGCGGTGGCGATGGAGGTTTCCTCCCACGGTCTTGCCCTCGGGCGCGTCGAGGGCTGCCGCTTCGCGGTGGGCGCCATCACGAACTTGACCCAAGACCACCTGGACTTCCACGGCACGATGGAGGCCTATCGGGACGCCAAAGCGCTCCTCTTTGTGCGCCACATCGTCGCGAACGGTGCGGCCGTGGTGCACATCGACGACTCGTTTGCGAAGGCCTTTGTCGACGCGGCGCGCGGGGCGGGCCTGCGCCTTGTCACGACCTCTCGCGATCCAGCGACGGGCGCGGATGTCGCCCTCCTCTCCGCCCAGGTCAGCCTGTCGGGCACCCAGGCCTCGGTGAGGCTGCCCCGCACGCTCCGCACGGCGCCGCTTTCCGTCACGCTTCCGCTCGTCGGCGACTTCAACCTCGAGAACATGCTGGTGGCGATTGGCATCGCCGCGGCCCTGGGCATCGCGCCCGCGCATATCGCCGCGGGCCTTGCCGCCGTGCCGCAGGTCCCCGGCAGGATCGAGCGCGTGGATGCCGGCGTCCCGGATGCGCCGACCGTGCTCGTCGACTATGCCCACACGCCCGACGCCGTCGAGAAGCTGCTCCGCACCGTGAGGCCGCTGGCCGAGGGGCGCCTGCTCACGGTGTTCGGCTGCGGAGGAGACCGCGACCGAGCAAAGCGTCCGCTCATGGCGCAGGCCGTGGCACGCTGGAGCGACCGGGTCATCGCGACGAGTGACAACCCTCGCACCGAAGACCCCATGGCCATCCTCGCGGATGTGGAGCGCGGACTCGCAGGCTTGCGCCGCGTGGGAGCGGTCGCTCTCGACGCGACGCCGTCGTCCTACGTCGTGCTCGCCGACCGGCGGGCTGCGATCGAGCTCGCGGTTGCGATCGCGCAGCCGCAGGACACGGTGGTGATCGCGGGCAAGGGTCACGAGGACTATCAGATCATCGGCCGCGAGAGGCTGCCCTTCGACGACCGGGCGGAGGCTCGGCGCGCCCTCGCAAGACGCAGGGCCTCGTCCGCCGCGCCGGGCGCCGCGTGAGCGCCCTCTTCCACGTGCGCGACGTCGTCGCCTGGACGGGCGGCCGGCTCGTCCACGGCGAAGCGGGAACGCCTCTGCGGGGCGCCTCGATCGACTCGCGCGCCGTGGGTGCCGGCGAGCTTTTCGTCGCGATCCGTGGCCCACGCCACGACGCTCACGCCTTCCTCGTCGAGGCGGCCGGGCGCGGGGCCGCGGCGCTCGTCGTGGAAGAGGGTTGTGCGATCGCTCCCTCCCTTCTCTCTCGCGAGAACTCGGCGGCGATCGTCGCGGTCGACGACACGACGCGCGCCCTTGGCGCGGTGGGGGCGGGACATCGGGCGGGCTTCCAGGGGCCCGTCGTCGCATTGACCGGCAGCAACGGAAAGACGACCACCAAGGAGATGTGTGCGTCCATCCTCTCGGTCGGGGGCCCGTGCCTCAAGACGCAGGGCAACCTCAACAATGCGTTCGGCGTCCCCTTGACGCTCTTGCGGCGCGAGGCGGAGCACCGCGTGCTTGTGATCGAGATCGGCATGAATCACCGCGGCGAGATCGCACCGCTCGCCGCGATCGCGAAGCCGACCGTCGGAATCATCACGAACGTCGGTACCGCCCACATCGAGAACCTGNNGCCGACCCCCGTGTGCTGGCCCAACGCGCGCGCACGTGCGCCCGCGTCATGACCTTCGGCGATGGAGGAGACGTCCGCGCCGAGCATGTGAGGCCGCTTGGAAGCCGCGGCTTCGCCTTCGACGTGGTTGCGCCGCCCGGTCGCGTCGCGGTGCACGTGGCAGGCCTCGGCGAGAGCAGCGTGATGAACGCCCTTGCAGCCACGGCGGGCTCGCTGGCCGCGGGCGCCACGCTCTCCGATGTGGCGTCGGGACTCGGGCGCTATCGGCCGATCGGGG
>DOUU01000352.1:0-5227 GCA_003520425.1 Deltaproteobacteria bacterium
TCATCGGCTCCTGAAAAATCATCGAGATCTCGCGCCCGCGCACCCGGCGCAGCTCGGCCACGGGGAGCGCGCGCAGGTCCCTTCCACCCAGGCGCACCGTTCCGCGATCGACGCGGCCCGGCTTGGGCACGAGCCGCAGAATCGAGAGGGCGGTGAGCGATTTCCCACAGCCCGACTCGCCCACGAGTGCGAGGGTCTCTCCCCGGGAGAGCGCAAGGTCGACCCCGTCCACCACGGCGATGCGGTGACCCGGACCGGGAAAGCTCGTCACGAGGCCCCGGACGTCGAGCACGATCTCCGCCTCTTCGCGCGTCGCGGCGGCCACCGTTGTGCTCACGCTCGTTCTCGTAGCGTCCGGGGATCGAGGATGTCGCGGACGGCGTCACCCAAGAGGTTCACGGCAAGGATAAGGCCAAAAAGTGCAACCGACGCTGAAACCAGGTTCCACCAGATGATAGGTTCGCGGGAGAGCTCGTCTCGTGCCTGATCAATCATGCGACCCCAGCTCCCGTCGATCCCGATCCCGAGCCAGGAGAGCACCGCCTCCGAGAGCACGAGGCCGGAGAAGGTCAGGACGAAGGCGATCACCACGAGATGCATGAGATTCGGCACGATGTGGCGGAGCACGATGCGCAGATCCGAAGCACCGAGGGCACGGGCCGCATGCACGTAGTCGAGTTCGCGCAGCTTGAGGGTCTCCCCGCGCACGACGCGCGCAAAACTCACCCAGCCTGTGATGCCCAGGGCCAGGCATACCTGCGCCGGCCCCCGCCCGAGCGCCATGATGAGGGCGATCAAGAGCAGAAGACTTGGCATCGAGGCCAAGGTCGAAATCAGGAAGAAGACGGCGTCATCGATGCGTCCCCCGAAATACCCTGCTGCGACCCCAAAGAGGAGCGCCAAGGGAATCGCGATCAAGGTGGTGAAGCCCCCGACCAGAAGTGCGACACGCGCCCCTTTCAAGGTCTGATAGACAACGTCGCGCCCGAGGATGTCGGTGCCCAGCAGGTGTCGCCCCGGATGGCGAAGGGGCGCCCCCCCCAGAAACTCACGATCCGCGAGCGGGGCGGAGTAGCTCTTCTCTCGGTAGCTCTCGTCGGGAAAGAGCCGGTCGATGGTGCTCCGCGGCTTGTGGAGCGAGACGCTGTCGCCTTGCGGAGTGCCGCCGGAACTCGCGCTCACCCAGGTCAGGGAATCGAGGAGACCGATCGCGACGTAGGCGAGAAAGACGGTGAGAGCGATCGGCCGGCGGCGTAGGAGTTCGCGGCCCGCATCCCGCCACACCCGGCTGCGTCTTGCGGACACAAGTGCCCATAGGAGGCCCGCCAAAAGGCCCACCGCCACGGCGTTCGACAGGACGTACGGCTCCACAGCCCGCTACTCCAAGCGCACGCGAGGATCCACCACCGTGTAACTCACGTCGGTCAAGATCTGCCCCAAGATGAAGAGGAGAGAGCCCAGGTAGACCATGGTCCGCAGCGTCGCAAAGTCGTTCGCGTTGATGGCGTCGAAGGTGATCGAGCCCAAGCCCGGGATGCCGAAGAAGGACTCGAGCAAGATGCTGCCCATTACAAGGTAGGGGATCACCACCACGACCTGGGTGAGGATCGGGACCAGCGAGTTGCGCAGCACGTGGTAGACGAGGATCCGCCCTTCTCCGCAACCTTTCGCGCGTGCGGTCCGTACGTAGTCCTTGCCGCTTTCCTCCACAAACACCGCCCGATAGAAACGCACGCCATCGCCGACCCCCGAGAGCAGGCCCACGAGCACGGGGATCGCCAGAAAGCGCGCGATCACGGACGGGGAAGGGTCGAAGCCCGAGATCGGAAACCAGCGGAGCACCCGGGCGATCAGGTACTGGCCCCCAATGATGTAGAGCACCGTGGAGATGCTCATGGCGAGGACGCACAGGATGACCCCCATGCGGTCGATGTAGGTTTCACGGAAGAAGGCGACGAGAAGGCCCAGGGAAATCGTGAGCAGGAGTTCGAGCACAAAGAGCGGGAGCATGAACGAGAGGCTCGGACCCGCGCCGCTTTTCAGCCGCCGCCAGATTGGCGTGTCGTCGGCGTCGCTATTGCCAAAGTCGAAGGTGAGCATGCGTCGAAAATGGTCCACCAGCATGGTGTCGGTAGGATGCTTCTGGTTCCAGAAACGCGGCTTGTCGTAGCCGTGGTTCTTCTTCCACTGCTCCAGGGCCTGGGGAGGCGCCTTCTCGCCCACGGCCTTGCGCGCGATGTCGTCAGGGTTCGTCACAAGGAAAAAGAGCACAAACAGCAAGAGGAGGACCCCGAGGACGGTGACCAGGCTGTATGCGAGGCGCCGCACGACATAGGCCCACATCAAGGGGGCCCTCCCAGAGGGTGTGTACGGCTCATTGCCGCTCCCGCAGATACGTCAAGATTCCCGGCACAATCAAGAGCACGCTGAGGCCCGCCGCGGCGTAGGCGGGCCAGCGAATGGGCCGGTTCCAGGCGCTCCTCAGCTCGGCGCGCTGCTCGGCATTGATGTCCAGATACTTGGCCGTCGGAATCGAGAGCCCGGGCGACTTTTCATTGTGGAGCCAGGCCTGGGTCAGCAGATAGCTCTCGGGATGGAACAGCTCGATCCACGGTCTCTCCCTTTCCAGAATGGCCCGCATCTCGCGGATCAGCTCGAGCCGCCGCTCGCCGTTTCCCAGCGCCTTCATCTCGAGGAAAAGCTCGTCGTAGCGGGGATCGGAAAAGTTTGCGGTGTTGGGTCCGCCTCCGTGCGTGCGACCCATGGGGGTCCAGAGCAGAAAGAGGAAGTTCTCGGGGTCGGGATAGTCCGCCACCCAGCCCCACTGGAAGATCTGGTAGGCGCCGCGGCGGATCTTGTCCTGGAACTGGTTGTAGCTCGTGGCTGCGATGCTGACGTCGAGCCCAATCTTGCGCCACGCATCCACGAAGAACTGATACTGGAGCAGCGCCGCGGCGCTGGTGTCCGGCGAGTCGAAGCTGAGCTTGAGCGGTGCGCCGGTCTTGGGATCGATTCCCCCCGGATAACCCGCCTCTCGAAGGAGAGCCCGTGCGCGGTCGAGGTCGACCTGGCGGTAGGGATTCCGGTAGTCCTCTTCATAGCCGAAGATGCCGAGAGGAATCGGGGACTGCGCCGGGATCCCCCGGTCATTGGTGAAAAGTCGGGTGTACTCCTTGCTGTCGATGGCGAGGCTCATTGCCTCGCGCAGCTTCCGACCCTGCTCTCCCGCCTCCCGCCCCACCACGGGATCGTCCATGTTGAAGCCCAGGTAGTAGGTCGCCGGGAGCACGCTCTTCGAGAGCGACATGCCCTGGGCCGCCATCTCCGGCGAGAGCTCGCCGTTGCGGATGACCCGGTCGAAGCTCTCCTTGATGATTCCCGAGGCGTCGTAGTAGCCCTGAAGGAACTTGGCAAAGGCGGGGATCGACTCCTTTTCCCGACGGAACTCAATCCCCTCGAGAAACGGCAGCGCCCGGCCGACGACGCTCGGAGAAAGCCGCCCTGCGGCGGCGTCGCCGCTCTCTCCCGTCTCGGGGTAGGTGGCGCCGGGTGCCCGCCACTCCGGATGGCGGATCCCATACCAATTCGGATTGCGCCGGAGCGCAATGCGAAGGCGCTTGTCATAGTCCACGAGCTTCCAGGGTCCTGTGCCTGTCGGATGCTCGCTGAACAGATCCCGGCCCTCGCGCCCGTCGTAGCGAGCGACGCCTTCCCAGGGCACCGGCGTCGTGAAGGGCATTGCAAACCAGTAGAGGATCTGCGGGTAGCTCTCCGAGAGCACGATCTCGAGCTCGAGGGGACCTGCCACCCGCACACCCGGGATGGGACCGGCGAGGGCGTACTGCTCGTCGATGCGGCGCTGCGCAAAGCGGGGATCTTCCGCACGCAGCTTCGTGAGCCGCTCGGAGAACTCGCGGAGGCCATCGATCTTCGCGAGCGTTTCAAAGACCGGGCTGTTGACTTCGGGGTCCGCGATGCGTGCAAGCGAGAAGGCCACGTCCTGCGCCCGCACCTGCCGTGTCTTCGACCCCTCCCCATCCAGCGCGAACGCCGGATCGTCCTGGAAGAGGAGATCGTCGCGCAGCCGGAAGCGGTACGAGACCTTGCCGTTGGGCAGGACCTGCGGAGTCGGCACCTGCATGGCAAGGCCGGGGATCAGCGTATACGGGCGCTTTAGGTAGGCGTATTCGAGAAGCGTGTCGTAGACGTTGCCGATCACCAAGTGATCGATCGTGGAGTAGGCGACCTGGGGATCGAGCGTCTTGGGGGGCTCATCGAAGGTCAGGTAGAGGAGCTTCTTCCCGGCGTCGGCGGCCGGGTAGGGGTCGTTGGTGCACGCCGTGAGCGCGGCAAGGAGGAAGAGGCCCGCTCGCAGGCCACCCCTGGCCGACGTCACGCCCCTCCGCCCCCGGGCGCGGCCGCGGATCGCGGCCCATGCAGCACAAAGGAATCGCTCGGCAGCTGCGGATTGAGCTCGACGTCCTGGAACGTGAGCTCGACTTCCGTCTTCGACACCGGGAAGTGGAGTGCCACGTTGTGGGCGAACCAGTCGTCCCCCACGCGCTGCCACTTTGAAAACTCCGCCTGCCACAGGATGCTGTCTCCGCGGGTGCGCGTCTCGATGCGCCGCAGACGCCCGTCGGGCCCCCATTCGAGCACGCGCTGGGAGGGGGCCAGGGCGTCGCCCATGGCAATCCGGATTCCGCCGTCGTAAAGGCGCAAGGCCTGCGTCGGCACGAGCCCCGGCGGAACACGCGGGGCACCGAGCAGAACCTCGACGGCCTCCTCCGGGGTGAGGTCCACCTGGGCCACTTGCCAGAGCAGGCCGGGATAGACCCGGCCATCCTCGACGCTGTGCTCGCCGGCCCGGTAGAGCTGGAACCGCTCTCCGTCCGTCACCAGGACCGCGACGGTCTGCGAGAGAAAGCCCTGCACTTCGACCCGCAGGTGGGCAGGCTGCTCCACCAGGAGCACCTGGCTCGCCCGGAGCGAGCCCGCCGGGCCGTCGAGGGAGAGCTTCACGGCGCCGCGCAGACTGTGGCGGCCGTCCGCCTCGGCGGCGAGCGCGGCGAGGAGCGCCTGCGGGCGGGTGTCGCCTGCGGGCAGGGGAACCGGAGGCGCGACCGTGCGGCAGCCGAGCGCAAGCCCGCACCAGAGCGCAACCATGGCGCAGGGCGCGAGTCGGCGCGCCCGGGCTTTCATTTCGCTCCCAACTCCTCGCGCAGCG
>DOUU01000352.1:5250-11421 GCA_003520425.1 Deltaproteobacteria bacterium
TGTTCGCTCTCGCGGGGCTCGAGGTGGATGGCTTCGCGGTATTTCTCGAGGGCACGCGGCTTTTGGTTCTGGAGCAGATAGGCATCGCCGAGATGCTCGGAGATCACAGGGTCGCCTCCGGTCAGCTCCTCGGCGCGTTCGAGTTTCTCGATCGCCCGTTCGAGCGCCGCGCGACCGTCGCGCTGGTTGCCTTCCTGCTTGAGAGCGCGGGCGCGCATGTAGTAGACCCAGCCCAGGCTGTCGGTGATGAAGCCATCGTCAGGGCGCAGCGTGAGGGCGTGGTTGATGTACTTCTCGGCCTCATCGAGATTCTGACCCTTCTCCGCCCAGGTGTAGCCGACGTAGTTCAGGGCGCTCGCGTTGTCGGGGTTTTTCGCGAGCGCGCGGTTCATGTACTGCAGGGCTTCATCGTAGTGGCCGTTCTCTCCATAGAGAACGCCGAGGTTGTAGAGCAATTCGTCGTCGTCGGGTGCCGCGGCGAGCAGGCCCTCGAGAAAGGCCACCGCGCCGGGGAAATCTCCCGATTTGGCGCGCAGACTGGCGGCGTAAAGGTCGAGCGAGCGCGAAGGCTCCTTCTTGCGCGCGAGCTCCACCTCCTGCAGCGCCCGGGCAAAATCCCCGCGCTTTTCGTAGATCCCCGCCAGCTGCGTGCGGGCCTCCGCATAGCGCTCGTGGTCGGGCGGGACCCGCTCGAAGGCGGCAATGGCGCCCGCCTCGTCGCCCGTGCGTCGGCGCACGAGGCCGAGGTAATAGGCGATCTCGGGCTGGTCGGGGTGCTGCTCGAGTGCCTTCGAGAAGCGCTGCTCGGCTTGCGCGTAGTGCTTGCTCTCGTACTCGAGGAAACCCAGCCGCAGCGTGACGCGCAGATCTCCGGGATGGTGCTTTTCCAGCTCATTGAGCGTCTTGATGGCGTCGTCATTGCGGTTGAGGGCGATCTGGGTGTCGGCGAGGGCGAGCAGCGTCGCATGGTGGTGGGGATGGATGGCGAGGACCTCGCGGTAGATCGCAATCTCGCCCTCGCGGTCGTCCCGCTCGTGGCGGCCGCGCGCGAGAGCGCCATACACAGCGAGGCTTCCCGGTTGCTGCTGGAGCGCCTTGCGCAGGGCAGCCTCCGCGTCGGCGGGCCGGTCCATGCGTTCGTACGCGCTCGCCTGCGCGAAGTAGCCGCGCAGGGCCGACGGATCGGACTTGATCAGCCAGTTCGCCTCGGCCAGGGCTTCGGGCAGGCGATCGTTGTCGAGATAGATGCTGAAGAGCAGGAGCGCTGCGTCGTCGTCGATGGGTTCGCCGTCGGGGCCCCGGAGCACGGCCTCCGCCTTGTCCACCTGTTTGGAGAGGCGGTAGAGCGTGCCGAGGAAGAGGCGCGCACCGTGGTCGTCGGGATCCAGGGCATGGGCCCGCTCGGCCTGCTCGAGCGCTTCCGAGTAGTGGCCCTGGCGTGCGGCAAGCTCCGCCACCTTGCGCCGCAAAAAGGCCGAGTTCGGGTCCTTCTCGACCGCACGTGCGTAGGCCTCGGACGCCTCGGGCAGCTTGCCGTCGAGCTCGAACTGCCGGCCCAC
Source organism: Deltaproteobacteria bacterium (assembly GCA_003520425.1). Classification (GTDB taxonomy): domain Bacteria; phylum Myxococcota_A; class UBA9160; order UBA9160; family UBA9160; genus UBA9160. Next base: position 6,810 of record DOUU01000352.1, read on the forward strand.
GAGGTAGTCGTAATCCGCCGGTGCGTTCGGCCGCACGACGACGGGCTCGGCTTCCCGCCCTCGGCCGGTCCATCCCTGTACGGTCGCGCAGCCGGAGCTGGCGAGCGCAGCCACCAGCAGGAGCTTCGAGATCCCGAGTCTTCCCTTGCGCGGTGACGCGTTCAACGCTGAAACCCTCGGGCGCATCGCACCCGCTCCCGTTCCCTTTTCGGCGCGAACGGGCCGGGGGCTGAGCCCGCCGTCGCCCGTTTTCGGACTTAGACGCCCCCCGCTACGCGGGAGACGTCAGGTATCCCTTCTCCTCGAGGTAGCGGAGCACTTCGCCCACGCTCTCCTCGACCGTCTGGCGGCCCGTGTCCAGCACGAGCTCGGGCTGCTCCGGGGCCTCGTAGGGCGCGGAGATGCCCGTGAACTCCGGAATCTGCCCGGCCCGGGCCTTCTGGTAGAGGCCCTTCACGTCACGCGACTCGCAGGTTTCGAGGCTCGCGGAGACGTACACCTCGATGAAGTCCCCCGGTCCGAGCAGAGCGCGTACCGCGTCGCGGTCCGTGCGATAAGGCGAGATGAAAGAGGTGAGAACGATCACGCCGGCATCGGTGAAGAGCTTCGCCACCTCGCCCACGCGACGGATGTTCTCTGTGCGATCGGCGGGCGAGAAGCCGAGGTTCTTATTGAGGCCGTGACGGACGTTGTCACCATCGAGCACGTACGCAGTGTGTCCGCTCTCGACGAGGAGCTTCTCCACGCCGATCGCGATCGTAGATTTCCCCGACCCTGAAAGTCCGGTGAGCCATACCGTGACCCCGCGCTGACCCAAGGTCCGTGCCCGCTCCGCGCGCGTGACGTGGCCGGGCTGCCAAGTGAGGTGTCGACTCTTCGGCGTTTGCATCAAGCAAAGGGTAGCCGCGCGCTCCCGATCACGGGAGTGCGGAGCGGGCCGTGACGGTTGCGCGGCGCCCTTCCGAGCGAAGCCGCCGCACCTCCTGGATCACCCGATCGGCCGCGAAGTCGATCTCCTCCGGGGTCGTTCCCCGCCCGAGACCGAAGCGCAGCGCCGAGTTCACGAGTTCGGGGGCGAGGCCGAGGGCGCGAAGCACGTGGCTCGGCTCGGGCGTCGCCGAGGTGCAGGCCGAACCGCTCGAGAGAGCGAGCTCCGGGAGCGCCACCATGAGGCTTGCGGCTTCGACTCCCGGGAAGCAGACGTTGAGACTTCCCGGCAGGCAGTGGCCGGGAGCCCCATTGCGGCGGAGACCTTCGAGCCCGTCTCGGAGCTGCTGCCAGAGGCGATCGCGCAACCCCGCCGTGCGTGAAGCCTCCTGCTCACGCTCCGCGACGGCGAGCTCCACGGCCTTGGCAAATCCCACGACGAGGGGCACGGGGAGGGTGCCCGAGCGCAGCCCTCGTTCGTGGCCGCCTCCGTGAAGGAGCGGCTCGATGCGCAAGCGGGGGCGGCGGGCGCGAACGTAGAGCGCGCCCACGCCCTTCGGTCCGTAGATCTTGTGTGCGCAAAACGAGAGCAGATCGAGCTGCGCAGCCTCGACGTCGAGGGGAATCTTGCCCACGGCCTGCGCGGCGTCGCTGTGAAACGCAACGCCCTGCGCGCGGCAGATCCGGCCGATCTCGGCGAGGGGCTGAAGGGTGCCGATTTCGTTGTTCGCCGCCATCACGCTCACGAGGGCGGTGCGCGGGCCGATGGCCCGGGCGACCTCGTCTGGATCGAGGAGTCCGTCGCTTCCGACCGAAAGCAAGCTCACCAGGAAGCCTTCGCCCTCAAGGGCGCGGCACGTGTCGAGCACGGCGCGGTGCTCGGTACTCACCGTGACGATGTGATTCTTGCCCTCCCGTCCGGCGCGCACGAGCCCCTTCAGGGCGAGATTGTCACTCTCGGTCGCTCCGCTCGTGAAGAGGACCTCCGAGGAGCTCTGGGCTCCGATGCAACGGGCCAGGCTCTCGCGCGCAGACTCGACCGCCGCTTCGGCCCGCCAGCCGAAGACGTGCGTGTGGCTCGCAGGGTTTCCGAAATCGTCCCCGAAGTAGGGCATCATGGCGCTCACAACCCGGGGATCGGCGGGGGTTGTGGCGTGGTGGTCGAGGTAGATGGGGAGCTTCACGCCCCGAAGGACTGGCCGCACCCGCAGGTTGTCTTGGCGTTGGGGTTCTCGATCTTGAACCCAGACTCCTGCAGCGTGTCGATGAAATCGAGCTTCGTGCCGGTCAGGTAGAGGGCGCTCTTCTCATCCACCACCACGCGAATTCCCCCCGTCTCGACGAGCAGGTCGAACTCGCCCACCTTGGCGTCGAAGGAAAGCTGGTACTGGAGGCCCGAGCAGCCCCCGCCGACCACCTTGAGGCGCAGGGCATGGGTTCCGAGCTTGCCCTCCTGATCAAGCAGGTGCTTGATGCGGGCGGCTGCAGCTTCGGTCACTTCGACGACAGGCATGAGGAACCTCCTGAGCTTTGCAAGGGAGAGGTAAGGCCCGGCCCGGCCTCTCGTCAAGCCGGACCCGAAACGGTCCTGCGCGGGCGCAAACGGACGAACACCTCCCGATTGCCCTTGGGACCGGCCAGTCGGCTCTCGGCCTCTCCCACAGCCTCAAGCCCGAGCCCCTCCGCGCAGGCCCGGACGGCCGCGACCGCCTCGGCGCGTTGTCGATTGTCGCGCACCACCCCCCCCTTCCCCACCTGACCCTTGCCGACTTCGAACTGCGGCTTCACGAGCACCAAGAACTCGGCCTCGGGGACGAGGGCGCGCAGCGGCGGGAGCAGAAGGCGCAGCGAAATGAACGAGGCGTCCACCGTCACGAGGTGGACCGGTCCCCCGAGCTTCTCCCTTGTGAGGTTCCGAGCGTGGGTGCGCTCGAGCACCGTCACGCGAGGATCGTCGCGCAGCTTGGGGTGCAGCTGGCCGTATCCCACGTCGACGGCGACGACGCGGCGGGCCCCGTGCTGGAGCAGGCAATCCGTGAATCCGCCGGTCGAGGCGCCGACGTCCAGGCAATCGAGGCCGCGGGGGTCAAGGCCAAGATCGGCGAGGGCTCCCGCGAGCTTCTCGCCTCCGCGGGAGACGAAGGCCCGCGCTGCACCCCGAAGTCTCACTGCCGCGTCGGCGCATACCCGGGTCCCCGGCTTCTCGATGGGAACGTCGTCCACGAGCACGCGCCCCGCCATGATGAGCGCCTGCGCCCCGGTTCGCGACCCGGAGAGCTTGCGCTCCACCACGAGCTCGTCGAGGCGGACTTTGGGTCCCGTGCGTTCCCGGCGCAGGGCCTCGGGGCTCGCCCCGGCGGGTACGAGCGGGCGGCTTGTGGGAAAAGAAGGAGTGCGGCCCCGCTTCACGTCCTTCGGCGCTGCACCAGCTCGCGCACGGCACGGGCGATTCCCGGAGCGTCGAGGCCGATCGCGGAGAGCTCCTTCGCCGGGCTCCCGTGCTCCATCAGGCGGTCGGGCACGGCGAGGCAGCGCACCGGGACACACAGCTGCGCCGCCGAGAGCGCCTCGAGCACCGCGCTGCCAAAGCCGCCCATGCCGCTCGCCTCCTCGACCGTCACGACTGCGCCGCAGCGCCTTGCAAGTGCCGTGATGCGCTGCGCGTCCAGCGGTTTTGCGAAGCGTGCGTTGACCACGGCGACGGAGAGCCCTTCCGCTCCGAGCTCTCCGGCGGCCTCCAAGGCGGGATGCACGAGCGTTCCGAGCGCCACCACGACCGCATGGTCGCCGTCGCGCAGGAGTTCGGCCTCGCCGATCGGCAGGGCCTTCACCGTGGGGTCGAGGGGCACGCCAAAGCCGGTGCCCCGCGGATAGCGCAGCGCCGCGGGGCCTGGATAGTCGATCGCCGTGGCGAGCAGATGCTGGAGCTCGTTCTCGTCCTTCGGAGCCATCACGATCATATTTGGCACATGGCGGAGGTACGCGATGTCGAATGCGCCATGGTGAGTGGGGCCGTCCTCGCCCACAAGCCCGGCGCGATCGAGCGCAAGCGTTACGGGCAAATTCTGAAGGCAGAGGTCGTGCACCACCTGGTCGTAGGCGCGCTGGGTAAACGTGGAGTAGATGGCGGCTACGGGGTGCAACCCTTCAACCGCGAGCCCGCATGCGAACGTAACGCCGTGGGATTCGGCAATCCCTACATCGAAGAACCGGTCGGGGAACTGAGTGGCGAACTTGTCCAGACCTGTACCGTCAGACATGGCGGCCGATATGGCGACGATCCTGCTATTGTCCGTTGCCAGTTTTACCATGGTCTGCCCGAACACCTCGGTATAGCTCAATATCGAGGATTTCCTGCCTACCATGCCCGTCTCCCGATCGAAGGGCGGCGTGCCGTGATATTGCGACGGGTCGCATTCAGCGAATTCGCAGCCTTTCCCCTTCTTGGTTACCACATGCACGAGGACCGGCCAGGTGTAATCTTTTATGTTCTGGAAGGTCCCGAGCAGATGGTAGATATTATGCCCGTCGATCGGCCCGATGTATTGGAACCCGAGGTCCTCGAACAGCATCCCGGGAACCATCAATCCCTTGATGGAATCCTCCGCCTTCTTTGCGAGGTTGAACATCGATTCGCCGACTCTGGGAATGCCCTGGAGGAAGTTTTTTGTCTCCAGACGAAGCC
>DOUU01000500.1:0-136 GCA_003520425.1 Deltaproteobacteria bacterium
GCACCATGATCGAGGTGCCTCGCGCGTGCATCGTGGCCGAAGCCATCGCTCGCCACGCGGACTTCTTCTCCTTTGGCACGAATGATCTCACGCAGATGACCTACGCGCTCTCGCGGGATGACGCGGGGAAGTTCCT
>DOUU01000500.1:179-864 GCA_003520425.1 Deltaproteobacteria bacterium
GCGGCGAGCACGGCGGCGATCCGAAGAGCGTCAAGTTCTGCGCGCGGGCGGGCCTCGACTACGTGTCCTGTTCTCCGTACCGAGTACCTGTGGCGCGGCTTGCCGCTGCCCAGGCGGAAGGGGAGGCGCGCGCTCTGGCCCGCCGCGGAAAGCCGCGTTGAGCGGCACCTTCCGCGTACGGAGGGCGGCACTTGNNTCTTGCCGCCCTCGCTCTGGCTGCGTGCCGCGGGGACACCGGCCCGAAGGCCGATCCCTCTTTCGGTGTCGAGATCGTGACCGACCCCGCGATCGTCGACTTTCATGCGCGAGCCGATGCCTTCTATGAGCGCCTGACCCGCCGCCGTGTGAACACGATCGCGACCTTCAACGACCGCGTGCTGCGGGAGTACTTCCAGACGGAAGCCCAGTACTCGGACTACTACTCGTCCCTTGCGCAGGCGCTCACCGAGGCGCACTTCGAGAAGAATCGCCCGCTCGCGGGCGAGGTGAGNNGCGCGTGTGCGCTACCGCTTCGTGGGAGAGAACGGAAAGCCACTGCGCTTTTGGAGCACCTCCTTGGAGCGCGAAGACCGCTGGGAGCGCGTCGAGGGCAAGTGGTGGATCGTCCCGGGACGGCCGTGACCCCGCCGGCGCCGCACGCCCGCGAGCAGCGCGCTGCGGAGCGCGTACAGACCGCGCTGGGCGC
>DOUU01000500.1:893-5384 GCA_003520425.1 Deltaproteobacteria bacterium
TTCTCGAGCTCCCGGGGCAAGCGGCGTTCCTCCGCCTCTCTGGCCGGGTGATCCGGCGGGAAGCCGGGATACATTCGGGCTTCGCGATGCAATTCGACCTGCCCACGAGCGAGGATGCGCTGCGCGTCCTGCGGAGCTATGTCGCGGGCCTGGCCCGCCCGGGGAGCGCTGCGGGGTTCTGATCCCAGGACAGAGAACCTGCGGATGGGAGAAAGCTCCCGGGCGTCGGCGGAACGTCCGTCTCCACAAAGGGAAAAACGTTTCTTCCGGCCCTCCGGCACTCAACCGGGGACTTCCCATTCGCTGCGAGCCAAAAGCCGTTTGGAAAGGGATAGCTGCAAACGTGCTTGCATATCGGGTTTTACCCTGGTCTAATGGCACATGACTTGCTCTTTGGCGCGGCGGGACGCTGGTCCCCACTTTTGAAAAGCCCATAGGCTACGAGCGAAACCGAAAGGAAAAAGCCCAGGGAGCTTCACAAGAGTTTCGGAACGCGGGCGGGTCTTCCCCCCAGATTCGGCGCGTTCCCGCTGCCCTCGGGGCGGCGCGCCGGCCGCACTCTTCGGATCCGCCTTCGGGATCCTCCTCGCGTTCCCAATCCCAGTGTCGCATTCCCGTATTTTTCCATTCGAGGCTCCCTCGCAGCCGCCGCAGGAGAGCACATTTTGGCGAACGCAGAGAAGGCTTGGCCGAGCGATGCGGAGCTTGTGACCGAGATTTTGGCTGGGAGTCGCGAACACTTCGACCTCCTCTATGAGACCTATTTCCCGCGCGTCTTCCGCTTTGCCGTAAAGCGCCTCGGCGACCCTGGAGAGGCCGAAGACGTCACCCAAGAGGTCTTTGTCACGGTCTTCCGCTGCCTTGCCTCCTACGCAGGCAACTCGTCCCTGCTCGTCTGGATCTTCGGGATCACGCGAAACAAGGTGAACCGACGCTTCCGAGGCCGTCGCCCGCGGCTCGAATCCCTGGAGGACTCCGGCACGACAGAGCTCGCCGGGGAGGAGGTGCCTGCCGATCGCCTGGTGGATGCCCGCAGGGTGCTGGCCCGCTGCGAGACCCTGATCGAGGAGGATCTGACCCCGCTCCAGCGGCGCATCTTCCACTTGAAACACCTGCGCCGTCAGCCGATTCGTGCCATTGCCCGCGCCCTCGGCAAGTCCGAAGACGCCGTGAAGGCAAACCTCTACCGCATGCGGCGAGCCCTCGAGCAGGGTGTGCCGGGCCTTGAAGGCGTGATTACGAGGTAGGGAGGGCGCCCTCGCCGACCCGGGCGGAGCCAAGAAACCTCATCCCGTCGCACCCTTCTGTGCCACCTCTCCGTACTCCGGGCCACCTAGTGGTAGGGCTGTCCCCTTGAACCTGGGAAGGGACGACGCGAGGAGTCCGCGTTGGCCCGTACCGATCGGTCTGCCTGCTCGAAAGTTGCCGCTGCCGCTGCCGTTGCCCCTGAGCCGTCTTCGGACGCAGCGCTTGTCGCCGGGATTCGCAACGGAAATCAAGCGGACTTCAATCAGCTCTACGAGCGCTACTTCCAGCGGGTCTACACCTTCGCCTACGTGCGCGTGCGCAATCACGCAGACGCAGAGGAGATCGTGCAAGAGACCTTCACCGCGGTCTTTCGATCCATTGACGCCTACCGAGGGCAGTCGAGCCTGCTCTCGTGGGTCTACGGGATCGCCAAGAACACGGCGAACAGCCACTTACGCCGCATCAAAGCGCGCGAGACCTGCTTTGAGCGGGCGGAGCTGGACCTTTGGGCGACGCGCGCTGCGAGCACGGCGACTCCCGAGGACGAGTTATCCCTGCGCCGGTATGCCGATGTGATCCACCGGCGTCTTGACTCTGTGGCGGAGTGGCAGGTCGAGGTCTTCATGCTCCGGCACCTCGAGAACCTTCCGATTCGCGAGATTGCGCGTCGGATGGCGCGCTCCAATGATGCGATCCGCTCTTGCCTTTACCGGGTGAAGCGCCTTCTGGTAGAAGCAAGCGATACGAGCTTCGCAGTGATCGTGCCTTGATTGACAGCCATGAGGGGTGGGCGTGAAAGGATTCCTCCGAGGAGGGAGGGAAGCGACCGAGAAGACCGAAGGCGATAAGCCGAGCCAGAAGCCGATGCAGGAAACAACCGAAGAGACGAACGCAGAGTTCTCGGACGAAGAACTCCAGGAATTTCTCGAAGGCGACAGCCAGGACGTGAAGGCGGATCCCGCCTTCAAGGAGCGGCTTCGCCGCAAGCTCTGGGAGATCTTGCGCAACCGCATGGGTCACGAGCCTGGGAGTGATGGGATTTGACCCACGTTGCGCCGAGTCAGACCTCTGACTAGCCTCGCCCCCCGATGAAGCGGGGTGTTCTGCGAAGGGTTCTCCGGCCGAAGATCTTTCCTTGGTATGTCATGGCGGCCGTGCTGATCTGGCACGCAGACCCGACCCCAGCGCGGATCGGCGTCGGCCTCTTGCTTGTGGTTGCGGGTGAAGGGCTGCGCTTCTGGAGCGCTGGCTATCTCGTGAAGAACCGGCGCCTCACCGTTTCGGGTCCCTACGCGCACCTGCGCCATCCCCTCTACGCGGGAACGATGCTCGTCGGCGTGGGATTGCTCTGGATGGGAGGCGGCTCGGCGGCGCCCTGGCTCCTCCTGGTGGGCCTTCTCTTTTTCTTCTTTCACTACCTGCCGTACAAGGAGCGAATCGAGAGCGCGCGGCTCGAGCGACGCTACGGGGAGGCGTACCGCCGCTATCGAGTCGCCGTTCCTGCGCTTCTGCCCTCCGTGCGCGCGTGGAGCGATCCCGAGGTGGCGCGCGTCGAAGGGTGGAGCGCAGAACGCGTTCGAGCGAACAATGAGGACGGGGCCGCTTTGGCCGTGGCGGTCGCGGCCGCCGTCGTTCTCCTTCAACCCGTCCTTAGTGCGGCTGTCCGACGTCTGCTCGGGCCTTGAGCGCGGGCCCCCCCGACGCAGCGCAACCCGCGGTCGATCTCTCCCGCGCCCAGATCGCAGCTCACGTCCGCAAGGTCCTCGAGCCAGGCACGGGGCGCGATCCGGTGGTCTCGCTCGCCCAATGGGGAGGGCGGGAGATCGTGATCAAAGACTTTGCGCCGCGAGGCTTCTGGGTGCGGAACCTCATCGGCCGCTGGATGATCGCCCGGGAGGCCAGAGCCTACCGCGCGTTGGCAGGTCACCCCGCCGTTCCGCGCTTTTACGGATGCGTGGATGCGCTCGCCCTTGCCCTCGAGTACCGGCCGGGGCGGCGGATGTCTCGCCGTTTGTACCGGGCCCTGCCGACCGGGTTCCTGGGTGAGCTCGAGCAGGCGATCCGGGAGATGCATGCCCGAGGTGTCGCCCACCTCGACCTGCGCCACAGAACCAATGTCATGGCGGACGCGAACGGACACCCAATCCTGATCGACTTTGGCTCGGCGGTCTGCGTGCGCCCCGGCGGCCTTGCCGCGCGGATCTTGCTGCCGCTGCTCGCGTACTTCGATCTGCGCGCGCTGCGCAAGTGGCAGCTGCGGATGGGGGCCTGACTACCCGGCCGAACGAGGAGGGGGGAGAGGGTGCACCTCGGCCGGCGGACGCGGCGCGAGGCGCCCCACGTAGTACCGGAACGTCTCAAGGGTGAGCCGAGCATCGGCAAGGGCCCGATGGGGCACGGCGCCATCCACCAAGCCCGCTGCCGTGGCGGCCTGTCGCAGGGAGAGCGCAGGCACCGTCTCGCCCGCCACGAGGGAAAAGGCGTAGTAGAGGGTCGCGAGGTCGATCACGTGGTAGTCGAACGGGTAGGGGAGTCCACAGTTTTTGTAGGCGCGCTCGATGAACTGCACGTCCATGCGCACATTCTGGCCGGCGGGCACGAGGGTCTTGCCCTTGGGCGCGAGCGCTGCGAGTTCCGAGAGCGCCTGACGAATCGGCACTGCATCGACCCAAGCCGCCGCATCGTACCCTGAGATCGCGGCCGCCTCCGCGGTGATCCGCTCGGGACGCGCGCGCACCTTCCACTCTCCCACGGCGAGCTCGGCGAGGCGGTAGTCCGTGATGATGGCGGCGATCTCGGTGATGTCGTGAAGCTCCGGGTCAAGGCCGCCAAACTCGCAGTCCATAAAGGCGAACGCGAACTCCGTCACCGTGCGTCCGTCCTTTCCATACGCTGCGCTGCGTCGCTTGTCTGTCTCAGGCGAGCTCTCCACGTCCTCGCTTGCGAAGGCACGGGCTCCCGCAAGGCAGGTCCCACTCCGATACGCCTACGTAGCCGATCTCGCTTCGCGCTGCCTCCCGCCATCTCCTGCCGAGCGCCCGCAGCTCCGCCCCCCCTCGAAACGAAGAGTTCCGCCCCTCGGCACGCGGGCCGGCCCCCGCCCGGCGAGACTCCCGGCCTTTTGGCCTGCCGCGTCGCGAGGGGCTGGTTCCGAACGCGGACGCTGGCCGGGGCAGCCCCGGAACGCTCGTCTGCAACGCCTTCGTGTCTGGCTTCACGCTAGAGAGAAACCGGTCTCATGAT
>DOUU01000329.1:0-818 GCA_003520425.1 Deltaproteobacteria bacterium
AAAGAGAGCCTCCATGGAACGCCGCGGCACCCTCCGAGCGAACTTTCCAAGCGCAGGGCCATAGACTCCGACGCCCCCGAATGGCTCTAACGGCGGCGGGGCACCCACTGACGTCAGCCCACCGAATCTTGGCGACAGACGGGCCGCGTAACTGCAAGCGCTCGCTGATCGAAGCGGATCGACACGGTGACTGGTGCCGAGAACTTTGTGGTTCACGGCACCAGCGGTCCCACCGGATTTTGGGGAAGGGGCGGGACCTCAGCGGTATGCTGAGCGATCCGACTGTCGGCGCTTCGTAAGCAGCGCAAGCCCGACGCCGACGAGAAGCAGCGTCGAAGGCTCTGGAATGATCTCGAGCGTGATTGGCTCGCTGACCAGCGCCCCGACTTTGTTCCCCTTGCTGTCCGAATAGTGCACCTTGATGCTCGCCGCGTTCGCGTCGGTTAAGAGCGTGCCAGTCGGGATCGTGAGATCGAACACCCACGCGTAGGTGGTGGCCGCCGGCACCGGTGCATCGCCCAAGGGAACCTTACTCGGAGGAGTCGTATCTTCCGCGCAAACGAATCCCGATCCGGCCATGCTGCAAGATGACCGCCTCAACCCGCTCCTGGGGGACGAACTCGTTAAACCAGAGTCACGAGACGCGGAGGACGTGAGCGGCTTCGAGCGCTTCGATGGCTACGTGGAAGCGGTCAAAGAACTTCTCAAGGCCGCAAGAGAGTTTGAGACGAGGGCCGACGACGCACGTGTACTGTTGAGCGAGATCGGGAACCTAGCCGACGCGAGTGCTAAGCGGTTGCGGGGGCTGAAAAAGACGG
>DOUU01000329.1:875-3002 GCA_003520425.1 Deltaproteobacteria bacterium
CGCTTGCTCTCCTGACCTCTCCGAGTGTAGGTGCAAGAATGGTTCCGCGGCGTCTCACTGCGCACCTACGAGGAGCCCCCGCAGCGTCACAGACTGTCCCCTAACACCACAAGGGGGGACAGTATGGATCGGGCATCCGGTTCGTTCGCAGAAAGGAAGCCGCGCGCATCCTGGGGGTCTCGGCACGCTCGCTAGAGGACTGGAGCGCTAGGGGCCTCGGTCCCCCGGAGTACCGCCCCCCTGGCCGGCATGTGATTTTGTACGACCTCCGCGAGCTCGAGGCGNNGATGACGGGGCCGCAGCGTGAGCCGGGCCGCCATCGACTACCCCGGAGTGTTACGCCGCGTGCTTCGGCTGGTGGAGCTCGGCCTCGAGCGCCTCGGGGCGTTCGACCACGGCGCTATCGACCGCGCGCACGAACCGCTAAGCGATGCGCTCGACGTTTTGCACGACGCGCTCGACCGCGGCGCTATTGGTGATCTGGCCTTTGGCGCGCGACGAGGACGGCGATGCCGAATGAGGTGATGGCGGCGGCGCGGCGCTATCGCGCGGGCGGACTGTCCGTGATTCCTTGCGACGCAGAGAGCAAGCGCCCGCTCGTGAAGTGGGAGCGCTACCAAAGCGAACTCCCGACGGATGCCGAGCTCCTCGGCTGGTGGCAGGACTGGCCCGAGGCACGTGTCGGCATCGTGACTGGCGCGGTGTCCGGCCTCGTCGTGGTGGACGTAGACTCGCCCGCGCCCGAGGCCTCCTCTGCCGTCGCGGAGCGCTTCGGCGCTACGCCTCGCGTCGCCAGCACGCCCCGGGGCGGGCGACACCACTACTTCAAGCACCCGGGGACCCGCATCCCCAACGCGGTGAAGCTCGGGGGCTTCGCGTTCCCCGTGGATCTCCGCGGGGACGGTGGCTACGTGCTCGCTCCGCCGAGTGCCGGCTATCAGTGGGAGCGGGCCGCGCCGAGGGAGGCGCTTCCCGTCTTTCCCGCGGACGCTCTCACGCCTCGAGGTGGAGCGGTCACACCGAACGGGGACAGCGAGCCGAAAGACTGGCCCGGGCTCCTCTCTGGCGTTCCGCTGGGCCAACGAAACGATGCGCTCGCCCGGCTCGTGGGCTCATGCTCGCAAAGGGCACCGATCCCGCCATCGCCCGCATGGCCGCCCTCGAGTTTGCGCGCCGCTGCGACCCTCCGATGGAGCCGGACGAGGTAGAGGCCGTCTTTGCGTCGATCCTCCGGCGCGATACTCGGAAGCGAAACGACCGGAGCGGTGTCGCGGTCACTGTGAAACTCGCCGACGTGGTGCCCGAGCTCGTTTCCTGGCTCTGGCCGGGCCGCATCCCGCTCGGCAAGGTGACACTCCTCGAGGGCGATCCCGGGCTTGGCAAGAGTGTCCTCACCTGCGCCCTGGCTGCACGCATTACGACCGGCGACCCGATGCCGGACGGCGCCGCGGCAGTCTCGGGCGCGGTCGTGTTCTTGTCCGCGGAGGACGGCCTCGCGGACACCATTCGCCCGCGCCTCGACGTGGCGGGGGCGAACCTCTCGCGGGTAGTGGCTGTGCCCATGATCCGCAGCGCAGCCGGCGAGCGCCTTCCCCAGCTTCCGGCCGATTTGGACGAGCTCGAGCGCGTGATCCGCGAGACTGAGACCTGCCTCGTCGTGGTCGATCCGCTCATGGCGTATCTGGGCGGAGATGTGAATAGCTGGCGGGATCAAGACGTGAGGCGGGCGCTCGCGCCGCTATCCCNNCGGCGGCGGCTCCATTGGCATCGCGGCCGCGGCACGGTCTGTGCTCCTCGTAGCGAAGGACCCCGACGACGAGGAGCGGCGCGTCCTGGCGCCCGTGAAGTGCAACCGCGCCCGCGCTGGCGTTTCGCCTCTCAGGCGACCCTGTAAACGGTGCCGCTTGCGTCGAATGGCTCGGGCCGACAGAGCGGACCGCGGACGAGCTCCTCGCCATGCCTNNGGTCGCTTCCTTAGCGACGTGCTGGCCGGGAAGGTCCCGGCGGTTGAGGTACTCCGTCAGGGACGGGCCGCGGGCTTCTCCGAGGCGACGCTCCGACGAGCGAAGAAGGCCCTTGGCATCCTGAGCGGTAAACGAGAATTCGATCGCGGCCCTTGGGCGCGAA
>DOUU01000233.1 GCA_003520425.1 Deltaproteobacteria bacterium
TAGAGCTGGGTGCGGCGGTTGTGGCGCTCGATGCGGTAAACGGACTGCAGGGTTTCGAGGGGAAGCTGGCCGGGGGCGACAGCGCGAGTAACGGTAGCGTAGGCGAGCGGGCTGCCTTCCCGCAGGGCCAAGATCCGGCCGGGCTGGCCGATTTCGACCATGGGCGCCAGGATGACGTTTGAGCGGCGGTGAGCGGCCTGAAGCAGCCTAACGAATTCGCGGTAGTTGCGGGTGAGGGCCGCGATCTTGACGAGGTCGCCACCCGCGGATTCGAGCCGGCGGCGCAGCTCGCCGAGGCGGGAGGGGGTGCGCGCGAAGTCGTGAGAAGAAATGATGAGGCGCACGTCGCCCAGCGTCTTGCGGAGGGTCGCGGCATTCAGGCGCTCGACGGTCTCGATTTCGAGGTCGCACCAGGAGCATCCGGAGCCGGCAGCGAGCACCAGGCGCGCGATTTGCCTGGCGATGCTGCCTTCGAACCGGCCTCCGGCTTCCTTTCTCCGGCAGGTGGCAATCAGCGTGACCTGGCCGGCCAGCGGCTGGATGCCGCGGAGCAGGGCGGCAAACTCGTCCTCGGAGGCGAGGTAATCGAGGCGGAGCTCGAGGGCGCGGGTGCGCCGCAGGGCGAGGCGAGCCGCGGCGAGGGCGTCGGCGGCGCTCGATTCGGCAATGACAGCGCAAACCCGGTTATCGTCAAACACGCGTCACCACTCCCCGGAGGGCCCGGAAGGGGCCNNGTATCCAGAGTGTAAAGCCGCGGCCTGGCGCGGCTTGACGCTCCTCCCGGGCTTTGTTACGGTCGGCCCAGGAAACAGGCTGGCACCCGCATGACGGGGGTGGCGGAACGAAGGAGTGTCGAATGCGAAGAATCGCACTGATGACCACGTGTCTTCTCACCGTGTGGGCGGCGGGTGCCGCTGCGCAAATCTCCACGACGGAACCGGTACAGCGGGGAAAGGGCCCCACGGTGGCAGACACCTACTGCGCCGGGATGATCACGAATCAGGAGATCCCCGCCGACACGTACGTGATCTCGGGCCCGGAGGCGGATCCTGAGACGATCTATGTGCTGGGTCAATACGTCTACATCAACAAGGGCTCGGCGGACGGCGTGAAGATCGGCGATGAATTCATGGTGCTCCGGCAGGACTACGACTACCTGCACATGCAGGTGTTCGATCAGGAGCATGCGCTCGCAAGAGAAATGGGGACGCAGTGGCTGGACGTGGGCCGCTTGCATGTCGTGGTGGTGCAACCGAAGGTGTCGATCGCGCAGATCTCATACTCGTGCACCTGGATGCAGCGAGGAGACACGGTCCGCCCGGCGGTGGACTATCCCGCACCTCCATTCAAGCCGCTAAAGGATGTGGACCGGTTCGCGCCGCCGAGCGGAAAGAGCACGGGGCGCGTGGTGAGGACGAAGAACTACGTGGCGGTAAACGAGCGCGGCCGGGTGGTGTACGTGAATCTGACAGATGCGAAGCCGGGGGATTACATCCGCTTCTATCGCCAACCCGCGACGAAGAACAACTCCATCTACCAGTTGGGAGGGATGTCGGACCACGTGTATGGGTTCGGGCAGACCCCGGTGCACTGGGCCCCGGGCGATCTGCCGCGTGAAATTCTGGGCGAGGGCGTGGTGCTGCGCAGCACTCCAACGTCGGCGAGCGTGCTGATCTTCAACTCGCTGATCGAGATTTACCTCGGCGATTTGGTGGAAATCGAATAGCCGAGCCCCAGAGATTCAGGACGGAAAGGCCCCGGGCGCAACCCGGGGCTTTTCATTTGTGGGTCATCCCTCCCGCGGCATTCGCGTTTCCAGCGGGGTATTCCGCTTCCGAGAAAACCTCGGCGGTAAATAGTTCGATACGAGCGTCCGGGTCGCGCCAAGCGTGAGGGGGAAGTCCCGCCTTGCGGCAAGTTTCTTCCAAGAAGCGATGGGCATTCCATCCCTGCTCGGGCGCGACTTGTGGAAGCAGCAGACCGCGAGCGCCGCCCAGGGAGACTGCAACGCCGTGCACTCCGGTCTGAAGGCGATCGAGAACGTCAGCAGCGGGGACGGTTTCCGGCGGCGTCAGAATGGAGAGTTCGATCTCAACGGCGTCGAGTTCGTGCGGCTGAAGGGGAGGAAAGCGCGGGTCGCGCGAGGCCGCGAGAACAGCGAGGACCGCGACGAGAGTATCGAGCGGGTCGGGGGAATCCATGCGCCCGATGCAGCCGCGGAGACGTCCGGCGAGATGCAGGGTGACAAAGGCGCCGCGGTGTTCACCGGGCTTGGGAAGCGCGGCAGCCTCCGGCGCTCGCTGGTGAAGGAGAAAGTCGCGAATGGAGCTGCGCGCCAGGGCGAGCAGGCGCGCGCGTTCGTCAGGAGGAATGAATCCAGGAGCAAACTCAGGTTTCATGCCGTTCGAGCGAGGGCGGGGCGGCGGGGAGATCCTGGGACTTCTTGCGGCGTTCCAGGATGCGCAGGCGCATGCGCCGCTGCTTTACCCGGTCGTCCACCTGGCTCCAGAATTTGAGGAAG
>DOUU01000068.1:0-1419 GCA_003520425.1 Deltaproteobacteria bacterium
GCCGTCGCTCGCTCGGACTTCCTTCTCGAGCGGCATCAAGCTCTCAAGCACTCGCTCCGCATCCGCCAGGAGGTCGGGATATTCGAGGCTGCTCCGGAGGTCCGCGAGGGGGCGGCCGACATCCGCGTCGATGAGATGAAACGCGCTCTGAGCGGCCGGCGTGAAGCGCTTTACGTGGAGCTGGTTGTCGAGGAAGATCATCGCGATATCCGTGCTGTTGATGAGGTTCAGGAGGTCATCGTTGGCCTCTTCGAAGCTCTGTAGCTTCGCTTCGAGCTCAGCGTTGACCGTCTGGAGCTCTTCGTTCAGCGATTGGGCTTCCTCCTTGGAAGTCTGCAGCTCTTCATTGGAGCTCTGAAGCTCCTCGTTTACCGACTGTACCTCTTCATTCGCGGAGGCCAGCTCCTCATTCGTCGCTTGTAGCTCCTCGATGGTGCTCTGCAGATCGGAGCGCGTCGTCCGCAGCTCCTCCTCAAGCTGTCCCGTGCTGCCTAGGCCTACAGTCTTGCGGTTCGGTTTCATCGGCTTGGCCGCTTCTCGGCTCCCCGCGCCCTCCTCAGGCTCAAAAGTGATGACTAGGAGCAGGCGGCCGATCTTGGGATCCAAGAGCCGGCGGATGGACAGCCGGATCGACATCACCTCGCCATTGGTCCGGACGCGAGTCGTCTTTCGGACCTCCGGCGCGTCCGTGGTCAAGATCTGGCGGATGGCGGCCCCGAGCGGTGTCCGCAGCCCGTCGCGGGCCATCTCGACCACGTTGAGGCTCGCCTTCCCCGGGGCAGGCTCGAGGAAAAGGCCCGTGCGTCCGTGGATTTGCTCGATCTGGCCTTTTTCGTCGATGATCACGGCGGGCGGCGCGTAGTTCGTGGCGAGGTGGCGGCGCAGGATGTCGGCGAGATCGATCTTGCCAGGTGCTTTTAGCAGCATAGACTCTCTTGCGTCCGCAGCGCGCGCTGCCAACTCGAACATCGGACGTATCGTGGCGCCGCTCTCCTTGCGGCGGTAGAGCTTCCACCGCCTGTCCACAGCGTCGAAGAGCCCCTCGAAGCCGGTCGCGCTCTCCGACGACCCAAGCATTAGGAAGCCGCCCCGATTCAGGCTGTAGTGGAACATTGGGAGGAGTCTCTTCTGCGCGTCCGCCGTGAGGTAGATGAGGAGGTTGCGGCAGGAGATCAGGTCCACGCGTGTGAACGGAGGATCGCGGAGAACGTCCTGCACGGCAAAAATCGCGAGATCACGGATATCCTTCTTGATGCGGTAATGTCGCTCCTCCTTGAGAAAGAAGCGGCGCAGGCGTTCCTCTCCGAGATCCGCGGCGATGCCCTCGGGATAGCGTCCCGCCCGCGCAACCTCGATCCCACGCGCATCGAGGTCCGTACCGAAGATCTGGATGCCGACCCGCCTGCCCAGCCGCTCGAC
>DOUU01000068.1:1485-2615 GCA_003520425.1 Deltaproteobacteria bacterium
CCGATGAGCCAGTCCTTCCACAGCGCCTCGACTTCAGCCGGATTCTCTTCAAGCAGCCGCACGTACTCCCGGAGGTGCTCGATCTGGTGCAGGTTCATGCGCCTTTCGACGCGCCTCTGGAGGGTGCCCCGCTTGTAGGCCGAGAAATCACGCCGCGTAAGCCGGTGCACGGCTTCCAGGACCCGGTCGAGATCGTCGCCGCCAGAGTCCGCCGCTCGCTCTCTGCGGGCCGGGGCATGGCCCATCGAGACGTAGGAGAGCAGGCGCTCGGGCATCTCGCTTGTCGCGAGCACAAGATCCACCGCGCCGGCCGCGATGGCGCTGGCAGGCATGCCATTGAACTCGGCCGAAGCCGGGTCCTGTGCGAGCGCGAGCCCCGATTCGGCGCGTATCGCCGCAAGGCCAAGGGTGCCATCGGCGCCAGTGCCGGAGAGGACGATGCCCACGGCCCAGTGTCGCTGGTCCTCGGCGAGGGAGCGGAAGAAGGCATCGATCGGGAGTTGGATCCTCGGGGCGTCTTTTTTCCCTCGCTCGAGCCATAGAATGCCGTCCCTGATCACGAGCCCGCAGCCGGGCGGGGTCACGTAAACCCGATTCGCTTCAATGCGCTGGCCGCTCTCGGCTTCAGATACACGCATGCGCGTGCAGCGCGAGAGAATCTCGGGCAAGAGGCTCGGGGTCTTCGGGTCGGAATGGGTGACGACAACGAAGGCGATCCCGCAGTCCGCGGGCATGTGGAGGAAAAGGTCCTGAACCGCGGGTAGAGCGCCGGCCGACCCGCCGATCCCCACGATCGGGAACCCAAGAGTGGCATGGGGGGAGGCGGGGGGGGCCTCAAGGTCAGGGGATGCAGCCTTGGCCTGCACCGCAGGCGCAGTCGGAGCCCCGCCGCCGGGATTTTTCTTGGAAGAGCCGCGGCTCTTTTTGGAAGAGGCGCGGCCGGGCACCGACCGTTTCTGGGATGCCATTGCGAAAGAGTACACCCGATTTGGCCTCTGCGTGCGAGGGGGCGTCCTTCCGTCAAAGTTCTTCCGTCAAGAGAAGATTCCCACCTCCGCCGTGAGATAACTGAGACTTGCGACCACACCTGAGCGGCCAGTCCAGAGGGCGAAGCCGCCCAGTCGAGCTCC
>DOUU01000457.1:0-1322 GCA_003520425.1 Deltaproteobacteria bacterium
CAGATAGAAGCCCAGCGGTCCGAAGTCGAGTCCGACCCCGATGTCCGTCTTGAAGGTGTTGAGCGCGGGGAGCTCGTCGGCCGGGATGATGTCCGGCCCGGCGCTCCCGTTCCGTGCGACCGACCAGGCGCGCCCGGCGTCCGCGAACACCACCAGGTCCGGGCCGCTGACGTGGAACGGCTCGTAGTGCTCGTCGCCGGCGTCGCCCCAGTCGCTCGCCCACTCCGGGCCGAAGTCGAAGCCCAGATGGGTGCGGAACTCAGCCTGCATGACGAGGGCGCGGTCGCACAGCGCGGGCTGGCCGTCGATCAGCAGGCTGCTGCCGCCGCACGAGAACTGGCGGAAGGAGTAGCCGGGCATCGGGTCGGGGTAGCCGAGCTCGAGGCGCCGCTGCAGCGGCAGCGGGCCGCCGCCGACCCAGCCACCGCCGGCCATGCGCAGGTTGAGGCGGCCCGTCGGCGAGAGACGCAGGTAGGTGCGCGCGTCGAAGCCGATCCGCTGGAAGTCCAGCGTGCCGTTCACGATGGCGGGATCGACGCACGGGCCCGCGGCGCAGACGATCGTCGTTCCCGTGACGTCGTGCCCGCGCCCGCTCTCGTATTCGCCATTGACGAGCCAGCCCGAGGTCGGCGTGCCGCGGTCGTTGCGCGTGTCGATGCGGAACGAGCCGACCCAGGACCGGTAGTAGCCGTCCGTGATGGCGGGGTTGGGTCGCCAGTCCTCGTCGGTGCGGAACAGCGTCCAGGGGCTGCGGGCGACCAGCGACTGCTCGCGCTGGTCGCGGTACTCGGCCGTGACGGACGTGGCGCGCGAGAGCCGGAGCGTCATGTAGGGGGCGGCGCCCTGGTGCTGGTAGTAGTCGCGGTAGTCGCGATGCAGCAGGAACGACGCCCAGCCGACCTCGAAGTCCTTGAGCGGCCAGCTCTCGATCGGCGCGACCTCGTCCCAGCCGCGGAAGCCCAGCCCGACGTTGGAGTCGCGGCCCCCGAAGACGAGCTCGCCGCGCGCGCGGTAGCCGACGTCGCTGCCGTTGATCGAGATGTCGGTGGTGCGGAAGATGGCCGCCGCGTCGGCCTGNNTTGTAGGTCCCGCCCAGCGCCAGCAGCACGCCCGTCTCGCTCCCGCGCGACGTGCTCCAGTCGTGCTGCTGGATCCAGAGCGGCGGCCCGTTGTTCTCGGGGGAATAGACCAGGTGCTCCCCCGATCGGCGGTAGCGCAGCGGGTCGCGATAGGCGCGGATCTCGCCCTCGACGCTCGCGTGGTCGGCGCCCTGGATCGTGCCCCCGACCACCACGACCTGGCCGCCCACGACCGCGCCGGGC
>DOUU01000457.1:1461-4906 GCA_003520425.1 Deltaproteobacteria bacterium
GCGCAGCGCCAGGCGCTGCGACGCATCGGGACGCGAGGGCCGGATCGTGATGGTGGTGTCCTGCGCCCACGCGCGGGTCGCCGCCACCAGCAGGAGTGCAATCGCCGTCTTGGTCATACCGAGCTCCTGAGGAAACGCCCGGGAGCTGTGGAGGCACGGCATGTGCCGCCGGTCACGCTTCGCCTAACCCAATATCTCTTCGCAACTTGCCGTCTGGCAACTGACTCGGCGACCCGGAGCTGTCCCTACCTTCGTCAGCAAGCACGTGTCCGAATGACACGCCTCTAGAGCCCCTCGATGCCCAGTCGCTTCATCCTGCGGTAGAGGTTCGCGCGGTCGGTCGAGAGCCGTCGCGCGGCTTCGGCCACGCTGCCGCCGGCTGCCGAGAGCGCCCGCGTGATGAGCGTCTTCTCGAACCGGTCGAGCTCCTCGCTCAGCGCGAGCTCGGGCCCGGCGGCGCCAGGGAGCGGAGCGCTCCCGCCGTCACCGGCGGGCAGGGCGCTCGCCACGTCCTCGGCCGTGATGACAGAGTGCGCCGAGAGGATGATCAGGCGCTCGACGATGTTGGCCAGCTCGCGCACGTTTCCCGGCCACCGGTGGCGCACCAGGAGGTCCATGGCGTCGGGCGCGACGCTGGCTTCCGGGCGCCCGATGCGCCGCGTGACCAGGCCGGCGAAGTGCGCCACCAGCTCCGGGACGTCGCCGGGCCGCTCGCGCAGCGGCGCGATCATGATGGGGAAGACGTTGAGGCGATACAGCAGGTCCTCGCGGAAGCCGCCTTCCCTGGCCGCGCGCGCGAGGTCCTTGTTGGTGGCCGAGAGGAGGCGCACGTCCACGGGGATCGCCTTGCCGCCGCCCACCCGCTCGACCTCGCCCGCCTCGAGGGCGCGGAGCAGCTTGGCCTGCGCCTCGGGCGAGAGATCGCCCACCTCGTCGAGGAACAGCGTNNCCTTCTCGTGGCCGAACATCTCGGACTCCACCAGCTCCCGCGGGATCGCGGCGCAGTTGACGCGCACGAACGGCGCGTCGGCGCGCGGGCTCGCGGCGTGGATGGAGGTGGCCACCACTTCCTTGCCGGTGCCGGACTCGCCCGAAATCAGGACCCGCGCCTCGGTGGCGGCGACGCGGCCGATCAGCGAGCGCAGCTCCGCCATCTGCGGGCTCGAGCCCACGAGCGTGGTGGCCGGCCCGAGCGCCTCGCGGAGCGTGAGGGCCTCGGCGCGGGCGCGGGCCAGCTCGAGCGCGGAGCGGAGCGTGAGCAGCACGGCTTCGGGGGCGAGCGGCTTCTCGAGGAAGTGATAGGCGCCGAGCTTCGTGGCGCGCACGGCGTCGGAAAGTCCCGCGCGTCCGCTCATCATGATCACGGGGACGCCGGGCGCGTCCGCGGCGAGGCGCTCCAGCGTCTCCAGGCCGTCGGGCCCCCCCGGCATGGACAGGTCGAGGAAGACGGCGTCGGGCCGGCGGCGGCCGACCGCGGCGAACGCCTCCGTGCCCGACGCGGCTTCGGCGGTCTGGTAGCCCTCGGCGGCGAGCAGCGCGCAGAGCATGCGGCGCAGGTTCGCCTCGTCGTCCACCACCAGGACCTGCGCCTTCCGGGTCACGCGGAGCTCGCGGCCTGGAGCGGCAGCGTGACCGTGAACGCCGTGCCGCGGCCGGGCTCGCTCGCGACGCTCACGGAACCGCCGTGATCGTGGATCGTCTGGCGGACGATCGCGAGGCCGAGCCCGGTACCGTGCTTCTTGGTGGTGAAGTACGGCTCGAACACCCGGGCGAGCTGATCGGCGGGAATGCCGACGCCGGTGTCCGCGATCACGACCTCCACCGCCGGCGCGCTCCCGTTCGCCGCCTTCCGCAGCGCGACCGTGATCGAGCCGCCACCGCCCTGCGCGGCGCAGGCGTCGCACGCGTTGAGGACGAGGTTCTGGAAGGCGCGGCGCAGCGGCTCGTAGTGCCCGGTGACGAGGGGCAGGTCGGCGGGACGGTCCACGCGCGCGGCGACGGTGGGCGGCACCGTGCCCTTGACCAGCGACTCCACCAGCTCGCCCAGGTCCACCGGCGCGGGCGGTCCTTCGGGGAGGCGCCCGAGGGTCGAGAACTCCCGCGCCATCTGCTCGATGCGCGCGCTCTCGCCATCGATGATCTCGAGCAGCTCCTTCTCGTCCGCTCGCGCGTTCTCCGCGAGGCGCTGGACGGCGAAGCGGAGCGGGGTGAGCGGGTTCTTGAGCTCGTGGGCGACCTGGCGCGCGAGCTCGCGGAAGGTGCGAAGCTGGGCCGCTTCCACCTCCCTCTCGCGCGCGACGGCGAGGTCCGTGGCCATCTTCCGGAAGGCGCCGCGCAGCACGTCGAACTCCGGCGCGCCCCGGGCCGGCGGCGCGTCGGGCAGCGGCTCGCCGCGCGTGAGATGCTCGGTCCACGCGACCAGCTCGAGGATGGGGCGCGAGAGCTGGCGCGAGAGGTGTCCGGCGAGGCGGATCGTACCGAGGAAGACCAGCGTGGTGAGGGCGGCGGCGAACCCGGCCAGCACGGGCGTGAGGTAGTCGCGCACTGTCTGGCTCATTCGGGCGAGGCGGAGGGAGTGGCTCAACTCGTCGGCGTGGTGCTTGAGCGCGGCGCGCGCCGTCGGCGTCAGCGGCTGCCGGGCGATGGCGCGCTGGGCCTCCAGCCAGGTGCCGGCGGCGCGGTCCCACGCCGCGACGCCGCCGATCGGCGCGGCAATGTTCCGCGCGAGGAGCACGATGCCAACGCCCGCGCCCGCCGGAATGGCGGCCACCACGACCAGCCAGACGAAGATGCGCCTGCGGAACGCCAGAGCCACGAGGCAAAGTTGGGGCTATCTCCCGACAGTTACAAGAGTTGAGGAGGCAGAGTGCGGGACAGTTGCAGGACGGCGAGGAGGCAGTGGTTGCCGGCTTCCAGCGGTCGGTGGCCAGACCAATCGCAAGTACGGGCAACTGGTCTGGAGCCTGACGGCTCGCGTCTGACAACCACTTCCTCCTTGCCGCCTGGCAACTTCACTGATTCTGGTCACTTACGCCTGCTCGCCGGAGGATCGAAACTGGCTTCCTCGGGCGCGTCCAGCTACAATTGACGGCTGGGTGCCGTCGTCCTGGGCGAAGCCTCCAACGAGTTCGTGCGGGCATGGACGGCCAAACGCGAGTGAGCGGCCCGCCGCGGCCGCGCGGCGCGGTCCGCGCCCGGCTCCCTGAAGGTGAGCGGGCGGCGGAGCGCCGCGGGTCGGCGCGGGACCCCGCGCTCGCACACACCGCATCGCGAAGGAGTCCATGACCTTTCCCACCCCGCGCCCGGCGAGCAAGCAGCCGCCGGCGCATGCGCCGAATGCCGCGCTCCTGATCGACTTCGACAACGTGACGATGGGCATCCGCTCCGACCTGCAGGTCGAGCTGCGGAAGCTGATGGACTCGGACATCATCCGGGGGAAGGTGGC
>DOUU01000072.1 GCA_003520425.1 Deltaproteobacteria bacterium
GGACGACGAACCGCTCGCGTGGCAGGCGGTAGTCGCCCGGGATGAAGAAGCGCTCCCGTCCTGCCCGGGTGAGCTCCTTGGCCCGACGGAGCATCAACGCGGTTTTGAGATTCGTCGCGGTGATCGCCATCCCCAGGAAACGCCGCAGGGTCACTTCGCTTCGCCCTTCCCGGTCTGCCACGACCAGGCCGTAGCGGAAGTACGCGGCGTCCAGCGCCACCTCGATGTCGAGCAGCCGCCCGCTGCGCTGGCCCGCGTCAACGCCCTGGCGGAGGGCGAGTCCGAGAGGATGCAGCCACGTGATCAGTGCGTCCGCCACGCCGTGAAGGTCGGGCTGACGCAGCAGCTCGTGGAGCTTCGCCTCGCTGAGGAGACCACCCGGATACAGGGTCCCCAAGATGTCGGCGTCGTCCTTCCCGGTGTGCCGTCCGCGCACGATCGCCCGGATGTTCTGGAGATCGTAGCGCAGAAGGACGACCTCGATGAGCCGGCGCTCCTCGTCGTCGGCAAAGCTGAGGATCCTTTGCGTCGTGCGATAGAAGTGCTGGGCGACCGCCTCGTCCACAGCTCGCACGCCGGCAAACCGCGCAAGCGCTTCGTGGAGCTCCACCTGATACGGCGTGTCGGCGAGCGCCTGGACGAACGCATCCAGGTCGGGAAGGCGCAGCAACTCCTCCAACCGCGCGGCCGGAAGGAGCTGAGACGCCATGGTTTTGACGCGGGCGTTGATGTATCCAAAGTCGCCCATTAGGGCGTGGAGCTCCACAGGATGGCCGCCACTTTGGGGGCCAACCCATGTCGCATCCGGTCCATTCGACTCGCCAGGGTGTTCTCGACAACCGCGCGGCTCTCCGCGCTGGCCACCCTGACGCCATCTTCGACGCTGGGGTCGACGCGTACGTCGGCCTCGATCCCAAGGCCGGCACACGCCTCGCGCACCTCGGCGGCATCGGTCGGCGCGGCGTAGACGGTGACTCGCTCCGTGCCCAGCGCCGCGGTGGCTTCCCGAATAAAGGTGCGGAGGGCAACGCGCCTTCGCGAAGGGTCCCGCAGCGCGTCACGCGCCGCGGTGGCCGCGCGGTCCAGGATCTCGCGGATGAGGTCGTCCTTTATCTGCAGGATCAGCGCCGTGGCTCGCAATCTCGCGGCGCTCGCGGATCGCATGTGCCCGTCGATGCGCTGGCGCTCCAGCCGATCTCGTGCGGCCGCGACGATCTCGTCCGCGTCGCGGCGGGCGGCCCCCACGATCTCGTCGACCCGCGTCAGGGCCTCAGCCAGCACCCCGTCCACCTCGGCACCGACTTCCTGTTCCAGCAGCCGCAGCAGTTCCGACCCCATCGGGATCGCCTGTTCTCTCCCGGCGTCCGTCAGATTTTGCCGTACAGAAAGAACGCAATGACAAAACCGAAGATGACCAACGTCTCAGGGATCACCAAGAAGATCAGCATCAACCCGAACATCTCCGGCCGTTCCGCGACGACACCCGCCGCAGCGCTGCCGATCCGCGACTGTGCGATCCCCGTCCCGAGCGCTCCCAGTCCGATGGCGATCGCCGCCCCAAGTCCCATGAGCCCTGCCCCTACGCCGACGCCGGACGGCCTGGTGAGTTGCTGGGCGCCGGCCACTGTGGCGATGGCGACCACGAAGGCCGTCAGAAGTCCAAGCGCCAGCGCCGCGTAGCGTACCCTCATGTGTTTCCACCTCCGAGACGTTGAAATGGCCGATACGGACGTCCAGTATCCTGATAGTACTTGAACTGAGAGAAGAACTCGACCCAGTGGAGTCGGGCGGGCTGCAGGACGTGCCCGATAATGGTCAGTCCAAAGAACATGGTGTGGGCAACCGCGCCCACGAGGACGCCAAGGAAGACCGCAGGGACGCTCGCACCGAGGCTGTTGGCCACGATCGCCAACCCCAGGGAGGCGATGCCAACGGCAAAGATCCGCGCGTAGGAGATGACGTGGCCGAATGCGGAGACACTCTCCATCACCCACATCACGCTGCCGANNGCCGGGAGGACGTGCACCTGCATGGCAATCCAGGTGAACACCGTAGTCGCTCCGCTCAGGACGGCCAGGGTCTCCAGAAGTTCCCTGCGTTCCCTCCGCCGCACCGCCTTGACCATCTGCAACACCAGACCCAGGCACACCTGGGCGAGCCCGAACCCGATGGAGAGGTACAGGTACGCCGTCAACCGCTCCAGGCGGTCGAACACAGGGTGAAACCCCGGGACGAGCCGTTGGGGCAGGTCGCCGAACACCTCGCCGAAGGCGACTCCGAAGGCCAACGTCGACGCGGTCATCCACCCCATGAGGACAGCGACGAGGCGCATCGCCGCCGGGGTCAGGGTGAAACCGAAGTCGAGACCTCCCAGCACGATGTGCCACGGACGCCCCGTGTTGGCTTTCGCTCGCAGCCACACTGTGACGGCCAGCAAGCACAGCCCGTACCCGACGTCTCCGATGATGAGGCCCACGTACAACGGGATGCCGATCGCGAAGAAGATCGTCGGGTCGAAGGTCCCATACCGGGGCGGATCAAAGATCCGCAGGAACAGCTCGAACGGCTTCAACCACGCCGGGTTATTCAAGAGGACAGGGACCGCGTCCGTGTGCCGCGCGGGGGCGGGCTCGTCGAAGACGAGAACATCGACCCCGAACAAATGCGCCAGCCCGCTNNCCGTGGAACTTGGTGCGCCGGAATCCAGCCGTGGAGGGCAAACACGTAGCGGGACACCGGCAGCTTCTCCATCAGGGCGAACCGCTCGACCGCATCCCGCGCCGCGACGGCGGCGGACGCCACCTCCGCGCGGTGGCGCCGGCTCACCTCCGCCAACTGGCGCTTGAGCTCCTCGATCTCGCCCGGCAGCGCATCGGCACGCGCTTTCAACTCCGGGATCGCTTCCCTGAGCGGCTTCCCCTGCACTCGGGCCGGGAGGCGCAACTCGCTGGCTCCGGCACGCGTCAGGACCGCGCGAACGGCCTCCGCATCCCGCCGTACGTGCGCGACCGCACCGATGACGTGATCGCCCACCAAATCGGCAACCAGTACCACCCTGCCCTGGGTCGCCGCCTCGAGGCTGGCCCGCACGGCCTCGATTCGCCCCGGGGTCCGCACGTCGAGGAGAAACCCGACGGCGTCGAGGCGCGGGCTACGTTCGAAGAGCACGAGGAGGGGTGCGACCGTTTGGATGGCCTGACCGTAGGCTCCGAGGACTTCCCGTTCTTCTTCGGCCTCCAGCAGACGCCGTGTGAGGGCGTGGACCGAGCGCTCCACGCCCTCAAGACGCTGCGGCAGCGACGCGGTCGGCTCGGGCGCGTACAGCGCCGTCGGCTGCTGAGCGGCTTCCACAGGGGGCAGGAGGGCCAACACCCCATCGGCACGCATCCGTAGGGCATCGGCGGCCGCGCGTTCGGCTTCGTCTTCATCGCTCAGCTTCTCAGGACGGACGGTCTCGTTGGCGATCCGCGCGTCGTCCACGTGAAGCACGCCGAGGTCCTGTACGGCGTCCACCACCGCCGCCCGCAGCCGCCGGGGACCGAGCACAACGACTCGGGTCATGGGCACGATCATGAAGCATCCCCCAACAGCTCGCACACGACAAGGCTGACGACCTGCGCCCCCCGCTCGTCAGCCCGCCGACGCAGCGCGGCCGCATCCGCCTCTGCGCGGACTATGATCTCCCGGCTAAGATCTTCGGCGTCCCTGGCCGCTTCCGACGCCGCGCTCGCTTCGAGCTGCCGCACCTGCTCCCGGGACTGCGCGCCTATGCGCTCAGCCTCCCGCTGAGCCTCCTCGACGCGCCGGGCAGCCTCGGCACGCGCTTGTGCCACGCGTTGCTGGAGTTCGTCTTCTCTCTCGGCGATCTGCCGCAGAAGATCTTCCGTATCGTGCACGCCCGCCCCCTCACCGTGCGGTCGTCTCTGCGCCGGGCCGTCGTCTCGGGATCATGTAGCCTCACCCGCAAGGCACGCGACAAGACCACCCCAAGTCAGATCGAGACGGTCTGGACGCCTTCGATCTGAGCGAACCGCGGCCGGGGTCGTATCCGCAGCCCTGTCCAACGCGCGACCAGACCACAGGGCGTCGACAACGCCCACTGGATTCGGGACCACGGAGGTCGTTCCCCCCCGCTCGGTCGCGGGAACCCAGGAATTGCGACGACGGCCCGTCCAACGCGCGTCGGGCGTGGGAACCTACGGAGAGGGGATGAATGACTTGTGAAAATCGGTGCCGAAGGCGGCTGGGGATACGCGAGCATCTATCTCACACCCGTACTCTCGTCGCCCATTCCATAACATAGACGGCGCCGGCCGGAATGGAGCCACGACCGATCGGATCTCCCCTGGGAAATATCGATGCCCCGGGCAATGGTCGAGGTTGAACCGGTAGCGTCTTGGGTGCGATCGAGCTGACCGGCGCGTGACGCCGGGCGGGCAGCCTGCTGATCATAGCGGGGAAGAACATTTTGTACATCAGCCGGCAGACGGGCCACAAGTTCCCCGTGCACGCCTACACAGGGTGCGGTCGGCCACAGCGAGCCGCCAGAGC
>DOUU01000275.1:0-4570 GCA_003520425.1 Deltaproteobacteria bacterium
GCCTTTAAGCCCGATCTCGTTATCGGGTCACAGGCTGACTGAGGGGCCTGCGCTTCATGGCTGGTAGTTGACCAGCTCAATTTTGAAAAGGCAGGAGTCCCCACAGTCACCGTCGCTACTACCGAATTCATCGGAATCGCTAAGGATACGGCCATGAGCCAGGGGGCATTGGATGTCTCCTTTGTCGTTGTCCCGCATCCTATGGGGATGTTGCCCCTGGCCGAAATCCGAAAAAAGGCCGAGGACGCTTTCCCAGAGATCCTCAAAGCGGCCATTGCCTGGGAGCCCAAAGCTGATGCGAGCCTGGCTATGAAGCCTCCCTACCCGGCTGAAACCCTCAAATTCAAGGGAAGCGAAAAAGACGTCAGCGACCTGTTCTTTAAGAACGGGTGGTCTCTTGGCGTACCCATTATTCCTCCGACCCCGGAGCGTGTGGCGGAGATGCTGAAGGGCACCAGCCACAAGCCGGATGAAGTCGTGGGCCTGATGGCTCCGGCGAAAGGCTCATATCCGGATTGGACGTACAACGTAAGGCAGATCGCCATCAACGCGGTGATGGCGGGATGCCGGCCCGAGTATCTGCGGGTCGTGATCGCCGCCCTCGAAGCTGCCTGCACGGACGAGTTCAATCTGCACGGCGTCCTCGCCACGACCTATTTTCCAACCCCCGTGATCGTGGTGAACGGGCCGATCCGTCACGAGATCGGAATCAATTGCGCCGGCAACGTCTTTGGCCAGGGGTTCCGCGCTAACGCAACGATCGGCCGCGCCGTCCAGCTTGTGGTCCGCAACCTGGGCGGCGGCAGGCCCGGCGAGGTGGACATGGCGACGCTCGGACAACCCGGAAAGTTCACCTGCTGCATCGGGGAAAACGAGGAGGAGAGTCCGTGGGAACCGCTGCACGTCGAACGCGGCTTCCGGCGCGAACAGAACACGGTCACCCTGTTCGCGGGTGAAGCGCCCCGCGCGATCCTCGACCAGACCTCCCGCAGCGCCCGCTCGCTGGCCACCAGCATGGGGCTGTGCCTCGAGTCGGTGGCGCACCCGAAGCTCCACGGCTACGGCGAGGTGCTGTTGGTCGTCTGCCCCGAGCATTGCCGCACACTCGAAGCCGACGGCTGGTCGAAGGCGGATCTTCGTCGACGGATCCAGGAGGCGACGAGCCGGCCGCTCGGCCAGTGCTTGCCCGACGCCGAGTGCGCAGAAGGCGTCCCGATCCAGGCGCTGCCCCGCGATCTCCTGGGTCCGGATGGCCGCCCGCGCCCCGAGATCCTGGCCCTTCCCCTCACGAAGTTCCGTCGCGACGAAGACATCCTGATCGTGGTCGCCGGAGGGCGGGCGGGCAAATTCTCGGCGGTTCTTGGCGGATGGGTGGGCGGAAAGATGGGGTCCGTCGCAGTGACGCGCGAGATCTCGGCCTAAGGCGCGACCGCTCTCGTGGTAGAGTGGGCGGGGTGAGCGACAGCGATCGCGTGATCCTCGATCCCACTGCTGAGCGCCGCCCCCTGCGGCGCCGCCTTGCGGCGCGCGGGAGCCGTTTGCGGGGCCCGATCGGCCTCATCGATATCTCAAAGGCCCGCGGCGACGTCTTCTTGGAGGAGCTCGAGGCGCTCTTGGGCCAGCGCGCGCCGGGGGAAGAGATCATCCGGCTGCGAAAGCCGACCTTCACCAAGCCCGCACCGCCGAGCCTGCGCGAGGAGATCGCACAGCGTTGCCGGGTCGTGATCCAAGCGCTGGCGGATTGAGGGTCCTGCACGTCGTGCAGTGTGCACGACCTAGCGGACTACGAGGCCCGGGGCATCGCCGCCGTCATGGTGGCGTCGACCGAGTTCGTCCACGCCGCGCACACTCAGGCCGAAGCCCTCGGGCTGCCCGAGCTTGCCGATCGTGCGGTCTACGTGCCCCATCCGATTCAGGACGCAAGCGACGAGGAGATGCGTGCCAAGGCTCGTGCCGCGGTCGACGCCATCGTGCAGGCCCTGACACAGCCCGCGGCGAGCCCCTAAGGACCCCCCGTCCCGCACGCTCTTGCGTTTTCTGCGTGCCCGGGAGATCTTCGAACCCGTGGGGAAGGTGAGCCTCCGGCCGTGATCACGGTCGCGATGTCCTGCGCAATCCGCGCCGAGCCCCTGCGGGTATGGCACGCGCTCACAGACCCCCACGAGGTCGCGGCCTGGGACGCGGTGAACGGCAATGAGGGGGCTCTCGATGCTCCTCCGGACTACCCGAAGCCCGGTCAGCACGTGCGATGGCGCTACCGCCAGGGCGGGGTACCCACGATCCTCCAC
Source organism: Deltaproteobacteria bacterium (assembly GCA_003520425.1). GTDB lineage: Bacteria > Myxococcota_A > UBA9160 > UBA9160 > UBA9160 > UBA9160. The sequence continues at coordinate 2,289 of DOUU01000275.1, forward strand.
GACCGGCCCATCGAGGTCGTCCCCGGCGATCATCTGCGGTCCCTGATCGAGCTTGGGCAATTGCGCTTCTACGAGACCTACACGCTGCTCAAGGAAAGCGAGGGAGGGACCCGCCTCGGCCTGCGGATCATCGCACAGAACGTGGTGCCGGTCGTGGGCGGAGTGCTGGATCGGTTTGAGGTCCGGCGCCTCGTCACCCACATGGTGAACTCGAGCCTCGAAGCCATCCGGAGCTGGTGCGAACGCGACCGCTCAGATGTGTAGATCCTCCGTCACCCAGCGCGATGGATCGTCGAAACGATCGCGAGCGAGCGGGGACAGATCGACTTCTGCAAACTGGCCCGTGTCCACGAGCGAGGCGAGGCTTCGGCCTACCGCGTAGGATTGCATCACACCGCGACCCGTGAACGAGTGCGCCTCATACAGGTTCGCGAAGCCGGCCACCGCACCTGCGATCCCGCTCCGATCCGGCGTGACGTCGTAGAGCCCGGCCCAGCCCCGCACGTGGCCGCAGCGCTCGAATGCGCTCGCACGATGCGCGAGGCGAGGCCAGATCTCGGTTTCGAAGAACGAATCACCGTCGTAGGCGAAGTCGAAGCCCGGCGCTTCATCGGGCGTGGAATACCCGGCGAGCACGTACGAGCCTTCCGGGTGGAAATAGAGCCCGCTCGCGTCGACGATCATCCCGAGCGAATCGAGTCGCGTCTCGGGAGGGAGATCCGTCGCGCGCACATGGATGAGGGCGATCTGCCGCCGCACCGGTTCGGTGACGTCCCGCACGCCGATCTTCGCCAGCAGGACCGACGACCACGCACCGAGACAGTTGATGCAGATCTCGCAGCGGATGCGAGACTCGGCGCAAACGGCGTCGGGGGGGACCCGGTGCGTGGTGAGGATCTCCCGAAGCGTGCCGGCCGTGTCCGTCGGATCTCCCCGGGCGACTTCGACCACATCGAGGTGCGAGACGCGCCGAATGCGCCCCCCGGCTCCCGCGCTGCGTGCCGTGGCGACGCCCGCCACGTAGTGGCGGTTGCGAAACCGCACGCCAAGGCGTTGGGCTTCGCTGCGATACCACGCGCGCACCGCGTTGGGGTTCACAAGTCCGTCCCGAGGTGAGAACGTCGCGCCGACAATTTCTTCGCGTGCGCGGTCCAGCAGCGGGAAGCGCGGCCACACCTCCGCCGCGGGGAGCGCTTCCACGCCAAGGCCGCGCGCATTCTGAAGCGCGCGCTTCTCGAGCGCTCGCGCCCACAGCGACGGCTCCGCATAGAGCCAGAGATAGCCGCGCTCGCGAAAGCCAAACTCGACCGCTCGCGCCCGAAAAAAGTCGAGCGTGGCCTTGCAGGCGTCGATGTTGACGGGTTGCCACCAGGTCGCGCGAACGCCTCCCGCATTGAGCTCAGACGAGGCATAGACGCCCGCCAAATCAAGGTCGACGACCTCGATTCCCGTGATGCCCCGGGCTGCGAGCGCCCATGCCACGCTCGTGCCGATGATCCCTCCGCCGACGATCAGGACCTGCGCATGATCCGCCATGCGGGAAGGCTAGCCCGCGCCACCCGAGCGCGCGGCAACTTCGCCTGGGGAGTTCGTGCGGCCGGGATCGAAGGGCTCAAGCGTCGGCGAGGAGCACGCGAAGGCGCCGGCGCGCACGGAAGGCTCGGGTCTTTATCGCCCCGCGATGCGCCCCGCTCTGGTTCGCAATCGTCGCGTAGTCTTGGTCTTCCATGAAGACCCGCAGCAAGACGTCGCGCTCGGCGATCGCAAGACGCGCCAGTCCCTCACGTACGCGCACTGCGCGCTCTCGAAGCTGCAGGACCTCCAGCGTCGGCGGCGCTGGATCGCATGCTTCAGGGGGCATGACTCCGCCAGCGCCCGCCAGATGACGCGCTCGTCGGCGCTCGGCCCGCAGCCAAACCAGAGCTTCGTTTGTCACAATGCGGTGCAGCCAGGTGGAAAGGCGTGCGTCGCCGCGGAAGTCGACCACGTGGCGCAGGGCCTTCTCGAACGCGATCTGGACGACGTCTTCGGCGGCAAGCGCATCGCGCGTGAGACGCTGCGCAGCACGCACGAGGCGCGGCGCAAGCTCTTCGTAAAGCGCGCCGAGCCTGCGCGTGGCAGCGCGTGCGTACAGGGCACGCCGAACGTCGTTCGGGTCGTCCGGATCCGGCGAGTCCCTCGGGATTGCTGCACCCACGTCCCGCGCTCCGGCGATCCGCAAGTCTCGCTCCTCCGCTGTCTCTCCATACGCGCGAGGGGCCGTTTGGGTTTCAAAAAAGGGG
>DOUU01000275.1:4695-5156 GCA_003520425.1 Deltaproteobacteria bacterium
CCCTCGCTCTTCCTCGCCCTGCTGCTCGCGCTCTCCGGCTGCGGCGGCCCTGGGCGCTGGACGCGTTCCATTCCCGAGGCTCCCACGATCGACGCCACAGAAGTGGCGGGCGACGTGGGCTGGCTGGCGGACGACGCGCGTGAGGGGCGAGGCCTTGGGACCCGGGGCCTGGATTCCGCGGCGCACTATCTCGCCGACGGCTTCCGGGATGCCGGTCTTGAGCCCGGCGGGCCCGGGGGGTCGTTCCTAAGCCCGTTTGAGATGCCCATCGCGATCCGCATCGCGCGGGCCGATCTCGCCCTCGGAGAGCAGGCCCTCGTTCGGGGTCGCGACTTCGAAGCCTACCTCTCGAGCGCCGACGGAGAAGCGGCGGGAGAGGTCGTCTTCGCGGGCTACGGGATCAGCGCTGAGAGACTTGGCTATGACGACTATGCGGGCCTCGATGCCACGGGCAAGATCGC
>DOUU01000275.1:5233-5391 GCA_003520425.1 Deltaproteobacteria bacterium
GAGGTTGCGGAACGGCTCCCGCGCACCGAGAGCGCGAACCCGTCGCTGCAGGCTGGCGAGACGATCGCGCTCGCCGTCTCGCGCGCAGCCTCGGAGCAGATCGTGGCGGCGGCGCGGGGACCCAGCTTGACCGAGCGCCAAGCCGCGATCGATGGGTC
>DOUU01000041.1:0-434 GCA_003520425.1 Deltaproteobacteria bacterium
ATGATCACCGGAGAAACCCTCACAAGGATCATGAAGGAGCGCGGAGGAGGGCCCGACCACATGGGTTGTGCACAATGCATCATCCACTGCTCCAATGTGTACCTGGACAAGCAAGGGAAATACGTGACCTCCTCGCTCGAATACGAGACCATCTGGTCCTTTGGCGCCATGCTCGGAATAAACGACATGGATACCATCGCCCGCCTTGACTTCCTCTGCGATGACATCGGCCTGGATACCATGAACACCGGCGTCGCCGTGGCCGTGGCCCTGGATGCAGGATACAGAAAATTTGGCGATACGCAGGCGGTTCTCCAGATGGTGGAAGAGATCGGCCAGGGTACCGAAATGGGCAAGATCCTCGGAAACGGCCCGGTGGCTGTCGGAAAGCATTTCAACCATCACCGGGTCCCGGCGGTAAAGGGCCAGAGCAT
>DOUU01000041.1:528-4447 GCA_003520425.1 Deltaproteobacteria bacterium
CTTTGTATCCTCGCAGCAGCTGCGCTGGCCGCGCCTGAGGCAAGAGAGGCCTTGGTCAATGCGTTGAGCTCTAAACTGGGCACTCCGCTTGGCGCAGACGCCGTCGCTCGATTAGGAATCCGGACTCTGCAGGCTGAAAGGGAGTTTAATCGCAAGGCGGGTTTCACAAACAAGGATGATCGACTTCCAGAATTTTTCTATAAAGAAGCCCTGCCACCCCACAACGTTGTGTTCGCGGTGACGGATGAGGAGCTGGACAGTACGTTCGCTTTCTAACGGCTCTTAGGTCGCCTGTTCTTCTTCGCCTTTCCTCCGCAGGTAGAAGCCTTGGGCCGCACAGGAATCACGAGAAGGCCGAGTCCCGTTCACTCGCTGGAAGGGTGAAGTAAAAGGTAGCCCCCTTTCCCAGTTCCGACTCCACCCAGATGTGTCCTCCGTGTCGCTCCACAATCTTTTGGCATATCGCCAGACCGATACCCGTGCCGCTATACTTCTCCCGGCTGTGAAGCCGCTGGAAGAGGATGAAAATGCGCTTCGCATACTCCGGGGCGATGCCGATCCCGTTGTCTCGTACGGCGAACGTCCACCCGTTGCCATTGCGGCTGGCCGAGACGTGAATGCGAGGCGGTTCGCTTCCCCGGAACTTGATGGCGTTCCCGATCAGGTTTTGAAACAACTGTATCAGTTGAGGACTGTTGGCGAAGACCGTTGGAAGGCCGTCATGTGTGACGACGGCGCCATTTTCCTCCATCGACGTCTTCAGATTATCGAGCGCTTGACGGAGGACGGCCTCGCAGTTCGTGGACTCGATTTCGCTGCCCTCTGTCCTGACGCGGGAGTAAGCGAGCAGGTCGTTGATCAGCCTCCACATGCGGATGGCTCCGTCCATGGCAAAGACGATGAACTCGTCGGCATCGGAGTCGAGCTTGCCTTTGTATCGCCGGGCCAGCAATTGGACATAGCTCGTTACCATGCGCAACGGTTCCTGTAGGTCGTGGGAGGCCACATAGGCAAATTGCTCCAAGTCCCTATTGGAGCGGGCCAACTCGGCCTCGCTCTCCCGTAACGCCTCTTCGGCCTGCTTGCGTTCGGTGATGTCCGTGATGCCCATGCAGATGGTGTCCGGCCCTCCGTCGATGCCGGGCAGCCGCGTCAACCTTCCCAGGAACCAGTGCTCGCCATCCGCCAGCGCCAAGGGGTACTCGATACGCTCGGGGACCCCTGTAACGAGGACCCTCCGCAGGGGTTTGGTGAACCTCGCCGCCACATCGACGCCCAGCACCTCTTCGATGGTCCTGTCCAGCAGCTCCGCTCGAGGGCGGGCGAGCTCGGATTCGTCGGATGCCCAGACGTTCAGGTACCGGCCATCTCCGTCCAGCTCCAGCACCACGTCGTTGACCGAGCCGACGATCGCCTGAAGCTGGCGCTCCTGGGCGCGCAGCCGCGCGTCGGCGCGCACGCGTTCCGTGATGTCGCGAGCGTTGATCACCAGGCCCGCCACGGAAGGCTCGGCCAGCATGTTTGTGACGACGGTTTCGAAGGTGCGCCAGGAGCCGTCCTTGTGCCGGAAGCGGCACTCCTCCCGCAGACCGATGACGTCTCCTTGGAATGCCCGGGCGAACGACTGTCTGGCCCGCAGGCGGTCGTCCGGATGCACGTAGTCGAAGATGACCCGTCCCAGGAGCTCTTGCGGTTGGTAACCGAGCAGCACGACGGACGGGCTGCGGTAGGTGATGCGACCCTCGGCGTCGAGGACGACGACCACGTCCATGCAGTTCTCGATCAGCGCCCGAAAGCGCGTCTCGCTGTCCCGCAGTGCCTCCTCCGCCCTCCGACGTTCCGTGATGTCGCGAGAGTTGACAACGAGGCCCCTCACCGCCGGCACATCAAGGAGGTTGGATATCACCGCCTCGAGCGTCCGCCAGGAGCCGTCCGTGTGCCGGAAACGGAACTCCTCCACAAGGCCGACGGTGTCGCCCCGAAGCGCCCTTCCGAAGGCGCGTCCAACGCGGGCCCTGTCGTCGGGGTGGATGTAGTCGAAGGTGCTCCGGCCGAGGAGCTCCCCCGGCTCGTAGCCGAAGATCCGCGCGGAAAGACTGCAGTACAGAAGGCGACCGTCCGGATCCAGGACGGTGATGATGTCGCTGCTGTGTTCGGTCAGCGCCTGGAAGCGCGTCTCGCTTGCCCGGAGAGCCTCCTCGTTCTGGCTACGCAGAAGCCGCGCGCCGATCCGCGCGGCAATGGCCTGCACGAAGCGCACTTCGTCCTCCAGAAATCCGCCGCGACGCCCTTCGCCCCGCCGAGCTGGATACCCGCCGAGTGGGCGTGCCCGCCACTCGGGATACTAGGGTCACGTGCGGCGAACAGAGAGGTGCCGCGCGCCAGCGTCGTGGCAGTCGGCGCCACCGGACCGCGCGACAGGCAAAGCGCGCCACGATCGTGGGTTGCCACGCCGGGGGCGAGGCCCGGCCATCAGGAAGGCCGTCCGCCTGTCGGCTCCCCTCTGGCGATGCTGCCCAACAGCCCGGCTGGCGCCCGCCCCGCACGGCCGGTCAAATCGAGAGGACCCCGGGCCAGTGCCGCATCCACTCACGGCGCCGGGCCGACTGGCGCCAGGCCGGATCGTCGCGATCGAACGTCCTGGAGTCCGCGATCAGGCGGTCGACCCACGCCTCGACCCCGGCGGCGATCCCCGGGTCTTCCACTATGAGGATCAGCTCCGATTCCCAGTAGCCCGCGGTGATGTCCAGGTTTGCGCTGCCCACGGCGGACCTTTGTCCGTCAACCGTCAGCAGCTTCGCGTGCACGTGGGGGCAGACCTCGCCCAGGGCGCGGTCCCAGCCGGGCTGCGGCGGCACGGCATACTGGTACCCCTCTCCCCCCGCCCTGACGATCGCGTCGATCCGGGAATGCACGAAGGTGGTGGCGGCCATGCGTGCGGTGCTCCACGGCCCGCGGAACGGCTTGCCGCCATGGGTGGGGGTGAGGCTCCCCACCACCGAGCGCACCCGCACCCCCCGTCGCAGCGCGCGGAGCAGGGCGTGCTGGATCTCGAGGGCCATCGGAAAGCCGTTGACGGTCGTCACGTGGGAGCGCGCTCCGTCGATGAGCGCCAGGTAGGCCTCGAGCGTGCGCGCATCCCGAAGCCCGTGGTGAACGACGACCCGAACCGGCGTGTTTCCTGCGGGGGCGGGTGTCTCTATCTCAAACGGTGCTCCACCGGCCTGGATCCAGGCGTCGAGGAACGCTCGCTCCAGCGCCGCCACTGCCGGGCCTTCGACCCGCGCCCCGGCGTCGAGCCACGGCACGTGGCGCCAGAGCGATCCCCCCGTGAGCTTCACCTCGTCGAAGCCGGTGTAGTACTCGTGCGACAGATTGCGTCCGCCGAGCAGGGCCAGCGACCCATCGATCACGGCCAGCTTGCGATGGTCGCGGCGCTTGGCNNCAGCTTGCGATGGTCGCGGCGCTTAAGATCCTCGAGCGATGGCACGCCGGTGACCGGGCGCAGGACCCGAAGCTCCACCTCCGCTCGCGCGCGGAGTCGCTCGAGCAACGGATTGCGCGCGCCCAGGGAGCCTTCGAGACCGTGGAGCGAATCGACCAGGACCCGGACCCGCACGCCGCGCTTGCCCGCCTTCGCCAGTGCTCCCTCGACCAGCGCCCCGACATCGTCGTCCGCGGCCATATACACCTGCAGATGGACCCGATCCCGGGCCTTGGCGATGCCCTCGAGGAGCCAGCGGCGCGCCGTCGCATTGTCCAGCTCGACTTCCACCCGGCCGCCCGGGATGAGGGGTGAGCCGGTCGTCGCGTCGAGACGCGCCGCGAGGGAGGTCGGGACGGCAGCGGCGTCCGCCCGCAGCCCGGGCCACGAGCGGACCTCGTCGGGGCCGAGGGCGGCGAAGCCGATGGTCTGCGG
>DOUU01000041.1:4494-6488 GCA_003520425.1 Deltaproteobacteria bacterium
ACGACGGCGGCCGGAAGCCCGGCCTTCGCCAGCCTGGTGCGGATTGCCCTGCAGCTTCGCGTCGGCCTCAGCCGCACGCCCAGCAGCTCCCACGCCGTGTGGCCGGCGCGGCCCGCGAGGATCCTGAGTTGCCTCTCGCCCAACCCGGCGTCGAACAGGACCAGTGGCTGCCTCCCCGGGCGGATCACCCGCGNNGCCGACATCGGCGGGGATCTCCGCAAGGCCCGCGTCCGTGTTGACGACGGCGGCCACCCCGCCGCGCGCGACGATCGCGATCTCCTGGTCGGGGATCGGCATGCGGGATCCCGCGCCCATCGCCTCGAGCAGGCGGAGGCGAAGGACGGAACCGTCCTGCACCAGGTCGGGCACGTCGAGAGCGCGGCGGGCCGAGGTCCGCTCGCTCGGGGGAGGGAGGACCAGGACCGGCGCTGATTGGGCCAGAGCGGCCAGCAGCGGGCCTGGGAACCGCGCCAGCACCAGGAGGTCGAGCGGGCCCCTTGGCCTCGGCGTCCTGGCCATCGTGACCCGGGCATCGATGCCCATGGCGTCGAGCGCGGCGGCCACGTCCGCGCGCGGCGCCGGCCGGGTCAGGACGGTGGCGTGAAGGTCCGGCCCGCTGTGATCCCGAAGGAAGGCGGCGACGGCGCGCTGCTCCCGTGATCCCAGGGCCACGCAGACGATCTCACGCGCCCGGCCCCGCGCCGGCGCGCGGGACCCGGCGTACAGGACGGGAAGCGAGAGCCTCTTGCGGACGACGCCCGCGGCCAGGAGCACGCCCGGTCGCGGCTCCGCGAGCACCAGCAGATCCGCTCCGATCCGGCCGGCCAGGCTCGCGATCCCGTCCGAGTCGAGCTCGGATACGAGCACCACTTCGACGGTTGGTGCAGCGCCGGCCGCCGCGCGCCGCTGCCGGTCGAGCAGCGCCGCCGCCTCCCCGCTGTCGCCTGCGACCCAGGGGAACCTGGGCCCCGGCGCGTACGCGATGATGTGCAGCTCTTCCGGATCCGGCGCCACGCGGCGCAGAACGGCCAGCGCGGCGCCGGGCTCGGTCCCCAGCTCGGCGACAAGCAGGATGCGCCGGTATTTCATCGATGCGCGCCTGGCAACGGTGGGCGACGCGAGGCATATTATCGCCCGGCGTCGGACGGCACAACACGTGGCGGCAGAGCGGCGCGATGGGCCCTGAGCGGATCGTCGGCGGAACCTGCGAAGCTCCTTTCCCGGTCTACCGCGACCTGGCGGAGACCCTCGCGTCCGCCCACCTGACGCCGCCCTTCGGCCGCGACCGCACCGTCGCCCACGTGCTCGGAACCTGCGCCGGCTACGCCTACGCCGACACCGACACGGTCTCCACGATCATGGCCCGGCTCGGTCTGGAGGGCCACGCATGCGTCCGGATCGCACAACGCGTCGACGCCATGCTCATCTTCTCGACCGCCTACATCGTGCAGAGCGCCTGCGGGCGCGTGGCGGTCCTGTGCTACCGCGGCACCGAGCCGACCAACCTCGCCAACTGGCTCGGCGACGCGGAGATCGGGTTCGAGTCGAGCACCCTGTCGCTCGCGGATGGCGCCACGCAGGTGAGGGTCCACTCCGGGTTCCACCGCAATGTGCGGGCGACCTTCGCTGACGTGCTGCGCGAGCTGGCCGTGGCTGCAGAAGGTCGGTCGCTGGCCGACCACGCCAGGGGCGTCGACCATCCGCTGGAGGCGCTCTACGTCACCGGACACAGCCTCGGTGGCGCCATGGCGCTTCTCTTCGGTCTGGCCGTCTTCGGCAACCCGGCACACCGCGCCGTCGCAGGCCGGTTGCGGGCGGTATACACGTTCGGGCAGCCGATGGCATTGGACGCCGCGCCCGGCCTGGTCCCGGCGCTCGAAGCGAGGCTGTTTCGCCACGTCATCCCTCGCGACCCGGTACCCGCGCTGCCCCCGGCCGCGTGGGGGCGATTCTCACACATCGGCCACGAGTACCGCTACGCGCAGGGTGAGTGG
>DOUU01000047.1:0-16236 GCA_003520425.1 Deltaproteobacteria bacterium
TGGCTCGGCCGTCGACCGGCAAGAATTTCCGGAATGGATGCGGTTAGAATTTCTGGAACCGACAGCGCGCAAATGCCCAGACGGCCCGGGCCGGAACAGCCTCTCAGGAGTTCGACCGTCCGACCGGCGAATGGAAGTGTGCGGAAGTGGACCGTGCTGCCGCGGCACGATCGGTGCTGGTGCTTCGGCACCAAGCTGCGTGACCGTAAGCCATCGATCGGTCTTCGGGAGCTAGCGTGACGCGCTCAAAGGAGCCATTGCGCCTCGCGAGTGACGTTCAGGGGATATGGAGACGGGTGTTGCGGGGCGGACACCAGTGTGTCCCGGTCCCAGCGCTCCGTCACGAGGAGCAAGGCCATCTTCCCCTCGAAGCCTGCGAAGCTGACGTGGTATGTGCTCTCTTCTCTATGGATGACCGCACCAAGTGGTGCGGAGGGGACGGCGATCGGTCCGCTCACCGTGGCCGAGGGCGAGGTGTCTGCAGATCTCCTCGCTAGAATCGCAGGGGACTGGTCCCAAAGTGGCCCCAGTTGGGATCGAGGCACGGGGCAGACGGGAGGTGAAGGCGAGCGAAAACTCGCGTAGCTTCAAGTAGTTGGCCGTTAGGGCGGTGTAGCTCAGCTGGTTAGAGCAGCGGTTTCATAAGCCGCGTGTCCCCAGTTCGAATCTGGGCACCGCCACCAGCGCGACTTTCCCTGGGAGGGAACCGCGCTCCCCGGCTGTCTCTCGCGCTCAGTCCCAAAGATCATCGTGGAGCCGGCACTTGCGGACGTCGAAGATGCTCTTGGCCAGCAGGTAGCCGGGCCAGCCAAACACGGGGATGAAACCCAGCCAGAACTCCTTCTGCGGGGCGTGCTCGAAAAAGGGGCCCCAGCCTCTAAGGCAGCACTCCCCCGAGGCCGGGATGGACCACGGACAGCCAGGTCGCACTGTCCCGGAACTCGCCTCTCCACGCCTTCGGGGCCTCTGCCCGGGTCTCTCCCGGCCACAAGGCCCACGCGCAAATCCCGAGCAAGCTCAAAGCCAAGGGCCTCATCATTTCGTCCAATCCCCCATTGCCGTTGGCCTTCTTCCGGCTCCGGGTATCCCTCGGTCGCGACTGCGGGTCTTGACCGTGATTTGGGGCGATCCTATCTAACAGGCAGCTTCCGCTCAAAAAACCAACGGTCGAAGACCTTGCACTTGGAGGAATAGTCCACCTATGGCTGCCAAGCAGATTGCTTTCGGCGAGAGCGCGCGCCACCGGCTGCTCCGCGGCGTCGACGCGCTTGCCAATGCCGTCGGAGTGACCCTTGGCCCGCGCGGCCGGAACGTGCTGATCGAGAAGTCTTGGGGTGCGCCCCTGTCCACGAAAGACGGGGTCACTGTCGCCAAAGAAATCGACATTGGGGATAAGCAGGAGAACGTCGGCGCCCGCATGGTGCGAGAGGTCGCGAGCAAGACCTCGGATGTTGCGGGCGACGGCACGACGACCGCCACGGTTTTGGCTCAAGCCATCCTGCACGAGGGGGTGCGCCGGATCGCGAGCGGTGCGAACCCGATGGAACTCAAGCGCGGCATCGACAAGGCCGTGGCGGCGATGGTGGAGGACCTGGCCCGCCAGTCGCAGACCGTGCGGGGACGCGAGCAGATCACGCAGGTCGGAACCATCTCTGCAAACGGCGACAGGGAAATCGGGACCATGCTCGCCGAGTCGATGGAGAAGGTGGGCAAGGAAGGGGTCATCACGGTCGAGGAGGGCAAGGCCCTCGCCACGGAGCTCGAGATCGTCGAGGGAATGCGCTTCGACCGGGGCTATCTCTCTCCGTACTTCGTGACCGACCCGGAGCGGATGGAGGTGGTGCTCGAAGACCCGGCGATCCTCATCCATGAGAAGAAGATCTCCGCCATGAAAGACCTGCTGCCTGTGCTCGAACAGGTGGCGCGCTCCGGCAAACCGCTCTTGATCCTTTCCGAGGATCTGGAGGGGGAGGCGCTCGCCACGCTGGTCGTGAACAAGATCCGCGGCGTTCTCAAGGTGGCCGCAGTGAAGGCGCCGGGATTCGGGGATCGGCGCAAGGCGATGCTCCAGGACATCGCGATCCTGACGGGTGGGGTTGCCATCACGGAGGACCTCGGCCGCAAGCTCGAGACCGTCGCGCTCCAGGACATGGGCTCTGCGCGCAAGGTGGTGATCGACCGCGACAACACCACGATCATCGAAGGCAAGGGCAAGAAAGCCGCCATCGAAGGCCGCAAGAACCAAATCCGCAAGGAGATTGAGGACACGACCTCGGAATACGATCGCGAGAAGCTCCAGGAGCGCCTGGCCAAGCTCGCGGGGGGTGTTGCGGTGCTGCGCGTGGGCGCTGCCACCGAGGCCGAGATGAAGGAGAAGAAGGCACGAGTGGAGGATGCCCTCCATGCCACGCGCGCTGCCGTCGAGGAGGGGATCGTCCCCGGCGGTGGAGTCGCGCTGCTTCGGGCGAGCTCGGTGCTCGATGGCCTCAAGGATCTGACCGACGATGAGAAGTCCGGCGTCGACATCGTGCGGAGCTAGGCCCGAGAGCCGCTAAAGCGGATCGCATGGAACGCGGGCATCGAGGGCTCCGTGGTGGTCGATAAGGTGCTCGGGGGCAAGGGTGCCTTCGGGTTTGATGCGGCCACGGAGGAGTACGGTGATCTCGTGAAGGTGGGGGTCGTCGACCCCACCAAGGTGGTGCGCGCCGCGCTCCAGAATGCGGCGAGCGTTGCGGGTCTCATGCTCACCACCGAGGCCCTGATCACGGATAAGCCGGAGAAGAAGAAGGGCGACGGCCATGGCCACGCGCACGGAGGCGGCGAGGACATGGGCGACATGGACGAGTTCTAGCCCTGCGCGAGGCCACGTTGGCAAGCGGGCCGGAGGGCGGGTGCCCTCCGGCTCATCTCCCCCGAAAAGGTTCCGGCAAGGCGGGTTAGNNGTCCGCGGCAGGCGAGAGACCGCGACGAATCGCTGCGGGATCTTGAACGCAGCTAGCCGCTCGCGGCCCCAGGCTCGTAGCGCGTCCTCATCGAGGACTGCGCCCGGGGCGAGGACCACATACGCCCGGCCGACCTCCCCCCAGTGTGGATCGGGAACACCCACCACACTGATTTCTCGGATGACCTCGTGTTCGGCGTACGCCCGCTCGACTTCNNGCGGGGTAGACGTTCTCACCTCCGGAGATGTAGAGATCGCGCGCCCGGCCGACGAGCGTTACGAACCCCTCCTTGTCGAAGGTCCCGAGGTCGCCCGTGCGCAGCCAGCCCTCGCGGATCGTCTCCGCGGTGGCCTCGGGGCGCTGCCAATAGCCCGACATGGTGATCGGCCCGCGCACGACAATTTCTCCAGGTTCGCCTGGCACGGCCTCGATCCACTCCGAAGGCGCCCTTGCGACGGAGGCCCGTGTCACAATCCGCAGCTCCGCATGGAAGACGGGTCGGCCGACACTGCCGGCCTTGCGCAGCGCGTCGCGCGCATCGAGACAGCAGAGAATCGAGGTTTCGGTCTGACCGAATCCCTGCTTGACCACAAGCCCGTGCAGCTCGAAGGCTCGGATCAGCTCGACCGGGATCGCAGCCCCTGCGCTGAACAAGAATCGGAGCGAGCCGAGGCTATACCTCGCGGCCGGGGCGCTCTCCAGCGCCTCCAGAAGGGCTTGGAACATCGTCGGTACGGCGCCGAAGTAGGTGATGGCTCGCACGCCCACCGCGTCCCACACGGACGCGGGTTCGAAGCGAGGCTCGAGGAAGAGACTCCCGCCGGCGTAGAGGACGGGGAGGGCGAGGATGTTCAGCCCGAAGGAATGAAAGAGGGGCAGNNCTTTGGGAATGCCGGTCGTTCCTGAGGTGTAGAGGATCATCATGGGATCCTCCGGGTCCACGGCCTCAACGCCGAAGGCCGGTTGTGCGTTGGCGATTGCCCGTTCGTAGGCGTCCGGCCTGCCACCGGCGGAGAGGAGAAAGGCTGGAGGACGCTTCGCCGCCGCACACGCCGCTTCGGCGGTTTGCGCGAGGGCGTCCTCGTAGAGCAGTGCGCTCGGCATACAGTCGCCGAGCAGGCGTGCGATTTCCGGCGGGGCAAGGCGTGCGTTGATGGGCACCGAGAGTGCGCCGAGGCGGGCCGCGGCAAACACTGCCTCGAGGAAAGCCGATCGGTTCCCAAGCAGGAGCGCCACCCGATCACCTCGCCGGACGCCCGCTTCCGTGAGGACACGCGCAAGGCGCGCGCAGCGCTCCTCAAGGGCCTGGTAGCTCAGCGTACGGTGGCGGTCAGCGACGGCGATGCGGTCGCCGGCCAGCGCCGCTTGCTGCGCGATCCACCTTCCCACGTTGCTGGTCGGAGAGCGCACGGGCGGTGGAAATACCCCAGCCGGTGTGCGCTTCGCCACCGACGGGCGCCGATTGGGGCGCAGGGCGCGGGCGCACGGCCCAGGGGGCGGCAGAAGGGGTCCAGGCACACGAAGGCTCGCGTCCAAGGCCCGCGGCACGCTTTCGTTTTTGGGGCTCAAGGCCGCATTTGTCCGCGCCGATCTCCGGGCCATGGCCCCGGCCCGCATCCTGCTTGCCGTCTCTCAACTGGCGCCGTGTGGAGTGAGCGACCTCATCCTCCACTTGGTCGGGGCGCTCGATCGCGAGCGTTTCGAGCCGAGCGTTCTCGCGCTGCATGCGGACGACGCCCCCGTCTCCAGTCTCGAGGCCGAAGCGGCCGGGGCGGCGCGCTTCGCCCGTCTCGGCATCCCCGCACGGAGCATGGTCTTGCGCGCCCGCGGCTCCCTGCGCCAGCGCATCGCACCCCTCGTGAAGCTCCTGCGCGAGGAGACCTTTCACGTCGTCCATGCACACAGTCGGCCGGCCGATCTGTGGCTCACACTCGCTGGCGTCGTAGCCCGCACTCCTGTGCGCCTCTACACCCGTCAGGCGACCTACGGCGCTTGGCCGTTGAGCCTGCGCCTGCGCTATGCCCTGCTTGCGCGCTGCGCCACGCGTGTGGTCGCAGTCTCAGACGCAGTCCACACCCACCTGCGGAGCCGCGAACTCGTTCCGCGGCGCCGCGTCGAGCTTGTTCCCGACGGGATTGCCCTGGCTCCGCTTGAGCACACGCGTCCCCGCCGCGAGACGCGAGCGGATCTCGGCATCGACCCAGAGGCCCCGCTCGTCACGACCGTCGCGTTGCTTACGCCGCGAAAGGGTCATCGCTTTCTGGTGTCAGCCGCAAGGGCGGTGCTCGACCGACACCCGAGGACACGGTTCCTCTTCGTCGGAGACGGCCCCGAGCGCACCGCCCTCGAAGCGGTGGTGAGAGCTTCTCCTCGGCCCGAAGCCTTTCTCTTCGTGGGCGAGCGCATGGACTACGCCGACTGCATCGCGGCGAGCGATCTTTATGTCCTGCCCTCGCTCTGGGAGGGACTCAACCTCTCGCTGCTCACGGCGTGCGCCCTCGGCGTTCCCGTCGTGGCGTCGAACGTAGGCTCGAACCCCGAGATCATCACGCACGGCGTGAGCGGTCTTCTCCCGACGCCGAGCGTCGCGACGCTGGCGGCGGAGTCGCTTGACCCCCACGCACTCGCGGATGCCATCGCCGGCCTTCTTGCGGATCGCGAGCGCGCCCGCGCGCTGGCTCGGGCCGCTCGTGCCCACGTTCGGGCGCGCTTTTCGGCGGAGCTCATGGCTGCGCGACACGAGACGCTCTACGCGCGGCTGCTCGAGGAGCGCGGGGTCGATCTCCAGCGGCTAGAGGGTCTGAAAGCCTTCGCGGGGCCCATGGCCCAAGACGCAGGGGGAGGGATTCTCCTGTGACCGCTCCCGAGCCTGGGGACGGCTGGATGGTTGCGGTGAGTCGCGCCCGGCCCGCGCCGCTACGGATGCCCTTCCATCCCTATGGAAGAGAGCTCCGCCTCGACCTGCGAAAGGCTGGTCTCCTTCCCGTCGCCGAACGTCCCCATCCCCCGCCGCCGAAAGACCCCCTCGGGACGACTGCACGCGGTGCCGATTGGTCCGCGGCGGCGAAGGTCTCCTAGGCCGTGTCGGGACGCGTCGCACGTCAGAGCGCCTGGGCGCTCGCATCGAGTGCGGGGACGGCAATCCTGCAGAGCGCCACGACGGCACTCGTTGCACACTGGCTGCACCCGTCCGATTTTGGTGTGGCTGCGATCGTGGGTGTGATCGTTGGCCTTGCGAACGCACTTGCGCTGCTTGGCCTCGGCACGGCCCTCACCCAGGCGGCGAAGGTCGAGCCGGAGGACGCGGCGGCGGTGCTCGGACTCTCTCTATTACTCGCCTGCGCTATCGCTGCAATTCTTGTGCTCGGTGTAGCACCAGCTCTGCGCGTACCGCTCAGTGTTCCGGGGCTGCCACTCCTCGTCGGGGTGGCCTCGCTCGGGCTGCCTCTCTGCGCGATCCAAGGAGTGGCGTTCGGCCTGCTGCAGCGCCGCCTCGCGTTCGACGTGATCGCGCGGATCCAGCTTACGGCGGTCGTGCTGAATGCTCTCTTCACGCTCGTGATCGCTGTTCTCGGTGGTGGAGTGCTAGCGCTTATCGCGGCGCGGCTCCTCGCTGACGCGTGTCTCCTTGGACCGACGCTGCGACGGGCCAGGGCGCCCTGGCGGCCGCGCCTCGACCGCGAGCGGGCGGCGCGCTTCACGAGGTTTGGACTCCCGGTGGCTGGTGCGCAGATGCTCGTTGCGCTCGGCAACCAGGTGGATACGGTGGCGCTTGGCGCCACGCTCGGTGCGGGTGCGCTTGGCCACTACACGCTGGCTTTTACGCTCGTCACCCTTCCCGCTTCGCGGGTCGCTGCCGCAGTGAAGGGAGTGGCCTTCGCGGCGCTCTCTCGGAACGCAGGCGTCGAGCCTGCCTTCACGCGCAGTGCTTGCTCACTCTTGCGGCAGATAAGCCTCGCCTGCTGTCCGCTTGTGATCGGCCTTGCGAGCGTGGCAGATGACCTTGTCCCGCTGCTTCTGGGTCGACGCTGGGAGGCGACCTCTTCTCTCGTGGTCCGCCTGGCACCGACAGGTGTCGTCGCAGCCCTGGGTTCCGCAATGGGCGCGATCCTGCTCGCGCGAGGACAGCCCGGCGTTGAGCTGCGCTTTGCGGTGCTGCGGATCTTTGTGCTCGGCGCGCTGGTCTTCGCCGGCGCACGGATGGACGGCGCCTCTGGCACAGCCTGCGCAGTCTCGCTCTATCACGTCGCAGCATTTCCGCTCTGCTTTTGGGTTCTGCGACGCTTCGCGGGTCTCT
This sequence comes from Deltaproteobacteria bacterium, assembly GCA_003520425.1. Classification (GTDB taxonomy): domain Bacteria; phylum Myxococcota_A; class UBA9160; order UBA9160; family UBA9160; genus UBA9160. Next base: position 7,240 of record DOUU01000047.1, read on the forward strand.
CCTCGGCGAGCGTCGCCGCGGCGATTGCGCCGGGTCTTTTCGCCGGGCTTGGAATGGCCGCCCTGGTGATCCTCGCGGGGGGCGAGCTTGCAAATCTTCCGGGAGGGATGCGCCTCGTCGTGCGGGTCGCCCTTGGCGCGGTGTCCTATGCGGCGCTGATTCGAAGCTTCTTCCCGCAGGCCTGGGAAGAGGCGGTTTTCACGATTCGCGAGGCGCGGGGGGCGGGCCGAGCGACCGGCGTCGCGGTGGGCGCGCGGTGAAGGTGCACCGTATTGCTCGGCCCGATCTGCGGCTTTGGGAGGCTCTCGTCGCTGCGTCACCCAACGCCAGCTTCTTCTTGACGCCGGAGTTTGCGCAGATTGCCGAGGCCGCGTACCGGACCCCGACGGAGCTCTTCGCGTTCGAGTGCGAGGATGGCGTGCGCGTTTTGCTGCCCGCACGGCGCATCGCGAGCGGCCGGTTTCGCACGTACGTGGCCCCGGGCGGAGGACTCCCGGGTGGATTCCTGTCCGATGCGGCGCTCGACCCAGGTCGAAGCGCAGCCGTGCTGCAGGCGCTCGCCAAGATCCATGATGCAGCCTTCCGCTTGACGCTCGACCCGCGCGAGGACCTGCGGCTCCCGCCCGCGGCTGAACGGAGTCTTCGGAAGGACCGCGTCTTCGTGCTCGATCTAGGTCGAGGCTTTGTACGGATCGAGCAGGAATGTTTCGAGAAGGACTTTCGCAGGGGCTGCCGCCGTGCGGCGCGGCGTGGTGTCAGTGTGTCCCTCGAGAGGGGACAGGGGGCTTTTCAGGCCTTTGCGAGGCTCCATGCGGCTGGCTCGCGGGCGTGGGACGCCCAGAGCCAGCAGCCGAGTGCTCTATTCTCCGCATGCGCGGCGCAGGCCGCCGCTCCCGCTGCACCCTTGGAACTCGTGCTTGCACGTGACAGCGCGGGCACCCCCGTGGCTGGCATCCTGGGAGTCCGTCGGGGTGACACGTGGACCGTCTGGCTTGCTGCGATGGACCGGCGCGCACGCCTGCTCCTGCCGAGCACCGCCGCCTATGGTTTCGCTGTGGAGCGCGCCTGCGCAGCCGGCGCGAGCAGCATGGTCCTTGGGGCAAGTGGCGGCATCGCATCGGTGGAGGCGTTTAAGCGGTCTCTCGGTGCACAGCCCGTCGAGTTCGACCTGCACGTCGAGGTGCGGGGAACGCTGCGCGAAGGGCTCCGTCGCGTGCGAGCCTTCGGCCGCTGGGTGCACGGCGTAGCCCGTCGTACAAGAGGGCAATGCGCGGCGTCGCCTGGCGGCCCCGGGCTGGGAGGGGTCTCATGAACTTGAAGGGAGAGTCGGCGTTCATAGGACGGCTTTGTGGATCGAGCGTCCATGACACCACGCAGGAAGGCGTGGCCTTCTACGCGAATGCGCTGGATGACCAGTCGCCCCGGTGGCAGGAGGTCGCGCCACGGCTTCTGCATCACTCCGGCTGCGACGTCGTGCACGGACTGGCACGGTAGGTGGGCGCTGCAGTAAGGCCGTCGCCGAGGGAGCGTTCAGTGCAATACCCGTCTTTTTTTTCCACCATGGAATTTGCGCAAGCCTGGTGTCGTGCGGTTGGTGGTGGTTCAGAACCGTTTCGTATAACGGTCAGCGGCTCTGGTCAGCCAAGGGCAATGCACATGATCAGAAGCAAAGGGCGCTTTGGCTTATATAGTCTCTCCTCCGGAGTTGCAAACGATCTGTGTATTAGCCCCGGGTGGACTGGCGACCTTCACGCTTGCACCGTTGAGTCAATTCTCGAACAGTTGAAGATAGCTCGCGTAAAATCTTTTCAGTGGGGGGTGCGCTTTGATCATCAACCGTTGGCCGATGCTCTACGGTTGCAAGGATTGGACAGCCGGCGAATGGCTACTTATGTCTTAAATCTTGATCAAGATCATGAGCGTGTCTTTGCGAGACACAATGCAACAGTAAGAAATGAAATTAGAAAAGGAGTGCGCCGTGGAATATCGGTGCGCGCCACCTGCCATCCAGACGATATATCAAGGTATCAGAAACTCTACGAAGGATTGCAGCGCGAGAAGAAATGGCCATTTATTTATCCTGCAGCGTTGACCCTGGATTTGGCTCGATTGTCAGGAATGACACGATTTTTTGTCGCTGAATTTGACGGAATCATTATCGGCGGAGGCTTATTTGTTCAAGATGGGAATTCCGTCTATCACCTACACGGAGTCGCCGATCGTGAATATAACCACCTCTTTCCTTCCAACGCAGTGATCAATGCGGGTATCCGGTGGGGATGCGAGACGGGAGCGCAATTCTTCAATCTTGGCAACCCAGGAAGCAACAAGTCTTTGGCGCAATTCAAGTCTTCCTGGGGCAGTCGCCCTGAGGTGTATTCGGTATTTGGCTGGCAAAACCCGATTTGGTTAGGGATGTCCAAAGTCAGAAACCGCGCAAGAGCTCTGTTGAATGGGACAAGACAGAACAACTTTAGGCGGGTGTCAGGGATTTCTTCGTGGTCAGAAAGGGCGAAGTCTTTCGGAGAACTGGAGGCAGTTTGTTATGCCGGCGGCTCCGAGAGAAAGAATCTCATGATGCACGGTGCGTGTTTGGTCGGTGCCGAGAAAGCTGTCTCCTTGCTACGCAGCAAAGCCATTGGGCAACCCGTTGTGGTTGATTTTGGATGTGGGACTGGGCGAATGATCCGATTCTTCGACAAACATGGGTGCAATGTTCTTGGATTAGACATTACTGAAGCGATGGTCGAAGCTGCAAGGAAAATCGGGCTCCCGTCAAACTCCTCAGCGTGGCATTTCAACGGCCTGTCGATTCCCAAGGAGAATGAATCGGTGGACCTGATTTGGGTGTGTGCTGTTTTGAAATATACGTTGTTTCCTCCGGGATCCAAATGTGTTCATGGGATGCTCCCTGCAACTGAACCTGGTTGTGCTTTTGAGGCGACTTACGCGGATATTGCAAGAGAAATGTTCCGTGTTCTCAAACCTGGAGGATTGGTCGTCCAGTATGAAATGTATGTTGATGCAGATCCAGATGTTTTCAGGCATGACTTTGAAGACGCGGGATTCAGGATTGAAGAAATCGAAGTCTTACGTAGAGACAAGGGCCGTCTGGAAGGGCTCTGCGAGTGGGGCGAGTCGTTCGCTTTGCCCGTCTCTTTGGTTCTATTTCTTGGAAGATCATGTGCGAAGTTGCGATACCTTTTTGATGCTCCGGAACGAAAAATCGGTGATTTCAGGGACTACTATTTCGTCTGGAGAAAGGGGGGCACCGTGTCGCCGGCGCCTCTTGAAGGAATGGAGGAGCCTCCCGTCCTGGCGCCACGAGAGGCGCGCGGTGGCCAGGGGCGCTCGCGCGACGCAGCGGGAGAGCCGCTCGAGGGGTCGTTGATCCCGCGCGGGCACCCCCACGTTTCCGCTCGAACTGGCACCACCTGACGTGCTTTCCTCGCTGCGAGCCACGTGATTGAGTTGTGGAGTCCAGATACGGGCTCAGGGCAGCCGAGGCCTTGGTGCGGACGAGACACCGCGCATCGCCGGTCACCCGCAGCCCTGCGGGCGACCGGTCTTCGGGCTCTTCATCGCGCCTCCGTCCCTGCGAGCGCCGCCGTCGACGTCGTGAGCCCCCGTGCTGCGAGTCGACGCAGGACGAGCTCGCCTACCTCGGCGTGGACCGCGGCGTTCGGGTGGGCGTCCAGCGCGCTTACAACGAGGTCCTGCGGAGGGCGGCCCGTGAAGCGCTCGGCCAGGTCCACGACCTCGGCACCCTCGTCGCGGAAGACCGTCGCGACGCGCGCGACGATCGTATGCGTGCCGACGACGTCGGTCAGATCCGGGAAGGCGATCACGAGGAGTAGCGCTCCTTGCGCACGCGCAAGCGCGGCCACGTCGCGCAGCTGCGTCGCGTAACGCTCCCAAGTCGCTGGATCGTCGAAGGCATTCAGGACGCTCTGCCAATAGGCGCTTTGCAAGCCCGAGAGCCGTGTGCGCCGCACCCGCCAGTAGACGAAGTTCGCAAGGTCGGAGTGCTGGACAACCGCCCGTACGCCCGCAGGCTCGCCGTCGAGGTCAAGGCGCGGCGGCGCGGCCTGGGGCGACACGGCTTCGATGTCGTTCACGTACCACGAGAGAACGATCACGTCCGGGGGCAGCGCCATCGAGCGCAGGGCGAGGAGCTCATCCGTTGTGTTCCAGCCGTTCCGCGCGAGCAGCACGACCGACCAGGCCGGTCCGAGGCCGCGCCGCACTCTGTCCGCAAACCGTGCCTCCCGATCCTCGATCCCGTGTCCCGCAGCGAAGGAATCTCCCACCACGTAGAGCCGGCGTGTCGCGGCGAGCGCGGCGGGATCGATCTCGCGGTCGCGGTAGCCTGCGTGGTTGAGGGGCCCCCAGTACCGCTGAAACCAGCGCTGGGCGGCGCGTGTTTGGCCAAGGCCGTCCGAATAGACAGCGAAGTGGCGGAAGCCCGCCTCGAGGGAACCCAGCGTGAGAACGAGCGACGCGACGGCCAGGAGTGCGTTCGCGAACAGCGTCCGACGCCGCACGGGTGCGACGGCCACCAAGGCTGGCGCGCCGTGCCCGGGGCGGGCGCCGAGAAGTCGGAGCACGGGCTGGCCGAGCACGCCGACGCCCGCGACGTATGCCGCGGGTCCGGCGAGGGCTGCGAGCGCCGAGCGCGCATACGCCAGAACGAGGCCTGTTTGCGTGGGTGCCGGCACGCAGCGCAGGAGCACTGCCACGGCGAACCCGGCTGCGGCAAACCGGCCGGCGGTCGCCCCCAGCCCGCACGCGGAGGCCGCACGGCTTGGAGCGCGTCCGTTCAAGGTCTGTCGCGAGCGATGCCAGGTCGCTGGTGCCGCAGCGGGAGAACTGATCGATGGCGGAAAAAACCCGAGCGATCACCGGTTGACGCGTCCTCCGGTGGCTTGTTCGGCTGTCAGCCAGCGGGCTTGAGCGGCCCGGCCGACGATCCCGAAGGGCATGTGTGCTCAACGGATACGCAATGGGTTGCTCCCGAAACCGGAACACCGCAAAGTGGGGCCATCTCTCCGCGCCTGCGCGTGCTCCAGCTCCTGCCCCCCGATTGAGATCGCTCGTTCGTCCTCGTTTTGAGCCCTTTTGGGCAGGTCGANNAGGTCAAACGGCACCGCGCCCGCGGCCAAGTGGATTGCGTGGGAACCACCGGCGGATTGGGCGCCGATCTGGCCTTGCGAGGCTCAAGCAAGCCGCTTGCCTCTCGGAGCCTGGGGGCCGATGGCTCGCTCGGGGCGCAGCCCATCGAGTTCGACCTCCACGTCGAGCTACGGGGCACTTTGAGGGGCTGCGCCGCGTGCGGGCCCTGGGCCGCTGGGTCCCCGAGGTCGCCCGTGGTACAAGAGGGCGAGGCGCGGTGCCCCCCGGAGGCGGCGCCGGGCTTGGAGGCGTGGCATGAACTTGAAAGGAGAGCCGGCGTTCGTCGGACGCCATTGCGGTTCGAACCTTCATGAGATCACGCGCGAAGGGGTGACTTTCTACGCAGATGCGCTCGAGGATCACTCGCCGCTTTGGAAGGAGATCGCGCCGCCCCTTCTCCATCACTCCGAGTGCTACAAGTTCCTGGGAGACTGGTACCTCAAGAACCTGTTCGGAAACCTGCATGCCCGTCAGGAATGGGAGCTTTTCGCTCCCCTCAAAATCGGGAGCCGGGTTCGTTCCCGATCCACCATCGTCGATCGCTATTCCAAGCGTGGACGCGATTACGTGGTGAACGAGACCGATCTCATGGATGCGGAGGATGCAAGGCTGCTTGTGCGAGGACGAACGCACCAGTCGTTTCTCCCGCCGAAGGATCGGCAGTCCGGGGGCGGCTTCGTAGTGGATGAAACGACGGCCGCGCGCAAGGAAGCGCGCGCGCCCTTCCCGACAGCCGCGGGACCTGATCTCCCGCTTCTCAAGAAGAGCGTGGATGCACGGCGCTGCTGGATGTTCTCGGGTCCCGGCAAGAACTATCACACCGACCGCGAGGCGGCGAAGCAGCTCGGGTTTCCCAACATCGTCGTGCAGGGGATGATGACGACGTGCTTCATCTCCCAGGTCATGGGGGATCACTTCGGCCTCGGCTGGATTGTGGGCGGGAAGATGGACGTGCGTCTTACGAACGTGCTCTGGGTGGATGAGACAGTGACCGCCCACGCGAAGATCCGAGAAGACGTCCGCGAGGGCTGCCGCACGCGGGTTCACTGCGATGTGTGGGTGGACAAGGACGACGGCAGCCGGATCGCGCTTGGCACTGCAAGCGCCACTCGCGAGTAGTCCCCTCCCATTTGGATCGATCTTTCGACGGCACGGGGGGGGCGCGTCGCAGGCGCGCTGCGCCCTTCGGCCTATTCCTCGCCGCCTGCCCCCGCCGTTCTCGCCACTTGCCCCTCCCTCACCTTCCCGGCGTCGAACTTTGCGGCCGCCTTCTCCATCGAAGCAAGGAGCGCATCCGCCTCGGGCGCTGGCTTGCCCGGGGGCCGGAAGGGGCGAATCCGCGAGACCACGAAGTTCCGCAGGTACGGGCTCTCGAAGCCCCGCTCCCGCAGCGCGGCGACGATCTCCGTCACGCGCTCGTCAATTGCAAGCAGCCGCGTTGCGCGAGCGCCACGCCTTGCCAGGGCCTTGGGCAGCGCTTCGTCAAGAAACGCATCGCTTGCACGCAGGGCGGGGGCGTACGCACCGCCCGCAAAGCGGGGCCGCTCTTCATAGCAAAGCCCAAGCGTGACCAGCGATCCGTCTTCGAGTTCGGCGGCATACGCGCTCTCGGGACGCTTTGGATCGAGCTCCGAGAGTCCCCGGGCCATGCGCACCGCCTCGAGTGCCCGCTCGCGCACGCTGTGCGCCTTTTCCGTATTGAGCGCAAGGATTCGGAAGGCGAGGGCGGGATCGGGAGAGATGAGCGCGGTCACGCTGCGCGCGCCAAGAAGGCGCAGCGCTGCCAGGCGATGGAGCCCGTTCGGGCTCCAAAAAAGGGAGACGTCGCCATGAGCTGCGCCGGCGCCAGCGGGGGCGGGAACGGCGATCACAGGGTCCAGGTAAAGGCCGAGCTTCGCGATCACGTCCGCCAGACGCTTGGCGTGGGGCTCCGAGAGGTCGCGCTGGAAGGGCGTNNGGGCGAGCCAATGGCCGCCGAGGGGATCCCGGTAGCGCGCGAGCACCTCGCCGCCGGCCGTCCCGATCTTCGCTTCGAGTAGAGCGATGGCGTCCGGGGGCTCCCCCCCGGCGAGTTCGCCCGCGGCGAGCCCGACGGATTGCGGCGCGGCGTGTTTCCGGCGCTTCCGTCGCGCAGCCACACGAGCACCTCCGGGGACGAGGATATAAGATTTGAGGCGTGGTCCTTCGCGCCGTTGGACTCGCGCTGCGGTCCCTCGAACTTTCGGGACGCGGCGTTCTGGTTGCCGTCTCGGGCGGCCTCGATTCGACAACCCTCCTGCACACCCTCGCTCTGCTCTCGGGGCGCCACGGTCTTAGGCTCTCGATCGGGCATGTCAATCACGGTTTGCGAGGCGCTGAGTCCGACGGCGACCAGAGGTTTGTCGAGGAGCTGGGAGCCGCCCGCGGGGTGCCGGTGCTCTCTCGCCGCGTCGAGCCGGACGCGCTGCGCAGGGAGGTTCCGAGCCGACTCCGGCCCACCTTGCAGGAGGCGGCGCGCAGCCTGCGCCGCCACGCCCTGCTCGAGATGGCGGAAGCGTCGGGGGCCGAAGTCGTGGCGACCGGCCACCACGCGGACGATCAGGCGGAAACGGTGCTTCTCCGCCTCTTGCGCGGCAGCGGGCCCGACGGCCTTGGCGGCATGTCGGCACGATCGCGAGACGGTCGATTCGTGCGGCCCCTGCTCCGGGTTCCGCGCGCCGAGATCGACGCCTTTGCGCGGGCAGAGGGTGTTGCCTGGCGCGAGGACTCGTCCAATCGCAGCTCCGCCTACGCCCGCAACCGCCTGCGATCGCGCTGGGTTCCCGGTCTGCGCGACGACTTCAATCCCTCCCTGCTCAGGGCCATCGTCGATCTGGCCGAAGCGCAAAGGACGGATGCGGAGTGGATCCGGTGGGCCGTGGAGCGGGAGTTTATGGCCCGCGTCCGGCCGATGGCGGGGGGGCTGCGCCTTGCCCGAAGCGGTTGGTGGGAGCTCCATGATGCGCTCGGCCGGCGCCTTGCGGCACGGTTGCTTACGAACTGCGGCGCTGGACGCGACGTCAGACGGGTACATCTTTTGCGCATGCTTCAGTTCCTGCGCTCTGGACGCACGGGAACTCGGATCGAGCTCCCGGGCGGCCTTGTCCTACGCTGCGAGCGCGAGGCCTTCTGGCTCGGGCCTTGCGAGGTGCATGAGAACCGCGCGTGCTAGGTTAGGGGTGCTGCGCGGAGATTCGCTTGCAAGATCCGAGCTTTCGGCGGAGGTGAGCGGAGCCGGCCAGGGCGAAGATCCGCACAAGGGGCACAGATGAACCAACAGTTCTACAAGAACATGGCCCTCTGGGTCGTCATCCTGCTCATGGTCCTCATGCTGGTGACGATGCTCCGCCAGTCACAGGGCACCCCCTCCGAGATCCCGTACAGCGAGTTTCTCTCGCGCGTGGACGCCGGGGACGTGGAGTCCGTGACGATCGAGGAGAACCACATCACCGGGCGAATGAAGAGCTCGGGGGAGTTCGCGACCTACGCTCCGACTCTGACCGAAGGGCTGCTCACCCAGCTCAAGGAAAAGAATGTTCAGATCGCCGCGCGGCCGGCGCACGAGTCCCCGCTGTGGCAGACCGTGCTCATCTACTGGTTCCCGTTCCTTCTCTTTATCGGCCTTTGGATCTTCTTCCTGCGCCAGATGCAGGCAGGCGGCGGAAAGGCCATGAGCTTTGGCAAAGCGCGCGCGCGCCTGCTCACCGAGAACCAGCAGCGGGTCACCTTTGACGACGTGGCCGGCGTTGAAGAGTCGAAGGTAGAGCTCGAGGAGATCATCGCCTTCTTGCGCGAGCCAAAGAAGTT
>DOUU01000047.1:16278-16766 GCA_003520425.1 Deltaproteobacteria bacterium
GACTTCGTCGAGATGTTCGTCGGTGTCGGAGCCTCACGGGTGCGCGACCTCTTCCTCCAGGGGAAGAAGAACGCCCCGTGCATCATCTTCATTGACGAGATCGACGCGGTCGGGCGTCACCGGGGCGCCGGTCTTGGCGGCGGCCACGACGAGCGCNNCGACCCCGCGCTGCTGCGGCCGGGGCGTTTTGACCGGCGCGTCGTCGTTCCGCGACCGGATTTGCGGGGCCGAATCGCAATCCTCAAGGTTCACACCCGGCGCGTTCCCCTTGGCGAGGACGTGAACCTCGAGCTGATTGCCCGCGGGACGCCGGGCTTTGTGGGGGCGGACCTGCAAAACCTCGTGAACGAGGCGGCGCTCCTCGCGGCGCGCCGCGACGCGCCGCGCGTGGGGATGCTCGATTTCGAGCATGCCAAGGACAAGGTGCTGCTCGGCGCAGAGCGCAAGAGCATGATCATGAGCGATGAGGACAAGCGCACCACGGCCTA
>DOUU01000047.1:16894-21252 GCA_003520425.1 Deltaproteobacteria bacterium
TCTCCACGGGTGCCTCGAACGATCTCAAGCAGGCGACGGATCTCGCGAAGCGAATGATCTGCAAGTATGGGATGAGCGAAAAGCTTGGCCCGGTCTCCTTCGGCGATGACGAGCACGACGTCTTCCTGGGACGTGATTTTGTGATGCGCAAGGACTACAGCGAAAAGAAGGCTGAGGAGATCGACGAGGAGGTCACGCGGATCCTGCGCTCGCTTTATGCCGAAGCCCGGCAAATCCTGAGCGACAACCGCGCCACGCTCGACCGAATTACCGAGGCGCTGCTCGAGCGCGAGACGCTCGATACGGCGGATCTCAAGCTCCTGGTTGCGGGTCAGCCTCTTCCCCCGATGCCGGCACCCGAGGTGCCGCCCGCCCGCGGCGAGCAGCCGCCGCGGCGCGTGAAGCCGGATCGCGCAAAGGAATTCCCCGGCGAGAAGCTGCCGAGTCCCGAGCCGATCGCGGGCTGATCGCCCGCTCGCGGGCCCGGGCAGGAGCGAGTGCACGGGGGGACTTGTGAAAGACGCCCTCTTCGTTCGCGGCCGNNGCGGGCGGCGCCGTCGATCTCGAGGCGGCCGTGGCAGCGGGCCTTGCGCTCGTGGGCGAGGGAGTCGACGCGCTTGACGTCGGAGGCGAGTCCACGCGGCCCGGTGCCCCAGAGCTTCCCCCTCAGATCGAACTCGCACGGACGATTCCGCTGATCGAGCGGCTTGCGAAGGCGACGAGCTGCCCGATCTCGATCGACACACGCAAGGCAGCTGTGGCGGGCCCAGCGCTCGAAGCGGGTGCGAGCATTGTGAACGACGTCTCCGGTCTCTGCTTCGATCCCGCGCTCGCCGCGCTCGTGGCCGAGCGGGGGGCAACGCTTATCCTGGGTCACATGCGCGGCAGGCCCGACACCATGCAGGACGCCCCGTCGTACGCGGATGTCCTGGAAGAGGTCGCCGAAGAACTCGAAGCCTCGGTCGCGATCGCATGCGCCGCGGGCGTGCCTCGCGAGCGCCTTGTCGTCGATCCTGGCATCGGCTTTGGCAAGCGCCTGGAAGACAACCTCGTGCTCCTTGCCAACGGGGGCTGGCTTGGAGAGCGGCTCGCGCTGCCCGTCCTCGTGGGTCCCTCCCGCAAGTCGTTCCTCGGCAAGCTGACGGGCGATCCGGTGGGGCGTCGGGAGAATGCCACCCTTGCCGCCTGCGCCGCGGCAGTGTTCGCGGGAGCCGACGGCCTTCGTGTCCACGACGGAGCGGCGGGCGTGCGCGCGGCTCGCGTGGGTCTTGCGCTGCGAGAAGCGCGGCGCCCGGCCGGAGTCGCACCGTGATCGAGTACGTCTGGGGACAACTGATCGAGCTGTGGAGCTTTTTCGCGGCGAACCTCGACTGGCGGCGCGACTTCGTCGACATCGCGCTGGTGGCGCTCGGGGTCTACTGGCTGCTCTTGCTGATCCGCAGAACACGCGCGGTCCAGATCCTGGCTGGGCTTCTCCTGCTGTTTGCCGTCTTCGCCGCCTCGCAGCTCTTCGAACTGGAGACGGTGTCGTTCATCCTCGACCGCTTCCTTCCCTCGGCAGTCCTCATCATCATCATCCTCTTCCAGAACGACATCCGGCGAGCCCTGGCGAGCGTAGGGAGGGGCTTCTTCCCCAATGTCGCGGAGCGGGGAATCGCGCAGATCCTCGAGGAGGTGGTTCGGGCAGCGCAGACGCTGGCTCAAAAGCGCGTCGGCGCGCTCATGGTCCTCGAGCGTGAAAACCATGTCGACGACCAGATCGAAGCCGGGGTCAGACTCGATGCGGTCGTCTCCAAGGAACTTCTGACTTCGATTTTTCTGCCGTACTCGCCTCTTCACGACGGGGCCGTGGTGATCCAGAACGGCCGCATCGCCCACGCGGGCTGCATTCTCCCCCTCACGTTGCGCCAAGACCTTCCCGAAGGCATGGGAACCCGCCACCGCGCAGCGGTGGGCATCACCGAGGAGACCGATGCCGTGGTGGTCGTCGTTTCCGAGGAGACCGCGTCGATCTCGGTCGTCATGGGTGGGGAGATGAGCCGCGACCTGGACCCGCCCCGGCTTCGCGAGGTGCTCCGCGACGCCCTCGCGGGCGGCCGGGAGGAACCCACACCTGCGGGCGAGCCCCCGCCGGCGGCGGGTCCGCCGGCGCGACGCGGTGCGGACGAGGCTGCACCGAGCCCGGGCTCCGTCCAAAGCGCTGTTTCCGCCGCCGGCCAGTCCGAGGCCGCGGCGCGGGCTGCCGGCGGGCGTTAGGACCTGCCCATGGCAGCCCGCACGGTGAGCCCTGGCTCCATGGTCCTTGCGCTGGTGATTGCCCTCTTCCTGTGGGGTGTTGCCCACGGCTCCTCGTCGATCGAACGCAGCTTCGACGTGCCCGTCGTTTTGCACGGCGTGCCCGACGATCTCGTGATCACCGACCAGACCGCCGATGTGGTGAACGTGCGTCTCCTCGGAAGCCCAGCGGCGCTTCGGAATGTGGTTCCGGAGAAGCTCCAATACGCCGTCAACGTGGCGAACGCGAAGCCAGGGGTCGCAGAGTTCGAGGTGGATCCCTCGGGCCTCGACTTCCCGCGCGGCGCGCGGGTCATCGCCCGGTCGCCGGCACGCATCGAGATCAAGTTCGAGAGCCGCGTGACGAAATCCGTGCGGGTCCGCCCGCAGCTCGACGGGGAGCCGGCGGCGGGCTTCGAGATCAAGAGCGTCGAGGTCGAGCCGCCCCGCGTGCGTGTCTCGGGAGCACGCAGCGCCCTCATGCAGATCGTCGACGCGCCGACCGAAACGCTCGATGTGACCGGACAAACCGCACCGCTTGTGCGAGACACTCGCGTGGTGCTCGGTGTCAATCACGTCTGGATCGAGGATGCGCCCTCGGTGAAGGTGCACGTCGAGATCCAGGCGAAGCCTCCGGCTCCCCCGCCGGAACGCAGAGGAAAGCGAGGATGAGCCAGGCCGCGCGTCCCAGGCTGTTCGGGACCGATGGGGTTCGGGGCACTGCCAACGTGCACCCGATGACCGCGGAGATGGCGCTTCTTTTGGGTCGCGCCGCCGCCCATGTCTTCCACCGCCGCGCAGGCGAGCGCCACCGCATCATCATCGGCAAGGACACGCGCCTTTCCGGCTACATGTTCGAGGATGCTCTCGCCGCGGGCATCTGTTCGATGGGGGTGGATGTCATTCAGGTGGGTCCGATGCCGACGCCGGGCATGGCCTTCCTGACAGCGGACATGCGCTGCGACGCCGGTGTCATGATCTCGGCGAGTCACAATCCCTATCAGGACAACGGCATCAAGTTCTTCTCTCGGGACGGCTTCAAGCTGCCCGACGAGATCGAGGAGCGGATCGAAGAGCTCGTCCTCTCCGGTGAGCTCGATGCGGTGCGCGCGGCGGCCGATGACATCGGCCGGGCCCGCCGGATCGACGACGCCGAGGGACGCTACGTGGTGTTCCTCAAGAAGACCTTCCCCATGGAGCTCACGCTCGATGGTTTGCGGGTCGTCCTCGACTGCGCCAACGGGGCCGCGTACAAGGTGGGTCCGACGGTGCTCGAGGAGCTCGGTGCCGAAGTGTTCAAGCTCGGCGTCGAGCCGAACGGGCGCAACATCAACGACGGCTGCGGTTCGCTGTTTCCCCAAAAACTTGCGGCCAAGGTGCGCGAGGTCCGGGCCGATGTGGGGATCGCCTTGGATGGCGACGCCGATCGGTGCGTCCTCGTCTGCGAGAAGGGCAACGAGATCGACGGTGACGCTCTGCTTGCCCTGTGTGCACGCGACCGGGTCGAGCGCGGACGGCTGCGCGGCGGCGCCGTCGTGGGCACGGTGATGAGCAACATGGGGCTCGAGAAGGAGCTCTCGTCCCTTGGCCTTGAGCTGATTCGCACTCAGGTGGGCGATCGCTACGTGGTCGAAGCCATGCGGGCGGGCGGCTACAACCTGGGCGGTGAGCAGTCCGGTCACATCATCTTCCTCGACGACGCCACCACCGGCGACGGCCTGCTCACGGCGCTGCNNGGGCGGTGAGCAGTCCGGTCACATTGTCTTTCTGGACCACAATACGACCGGCGATGGACTCATCACCGCGCTTCAGACGCTCGCGATCATGAAGCGCAAGGGACGAATGCTCTCCGAACTCGTCTCCGGCTTCGTCCGTTTCCCCCAGGTCTTGCTGAGCGTTCGTGTGGCCGAAAAGCGTCCTTTGGAGAACATGCCGGAGATGCTCGACGCGGTGCGCAAGGTCGAGGCGGAGCTCGCCGGCCAGGGCCGCGTGCTCATCCGATACAGCGGCACCGAACCCAAGGTCCGGGTCATGGTGGAAGGCGAGGACGAGAGCCGCGTGCGGGGGTTTGCCCAGCATCTGGC
>DOUU01000497.1:0-14677 GCA_003520425.1 Deltaproteobacteria bacterium
ATGAGACCGGTTTCTCTCTAGGGCGGGGCGAAGGGGAGCCGGGCGTCGCGCATGGAGATCCGAGTCGCCGAGCCGTGCTCGGAGGCCTTGGACGTGCGCAGTTCGTGCGCGCTCGACCGTTCTGNNGATATCGAAGCAGAGAGTTCGCTTCCGGCTTCCCTTCACCGCTGGACCTAGACCCCGGGGTGGCACCCGATGGACTGGGCGCTCGCGCGACGGGAACCCCGGGCCTTTCCGGATCCGCCTGTCGTTCCGAAACGGAGAGGAGGGGTGCAAGCAGGTCGGCTCGCCGGGTTTCCTGCAGCGGCGCCCTTGGGATGCGAGAGCGGAGCGTGAGGGAGGCCCGGCCAGGAGAAGACCTCCCCGCGGGTTGACCTAGGCTGCCCGCACCCTCCATGTTTAGGCAGCCGATCGCATCTGCGGCGAGGACGAGGGCGGGGTTGCGCGAAGCGACCATGGGACAGCCGGGAATCAGAGTGCGGCGGAACTGGCTCGGAGGCCTGCGTCTCCGCTGGCCTGTGTACGCGCGGGGGACACGGCGATCCTCGGCCGTTGCCTCCCTAGGCCGCGCAGGCCGAGTCTCGGGCGGCGGGGCCTTCGAGCTGCGGGGCGCGCAGCCGTGAAGCCCGAGGAGCTGCGCCAGATCGGGCCCTATTCCGTGCGTCACTTCATCGCCGAAGGNNGATCCGCGCTTCAACGCCCGCCGGGCTCTCAAGATGCTAAAGCCGAGCGCTGCCGGCGGCGAGGAGTTCCGCCGCTTCGAATCCGAGGCGCGGCTTCTCGCGGCCATCGACCATCCGAACCTCGTCACCATTTTTGACTTCGGGAGAGACGAAAGCACCGGCTGTTACTACTACACAATGCAGTTCATCGATGGACCACCTCTCTCGCAGCGCGGATCGCTCGCGCTCTCGGAGGCAGGACCGCTCTTTCTCGATATGTTGGCAGGTCTAGCGGCGCTGCACGACGCAGGAATTGTACACCGGGACATCAAACCCGCGAACGTGTTGCTCACGAGTGACGGCCGGGCCCTGCTTGCCGATCTCGGGATCGCCCGTGTCCAGGAGGAGGCGAGCCTCACGCGAACGGGAATGGCCATCGGCACGGCGCTCTACATGTCACCGGAACAGGCTCGCGGGAAGTCGGTCGGTCCATCGAGCGACGTCTTCTCCGTGGGCCTCTCCATCTACCAGGTGCTCACCGGGCAAACGGTCTACGATGCGACGGGGGACGTCGACAGCTCGAGTGGACAGGACGTCATCCTCTACTTGGGCTCGCTCATCCACTCTGGTTCCGAGCTTAAGATCCCGTTCCCCGCCAGCATACCGCCCGCCGTGCGCAGCGTGATCCGGCGTGCCTGCCGGTTCGACCCTGCCCGGCGCTATCCGGACGCCCGCGAGATGCATAGTGCCCTGCTCGCGGCGCTGGAGGCGAAGCCCCCGGCCGTCTGGCCTCGCCTTGCCGGGGGCGTGGTGCTTGCCACGGTGCTCGCGGTCGGCGCCTGGCAGGGGGTTCGTTGGTGGCGGAACCGGCCGGCTCCGCCTCCACCCCCGGCGGAAGCGGTCGCCCCGACACCTCCCCAGGCAACTCCGGCGCCCGCCGCGCGTTCACCCGAGCCGCCCCAGCTCGTGGCGCGGACGCCGCGCGAAAGTGCCGTCGCTCTCCACCACAGCGAGGTGCGCTCATTCTCGGTCGACGTGAAGTCGCCTGGCGGTTCTCCGCTCCACTACGCTTGGAGCATCGACGGAGCACCGCAGCCCAGCGCCACCGGTGCGAGCTATGAGCTGCGGGCGGACCGCAGCGGGCAGCTTGCCGTTCACGTGGCGGACGACTACGGGGCCTCGATCAACGAGCGGTGGGACATCACCGTCGAACACCGCAAGCCCGAACTCCGCCTCCTTCCCGCCGGGGCGCAGCCGCCGCTTGAGCTCGGCGAGAGGCGGGAGTTCCGCATCGAGGCGAGTCACCCCGACGGCGAGCCGGTTACGACGCGCTTCCTCCTGGATGGAAAGCCGGTGGCCGAGGGGAGCGCATTCACCTTCAAGGCTGACAAGCANNCCTTCGTGCTGACTGCCCGCGCGGCGGACCCACAAGGCGGGGTCGCCAGCGTCGACCGGCGCATCGAGGTGCGAGAGAAGGCCGCCGCGGCTGCACCCGTGGTGCCGGCCCCCGAACCTGCACGAACCGAAGCCGCCGCACCGCCCGCCCCCGCGGCCGTGGCGCGCGCCGTCCCCTCGGAGGCACCGGCGAAGACGGCCCCCCACCGGGATCCGCGCGAGGCTGCGCTGGCTGCCCTTGCCGAGTACAAAGCGGCTTACGAATCACGCAACATCGACCGACTGGCCCGCGTCTGGATCATGAACGCGACGCAGCGCGCCCGCATGAAGGACACCTTCGAGAATGCGGACAGCATCGATCTGCGCATCGAGCAGCGCGATGTGGTTGTCGAAGAAGACTCCGTGACCATCAACTTCCGACAAGAGCTGTCCCTAAGCGGTCCGCGCATGACAACAAAGGGGGCCGCGTCGGAGAACGTTGCCACCGTGATCCGTCGCGGGGAGGACCAGTGGGTGATCTCGAGCATCTATCAGAAGAAGTGAACCGAAGAGAAAGGCCGAGGAGGATCACCGAAAAGTGTATTCGACGGCGGCCGAAGGGATGACGAGTGCACGCAGACCCTGCTCATTGAGGCGCCACAGGAGGTTCGCAGAGAAGACGAGCCGACGCCAGGGATTGAACTTGATTCCCGTCGCCGCAGAAAGGATGTAGTTTCCCACATCGTTGTGTTGGGGGTTCTGGTTGAACAAGAAATCGGCTGTTGCCGTCAGCCACTCGGTGATCCGAAGATCGGCGCCTGCCGCGTATCGCAGTTCGTTGAGGTTCTGGTCGTTGAACCGCCACAAAAAACCCACGGCCAAGTGGGGAGAGAAGATGCCGAGGGCTGCGGAGTAGACTAGCGAGGCGCTGGTGGCGGGCTGGCCAAAGCCGCGGAAGTTGTCGGGGTCGCCCGTGGGTGCATAAAAGTCCAAGCGGCTTGCCAGGGCGCCGTATTCCCCGTCGTAGAAGTTCATCTTGGCGCGCAGCACGATATCGCCGATCCCGCTGGACTGCGCGCTGCCACTCGTGCGTACAGAGAACGTGTTCCCCGTCGTGGGATTGATCAGTCCGTCTGCCTGGACGCTGCCCTTGAGCCAGGTCGCGAGATAAGGCACCACAATTCCCACGTCGAGCTTGTCCGTCACGCCGTAGTTCACGAAAAGCGCATACACATCGGTATGGATGTCGGTGTCGAGGGTGACATTTGGAATCGAGGCACCGAGCGTGTAGGTCCCCGGGGGCCCGGTGGCGGGGAATCCCCCGGAAGCAGGACAGGTGATCAAGCCGCAGGGCGGGATCACGAAGTGGATGAGATTTTTCCCAAGGAAAATAGACCCGGTGAAGCTCACGTGGGGGAACGGCGGTGGAACAAACGGTCGCCCGGCGATCGGAGGGGGAGTCGGCGGGATTGTGGTCGTGCTCGGGGGAATCACGATGACCGGCGCGTTGCCTTTGGTCAAATTGTAGTTCCCGAGGTTTTGACCCTGGAAGACGTCGTAGTCGATCGAAGAGTATCCGAATGCGATGTTGAGCTTGCCTTTGCCCACGGTCTGGCCGCGCTCGGAGAAGAGGGGCCCAAGGCCGTCCGTGGATCGTTCGAAGACGTTCAGGTTGGGGTCAAACTTGTAGGTGAAGGCCGCCACCGTAGATCCGACGGGGTAGTAGTTGAATTGGTCGGCGATCTGAGAGCTGAACTGCACGAGCGCCGCTCCGCTCTCGAACGTGGCAAGAAACTGGTTGGAGCCGCTGAGGCTACTTCCAGTCAGAAAGACCCCCACCTCGGTCTGCGCCTGTGCGGCGAGGCTCGGGTAGAAATCCTTGAGGTCTGCAGCCGGTGCGGCGCGGATATTGGCCAGGAAGACGAGCACGAACAAGATGGCGAGGTAGGGAATACGCCTGCGCACGCTCCCCCCCTCTCGGATGCGCAAAGGAGGCCCGACTCTACGAGGCCGCCGGCTGCAGTGTCAACATCCAGGTGGGGAACCCGATCGATGCCCATGGCGGCGTGCACTCGGGAGTCACGACCGCTGTCACCAGCATCGTCTGAGTCCAAAACTGTGGTCACATCGGCCGGTCGGGGATCGCTCGTGCCGGTTCGGCCTGTTCAAAATGGAGCCTCGTCCTCGTGTAAAGGGGACGATCCACGGTCAGCCCGAGGCGCGCATGGTCATTCCGCGTAGATCGCGCGGTCGGGCACCGAAGCCAGTAGACGCAGTCTGCTCTGCTCCGCCGCATCAACGGAGCTTGCGGGGCGGGTGCTGAAGGATCCTTTGGCCGGACTTAGGCCTTTGCGACCTCAAGGACGATCCAGTGGGCGCCCGCGATTTCTAGTGCCCGCGCGGCTGCATCCTCAGCGCTCTCGGTCTCGACGAGGATCGTGCGCGATCGTGGGCTTCCGCTGAGCTGGAGCCGGACCCGCCAGGCCGGCCCCACCATGGCCTCAGGAGCTGCGGCCGGCGATGGCGCGGCAGCCCCTGGCGCTTGAGGGGACGGGCGGCGTGTGGCCCGCACCTCGGAGCGCTCTGCGACGAGCTTGAGATACGCCTCGGAAGGATTCGCAACCACCAGACCGACCATCCACACAGACTTCTCGTTCCGACTGGGCTTAAGACGACGCGAATGCCAGACCAGGCTTTCGACGATGAGGCGCTCCCCCCGCGGCAGGGTGAGGACCACGACAGCTGGCGTGCCATTCTCAAGCTCTTCTCCCGGCAGCCGGACGGATAGACCTCCCTCGGAAAGGTCGACAAGGGTCCCAGCGAACTTCCGGCCGTTCGCCTGAAGTTCACACGGCGTGCACAGCCGAACGCGATTTTGCCTCCGGCGGTCCATCTGGTTCTGTTTCCCCCCAGGAGAGATAGGGCCCGGTTGTCCTATCGGCCAGCGGACTCCGCGGCTTAGAGAAATCCGGGCACGTTGGTGCGGTCCCGAGATCGCGGGGGCCACTGCGAGGTTGGGAAAGCGCCACAGGCCGCAGGACTTAGCGGCGCAGGAAATGAATGACCGCCCACACGAGCGTTGCCATGAGAAGACCGAAGAGTCCCACCACAACGAAGGCGAGCGAAGCGCGGGGCAGGGCATTGGGATCGGATCCCGTCTCTCCCGCGCGCGCAACAAACTCGTCCATCAGGGCCGGCGGGATCAGCCGACGTACAAGGCGAAGCCCGATGATTGCGACGACGAAGTCGTCCAAGTAGCCGATCGCGGGGATCCAGTTGGGAATGAGCTGGATCGGGCTTACGAAATAGCAGGCGACGAACAAAGCCACTAGCTTGGCAAGCAAGGGAGTGCGCCGGTCCCTCGAGGCGAGGTAGAGAGCCCGGATTTCGATGAGGAGCCCTTGCGCCTGGTCTTGCCAGGATTCCTTATTCCGCCGGGGTTGAATTGCGCGGCGCACAGGCACGATGCAGAGCGTATCTCGCGCAGATCGGCAGCGCCGAGGGCGCACACAGAAACGAGAAAGAAAAAGAGCGGGATCACCGCCCGTGCCGGTTGGTGGCAATGAGACCCGAGTGCGAGGGATCCGTCACTAGCGGCACTGCGACTCTCAAAGGAGGCTTGTCTCCTGGCTGCTCTCGCGCGGAAGGTGCGGATCCTCGTCTCCGAGGGCTCTAGCCTCTCGGCCCGCGAGGCCATTACTGCGCTTGGGAGGGCCGGCTTCGGCATCGAGGTCTGCGATCCGAGCGGGATTTGCCTGGCTCGATTCTCGAGATTTGTGCGTCGGGTGCACCGCTGTCCCCACTTCGCCTCGGATCCCACTGCCTACTACGGATTCATTCGGAGGCTTCTCGCGACCGGCCGCTACGCTGTCTTGTATCCAGCGCATGAGCAGGCCTATCTCTTTGCTCGCCAACGCAGCGCTCTCGCCGCGCTCGCGGGGGTGCCGGTTCCGAGCTTCGATGCAATCGAGCGCGTCCAGGGCAAGGCGGCCATGGCGGCGACGTTCGAAAGCTTGGGGATCCCGACTCCCCCGACTATCGTGGTCCAGGATGAGATTGCAGCCCGGGCCGCAGCCACACGCATCGGTTGCCCATGCTATGTGAAGGCCGATATCGGAACCGCGAGTGGAACGGTCTGGAGAGTGACGGACGCGCCTTCCCTTGACCATGCGCTGGCACGCCTCCGCGAACTCGGCGCGTTCCCGAACGCTGCGGTCGTCCAGGGAACTGCCCCTGGAGTGCTCGAGCGCGTCTATGCGCTTGCCGACCGCGGCCATCTTGTTGCCGCCCATGCAGTCCAGCAGATCACAGCCGGCCCGCGAGGTGGCGACGTGCAGAAGGTGTCGGTGGAGCGTCCCGCGGTACGCGCTCATGTCGCACGCCTTGTCGAGGCTCTGGATTGGCACGGTGCGCTGTCGATCGACTATCTCCGCGACGGCTCCGATGGAACCGAACGATTCGTGGATTTGAACCCGCGCCTGGCAGAGCCTGGAAATGCCGTCCTGTGCGGACTTGATTTGCCGACGCTCCTCGTCCGGCTGGGTCTTGGCGAACACATCGGTGATCAGCCGCCGGGCAAAATCGGCGTGCGCACACACATGGGGCTTCAAGCGGTCATGCTCCCGGCCACGCGCGGCGGTTCGCGAGTGGAGATCCTGCGAACGATCGCGGCACTGATCCTGAGCCGCGGCCCGTTTCGCAGCAGCCGCGAATCCTTGACCCCTGTTTGGATCGATCCGCCGAGCGTGCTTCCCGTCGGCTTCGTGGCACTCTCGTTGCTCTTCTCACCCGCGACGTGGCAATGGCTGGCGGCGAGACAGGTCGGGAGTTACGCGCTGACGGAAGAGGCAGCTCGAGCGATCCGGGAGATGCCGACGGACGCGGGCTGAGAGCGGCGAAGCGAGAGGCTTCGTAAGGGCTTGACGCAGCGTCTCGCCCCTGCGGTGAGGGCGCCGCACGTCACCAGGCTCAAGTTGACCCGGCATCACGAACCATTCAATCTGTACCGAACCAATCGGCATCGCCCGTCGTGCAGCCGTCCCGGGCCTGAGGAGAGCGAGATGCGAGGTGAGTACCTGACCGTAGACGCCGATGGACACGTGCTCGAGCCGGTCGACGTCTGGGAGCGATACATCGACCCCAAGTTTCGAGACCGCGCACTGCGCGTGGGTATGGACTCGGATGGTTTTGAGAATCTTTTCATCGACAACAAGCCCACCCGCATGCTGAAGGGGCGCCTGGGTGCGCTCGGCGGCATCGAGGCGTCGGGCGAAGAAAAACTGGCTTTCCAGATCCCCGGGCGCCGCACCTACCAGGACGGTGCTCCCGCGGGCGGTTACGACCCCAAGGCTCGCCTTCAAGTCCTCGACGCGGAGGGCATCGACAAGGTGCTGCTCTATCCGACGATCGGGATCGCCTGGGAAGGGGGTGTGAAGGACCCCGCGCTTGCCCTCGCATACTGCCGCGCGTACAACCGCTGGATCGTGGACTTCTGCCGTGCAGACACGCAACGCCTCTATCCCATCGCGCACATCACGCTCCTCGATCCTGAAGCTGGGGCCGAGGAGATGCAACGCGCGCGCCGGGATGGCTGTGTCGGCGTCTATCTCTCGCCGGATCTTGCAGCCCGAGGCGGGCGGTCGCTCGACGACAGGGCTTTCGACCGCTTGTGGGCGGCCGCCCAGGATCTTTCGATGCCAGTTGCGTTTCACGTGGTGGCTCGAGAGGACCTCACGTTTTCGAGCTGGGCAAGGCGAGGGACGGGCTCAGACGGACTGTTCATGTTCGCCTTCCTCGCGGTCGAAGTGATGGCCGCATTCACACAGATGATGGTGACTGGTCTTTTCGAGCGCTATCCGCGGCTGCGCTGCGCTGTGCTCGAGGCGGGTTCGAACTGGATCACCGCGTGGCTGGACCGGCTCGACCATAAGCTACAAAGGGGTGGTTTCCCGACCGCGCTGCGTATGCTGCCGAGCGAGTATTTCCGCCGCCAATGCGTGATTTCGGCCGATCCAGACGAGACGCTGACAGCCCCGGTGGTGGAGCACCTCGGGGCTGATTACGTGATCTGGGCATCGGACTACCCCCACCTTGACGCCTCGTTCGGCGTCGTGAACGAGATCCGCGAGCGCCTGGCTCCGCTGCCACCGGACGCGCAACGAAAGGTGCTGGGCGAAAACGTCATGCGTTTCTACCAACTCGGCGGCTGACGGCAGGGGCCGAGACAGCGACGAGTAAGCCGCACTTGCGGCCCGCTGCGGAGCCGGGGTCTGCCGGGACAACGTGACGCGAACTGGCGCCGGCACGGGCTCGCTCGCGATCCTACGCCGCGCGCGGAGGGTGCGCCCTTGGCGAGCGAGCGGGGTGGAGCGTCGTGCGGTTGGCCCGACCGCGCTCTTCGGGCGGGCAAGGCTGCACGACGAGCATCTGCGGGACGTCTCCGCCATGCGGGCTCGCTGGGCGGGTCGAATCGGGGTTTTCGGGCGGTCCCGCTCAGAGGCGGGAGATCACTTCGATTGAGTCTCCGACCGCTGCCGCCCCGGGTTCAACGACCTTCCAATAGACGCCGCGGAGGTTCTGATCTCGGGTCGCGTTTGCCTGGACAAAAGAAAGCGCGTCCTGACCGAAGCGTCCCTTGAATTTGAAGCATCCGTTGTGGGGCTTGGCGGTCACCTCGACCAGGGCGGAACCCACCCGCAGGCACGCCCCTGAGGGAAGATTCGCGGTGGAGATGTCGAGATCGACAAAAAGATTGTCGCCGAAGACGCTGAGGGGCTGACCGTTGGCGATGAGCTCGGCGACATCACGGCGCATCACCGCGAGCTGGGCCTCAGGATCGCGCGGCGGGCGCCGGCGCCAGCCATCGCCGGGCACTCCCTCGTCGGGTGAGAGCCGGACGCGCCCCGGCGTTTCGCGAACGCCGTCCGCACGGCGCCGGACGATGAGGGCGAGACGCCCCGAGCTTGTGGGCGCCCCCGCCAGCGCACGAAGACCCGACTCGAGTTCGGCGAGCCGACGATGACGACTCAGATCGCCCGGGGGACCGTAGGCTTCCCTCTGAAGCTCATCCATGCGGGCACACTAGCACGTAGCCTGCTCGATCTCTTGTTCTTGACCAAGGCACCGCTCTGCGAGACCGCTCCGCCGGCCCTGCCACGTACGGACGTTCGGGGGTCCAAGCGGGTGGCTAGAGGCAGGCGGGCTCGCACGGCACAGGACAGCTCGCCCTCTTTCGGATTGACATTTTGTGATTAAAACGTCAGGATGCCCGAGGCGCCCACGAGGAGATCCTGCGCATGAGCCTCCCTCTCTCTGGTAAGACTGCGATCGTCACAGGCGCCTCGAGCGGCATCGGGCGCGCGATCGCCGAGAAGCTCGGGGCGGCCGGCGCCCACGTGTACCTCTCAGGTCGCACGCGCGAAGCGATGGAGGAGACGAAGAAACGCATCGAGCGAGGTGCGGGCCGCGCAACCGTCGTCGCCTCGGACGTGCGCGACGTGCGGCAGATTCCGGCGCTCGTCGAGCAGGCTGCGAGCGAGACGGGTCGGCTAGACGTGATGGTGAACAACGCGGGCGTCTCCTATCCCGCGCCGATCCTCGAAGGCGATCCTGAACAGTGGCGTGCGATGTTCGAGACGAACGTGATCGCGCTGCTTGCGGGCTGCCAGGCCGCCGTGCAAGCGATGCGGGCTTGCAAGGCCGCAGGACACATCGTGAACATCTCTTCGATTGCAGCACTGCGAGCAGATTCAGGAGTATACGGCGCGACGAAACATGCGGTGAACTGCATTTCAGCGACCCTGCGACGAGAGCTCGAGGACGACACGATCCGCGTCGTGAACGTGATGCCGGGCGCGATTGCGACGAACTTTGCTCGGAATTTTGATCCAAAGGTTGTCGCGGGACTCGTTCAAGCATCCGGGCTGCAAGTGGAGGTGAAGCGCGGCGAGCGGATCCCAGACGAGGTGCTTGAGAAGATCCAGCCAGCCCTGCGCAAGATCCTGGGAAGCCCCGAAGACGTGGCCGAGGCCGTGCTCTACGCGGTGATGCAGCCGATCCACGTGAACATCGCGGAGATCGCGGTGCGTCCGCCCAAGCAGCTCGCGATCTAGGATCGCTTCGAGGCCATCCCGACCGGGGCGTTGGGATCTCCGGAAAATGCGTGCGAACTCCGCACCGGCGGATGACGCGCTTTGCGAGAGAGCGTGGTGACACGGACGCTGCCGGGGCGGAGGCCTAGCGTGCTTGGCAGACGAGGGGAAGCGTGCGGCCGAGGTCGTGTCGCATCACGTCGTCCAGGGTCGCCAAGAGGTCGGAGCGCACGGAGGCCAGCGCCGGATCGGTCCAGCGATTGACCAGCTCTCCCGGATCTTCTCGGAGGTCATAGAGCTCGCCGGCGTCCGGGTCGCGTTCATTCCGTGTGATGCGCCATCGCCGCGTGGTGAGCGTGCGAAAAGCGAGAATCCCTCGCAGGATGTCGTCTTCTGTGAGGACGTACTCCCGTGGCCCCTCTCCGAGCGGTCGCCCCTCGACGGTCGCAGGGATAGGGAGACCGCAGGCCCGCAGCGCGGTAGGTGCGACGTCGATTGTTCCCACCGGATCGTCAACCCGGGTTCCCGGCGCGAAGCTCGGTCCGCGCACGAGGAGCGGTACTCGCACCAGTGCCTCGTAATGAATCGGCCCCTTGAGCATCATGCCATGGTCGCCCATGTAGTCGCCGTGGTCGGCGGTGAAGATGACCAGCGTATTCGAAGAGAGGCCGCGCGATTCGAGGAGGGCGAGGATCCGCCCGACCTCATGGTCGATTTGAGCGATCATCCCGTAATACGCTGCGAGGATCGTCAGGCGTTCCTCTTCGGAGAAGAGCGACCATCCGGGGTTTGCCCATTCCATCTCTGTCCCGCGGAAGCCTCGGGACCAAGCCGCGTGGAACGGCGGCTTGCCCGCGAGTTCGTCTGGGGAATGCGGGGGCAGCACCTGCCGCATGTCTGCGGGCGTGTATCGGTCGCACCAAGGGCGTGGCGGGTCGAAGGGATGGTGTGGATCTGCAAAGCTCACCCACGCGAAGAATGGTCGGTCGACTCGTGAGAGCCATGCGATCGCGCAATCCGCTGTCCAGCGGGTGTGGTGGTCCTCTTCGGGCAACTGGTTCTTCCAGGTCTGCGTTGCATCCCAGGTTCGGCCGGCGGCCTCGGGCTGCATCAGTCGGAGCCGCTCCACGCCGCGGGCAGGGCCGTCCCTGAAGAGATGGCGAGCGTAGTGGAGCCCGAAAGGTGGAGGCCCGAAGCCCCAGTTCCAACGGCCGACCTGCGGTGCGAGCCGGATGTTGTGGACATCCGCGACAAGTTCAACGTGCTCGAAGCCAAAATAGGGACCGTACCAGTCCGGTGTAACCTTGGCCGAGTCCACAACGGACTCGACCCGACCTGTTGGATAATCGGGAAAGTACGACGCAAAATGTGCCTTCCCGAACAGCGCCGTAGCAAACCCGGCCTGCTTGAACCGCGTCGCTACCGACTCGGCGGCTGCGTCGTCGGGCAGATCGATCCCATTGCGGATGACACCGTGTGTACTTGGGTAGCGGCCGGTGAGGATGGTGGCACGGGCAGGCTGGCAGAACGGGTTCTGTGTCCTGCAGCGCGTGAAGACGGTGCCTTCGGCGCCGAATCGATCGAGCGCGGGAGTGGCCCCGAGAGGGTCGCCGTAGGCGGCGAGGGTCGTCGCCTTGTGCTGGTCCGTCGTGATGAGAAGGATGTTCATCTTGGGGAGGGTCGCCACCTCTTCTCGGGCGCAAAAATTGCCTCCATATTCCGGAAGGAGCTGCGCGAAGTCTACTGACTCGGACCCCTCTCTCCCTTCACAACCCTGGAAAGCTTCTCCGGCATCTCTCGAGGGAAGGGCGTGCAGGCGGGTCCGTGACACGCGACTCCGAGGAAGCGCCCAAGTCCCAAAACCCCTCAACGGCTCCCGGAGGTCTTGAATTTCGGCAACTCAGGGTGTCGGCGCCGGAACTCCTCGTAGAGGTGTGTATCCGTGTAGTCACGCATCTCACAGATCAGGTCGCCGCGGAATCGGATCACGACGCAGGTACGCTGGTCGATCACGTCACCGGGAGTGCCTCTCAACCAGCTTCGCTCGCGGATCTCGACGATCACGCGCTCATCGGCGTCGTACCAGTCGCGCCACCGCTCCTCATAGCCCCAATCTGCCGAGCCGAGCCCGAATTCCCGGTTGGAGAAGGCCTGGAGGACGGCCTCGCGCCCGCTCCACTCCCCTCCGATGGGCGGCGAACCGGCAACCCAATAGACGATGTCATCGGTGAAGAGCCTTCCTACCTCCTCCATCCGCCCTTCGAACAGTGCTTTCTCGTAGGCTTTGGCGATTTTCAGCCGGTCGCTCATGAACCCTCCTTTGTCGCGGTCGCTTCCGGGTCTGATCGAGAGTGGGCTCGAGCGTCGTCAAGAACGCGCGCCGGATCCGTCTGTGTTCCACTCCCGCAGGAGGGGGGATGTGAGGTTCTTGTCGCGGGAGCTTCGAGACGCGCTCCAGCGCCTTCTCAATCTCGCCTGGCCCCGGCTCTCGGCATTCAGGGTTCCCAGCATCCCGCGGCCTTATAGCGGAGGTCAAGAGCCTGCCGGCGGTGGGGCCGGCCGTTGGCGCAGAGGCATGGCGTATGCGGGATCCACGACGAAGATCGCGTCCGCCTGCTCTGTACCCAGCGACTTCGGAGGCTGCGCGTCCGGCTGGAGCAAGATCACAGGCGTGCGACCTTCCCGTCGGTTGCGCTCGAACTCTTCGCTTCGCGGCGTGCGCGATTCGACGGTGACCGAAAGGCCAAAGCTCTCCAGGTAATCCGCCAGGACTGTTCCCTCGGCGACGTTGTAGAGGGCGAGGCGGCGAGAAGGCAGCGCAACGAGCAGCCCCGCGAGCCGACGTGCAGCCCGTGTTCCCGGATAGCGCGGCAGGAGGGTGACGCGCGGATCGCTGTGCAGTGCCCCTATCGTCGACTCCTCGGGATCTGCGTACACCGCGACCCGAAATCCTTTCGCGAGAGCCTCGTCGACCGTGGCGGCGTCGGGCAGGATCGCCGAGCAGGTGGCCGGTGCATAGAACATCGCCTCGATGGGCCGGCCCACATTGAACACGATCCAGCGGCCCGGCGGCAGCGCCTTGACCCGTGCGCCCAAGTCGCGAAGTTCCTGCGTCCAAAGTGGATCGCGCACCGGCGTGGCCCACGGTCGCGGGGTCGCGCCTTGGACGAAGAGGGCGATGATCAGCACCCCGAGCGTACCTGCCGCGACCCGCGGAGGTCGGGAGGCGCCGGAGCCCAGGTCGAAGCAGCGAGGAATGAAGAACCCGTACGAGAGGAAGACCACCGGGGCAGCGGGCAGGACGTAGCCCCTCATCTTTGTCGCCGCGAGGCTGTAGATCGCGTAGGTAAGGAGGAACCAGCCGACGACAGGGAGCCAATCGCGTCGTCGGCGAAAGGCGTGGACGATGAACGCGACCAGCGCAACCGGCGCGAGCAGGCCGTAGTCGTAGCTCAAATTGGCGATGTGCCAGGTCCACGAACCTGCGTGCTTGTCCACAGGCTCGAGGAAGTAGTGAATCGAACGTCCGCGGAGCCAGGCAAACTCTGCCGGGAAGGCGTGGGCGAGATGGAGATACCAGGGCAGGACGAGGAGAGCCGCCACGGAGCAGGCCAGCGCGGGGAGAGCGACGACGGAGATCCCCTGCTCAAGATCTCGGATCGGCGCCTGCGACCGCAGATGCACGAGGAGGGCAAAGAAGAGAACGGCGGGACAAACGAGTGCGCCGCCCTCCTTGGTGAGGAAGGCGAGCCCGGTGATGCCACCCACCAGCGCGGCCTTCCCCCACCTGGAGAGGCCGGGAGGATCGTGATCGTCTGCGGCCCACAGTGCCGCAAGCACACCGAGCTCCACGAGGAACGCCATCAACGTATCCACGTGATCCGCACTGCGCAGGCCGCCTGCCCAAAGCGTGGCGGACTCGTTCCAGGCGTGAAATCCCGCGGCCACGAGGCCACCGGAGGCGCCCAGCAGGCGTTTTCCGAGCAGGAAGGTCAAGAGAACCGCCAAGGTCGAAACCACGAGGCTTGGCACCCGCATTGCGAACTCGTCCACGCCAAAGACGGACATGGAGAGCGCCATGAGCTGCATGGTGAGCGTGGGATGCGTGATCCAGACACGGCTCTCGAGCCATCTCTCGGGCGGGACCTCGTGGAGCGGATGCTCAAAGAGCGTGGGTTCGAGAGGATGGTCCATGAGGTGGCGCGCCACGACAGCGTGGTAGCGCTCATCCCACTTGCCGAGGTACCAGTGCGCGGCCAGATTGATGCGGATCGCCAGCGCTGCGAGCAAGAGTGCGAAAAGCGCCAGACGGGTTCGGCGCCGACTCCCGGCCCACCACGCGACCGCGGTGGCGAGCAGGGCTGCGCCGAAGGTCGCTGCGCCAATCGCGTCCACGCCATCCTCCGGCTAGGCGCCTCGCGGCGCAGGCTATCACGACCGCCGCGTCCCGCTTGTTCCGGAGCTGCTCAAGGGCAGGCCGCGCGCCTGCTGTCGCTCCGCAAGGAGCGTGCGCGGCGAGAAAGCCGGGATCGCGCAGGCCTTGTGAACGCT
>DOUU01000497.1:14682-16249 GCA_003520425.1 Deltaproteobacteria bacterium
GAAGGAGGTAGGCCGCGAAACATGAAGGTCGGAGGGAGAAGTGCAAAGGTCGGGCAGCTGCTCGCGAAAATCGGCCGGCAGCTGCGCGACGCCTGGGTGATCGCCGGCCTTTCGTTCGTGCTGCTCTTCGCCATCGAGGAAGGTTATCGGTGCTACGAGCGCCTTCCTGGGCCCAAGGCGCAGGCCACCGGGACGACCCCGCAGAACCCGTACGCCTCCGAGGCGTGGTTCCCGAAGTTCAGAGCGGCGAGCCACTATCACATGGGACGTCCGGACTCATTCTACGTGGACTACGATCCCTATCGAGGCTGGTGGGTGCGTCCCGGTCGCCACGAAGATCTCTACGTGGAGCCTTCGGGCTACCGGCACACGGAGCAATCGCCCCGCGGCGATGAAGCCACGCGACGCCATGTGTTTCTCCTCGGCGGCTCTGCCATGTGGGGCTTTACGGCGCGCGATCGCGCCACGATCCCCTCTTGGGTCGCGCGCCAGCTCGCCGCCCAAGGCATCGACGACGTCGAAATTGACAACAAGGCTCAGTGCGCTTTCAACCTTACGCAGAACATCGCCACCCTCGAGCAGGAGCTGCGCCGGGGCGCGCGCCCGGTCGCCGCCGTTTTTCTGGATGGGATCAATGAGGTCGGTCCGGTTGCAGAGGGCGAGCAGCCCGGCGATGTCTACGGGCAGGCCGACGCGCGCAAGCGGTTTGCGCTCGGACACGGGAGCACCAACGAGCTCCTGCTGGCGCTGGCCTCGAACCTCCACGTGGTGCGGGCGCTCCAAGCCCTGCGGCCCGCTCCGAAGCCGCCGGAACTCGATGTGGCCGCGGCGTGCGAGAAAATTGCAGACAACTACCTGAATCTGGTCCGCATCGGTGAGGCGCTGGGGCGGGAGTTCGGCTTCACGCCGCTCTTCTTCTGGCAGCCGGCCCTCGCGACGAGCGGCAAGCCGCTTGGGCCATGGGAGGCACATCTCATGGCGGACGCTCGCGACCCGCTGGTGAGGCTCACGAAGGCTTGTCTGCCCGACGTGGAAGCGCGCCTTGCCACGCGCCGTGACATCGACTTTTTCCCGTTGAATGCCATTTTCGACCATGTCGACGGCGATCAGTTCCTCGATCACTACGGACACGTGACCGAACAGGCGAACGGCGTGATCGCTGCGGCAATCACCGAGCACCTGGCTCCCGTCCTGCGGGAGCACGGGACCGAGGTGAGTGCAAATCGCGCGCCGCAGCCCTGACGAGGGCGCGGTCTGATAGAGTTGGAAAGCGTCCCGTCGAAGGAGAGAAGGTATCCATGCTTCAACGGTTCCTTGAGAAGCTCAAGAGCGTTTCTCGCAGAGGCATCGCCCGCTTCCGCGCCAAGCGGGCGGTCCGGGCCGGGCTCTTTCGGGGGATCGATCTTGAGGCAATGACCGCCATCCGAAAAGGGTATGACGCTCACCCGTTTCGGAAGTACCACGACAAGTTTGAGCACTCTCTGATTCGAAACGCCGAGCGAATCTTTGCGCTTGGGCTGAACAAGTCGAGGAGCCTGCGCATCCTCGATATCGGCTGCGGCGGCGG
>DOUU01000124.1 GCA_003520425.1 Deltaproteobacteria bacterium
GCGATCTCCTCCTCCAGGTGGTCTACCACGCGCAGATGGCCCGCGAAGAAGGTGCCTTCGAGTTCGCAGACGTGGTGCGCGAGCTGTGCGACAAACTCGTACGCCGGCACCCCCATGTGTTTGGAGGCGCCACGGTGGAGTCGGCCGAGGCGCAGACGCGGGAGTGGGAGGCACACAAAGCGGCCGAACGTGCAGCGCGGGCCGGGGAGCGCGGCGCCTCGCCGGGAGTGCTCGACGGTCTGCCACTCGCGCTCCCCGCGCTCGTGCGCGCGCACAAGCTCCAGCGTCGAGCGGCGCTCGCCGGCCTCTGCGGCGAGCTCGCGCCGCCCCGAGAGGCGCTCGCGCGCCTTGAACACATGGTCGAGGAGGAGGCCAAGGGCACGGCGGCCGCAGGGCAGCTTCAAGGTGGGCTCGGCGATCTCCTGGAGAGCTGCGTCGCGCTCGCGGGGTCGCTTGGACTCGACTGCGAGCAGGCCCTGCGCGAGGCGAACGCGCGCCTTGAGCGTGAGATCCGCAGCCGCGAGGGCGCGCCGGGGTCATGAGCCGCCGGGAAAGGCATCCGCCCGCGGGAGGGAGCGCGTGTGCGGTGCCCCTCGGCGAACTCTCCTTCTCCTATGCGCGAAGCGGCGNNAAGTTCAGCCGAAGCGGCGGCCCCGGCGGCCAGAACGTGAACAAGGTGAGCAGCAAAGCCATCCTGCGCTGGCCCGTTCGCGCGAGCACGCGTCTGCCGGCCGGCCTGCAAAAGCGCTTCCTCGAGCACTTCGCCCATCGACTCACCACGGACGGCGATCTTCTCATCGCGAGCTCCCGGTTCCGTGACCGCGGGCGCAACGTTGCGGACTGCGTCGAGCGGCTGCGGCTCATGCTGGCCGAGGTGGCCGAAGAAGCCCGCCCGCGCAAAGCGACGCGCCCGAGCCGCAGCGCGGCCGAAGCCCGTCTCGCCGCCAAACGGCGGAGATCGCGCAAGAAACAGGCGCGGCGCGCCCCGGGCCTTCACGAGGAGTAAAACGGATCGCGCCTTCCGAAAGCCTTCGCCGCTTGGGCGGGGGCCTGCCGACGGGCTCGGCGCTTGTGGGGGCGCTTGCCGCCTCTGGAGCTACGCGTCCGGAACGAGTCCTCCCACCTCGTCGGCGGGGATCCGATAGCGGCTTGCACAGAATTCGCAGCGCACCTCGAGCTCCTCGCCACTGCGCGCGATCTCTTGGAGCTCGTTTCGTCCGAGCAGCACCACCGCCTGGCGCACCCGATCGCGGTCGCATCGACAAAGGAACGCGGGGTGCGTGCGGTGGCGCTCTCCTGCCCCCACGCCTTCGAGGAGCCGATCGATGAGGTCATCCGCTCGCAGGCCTGTGCGGATGAGCTGCGAGGGAGGCCCGATCGAGTGGACGGCCCGCTCAAGGCGGGCAAGAGTCTCGTCGTCCGCCTTGGGGAGCGCCTGCACGAGAAACCCGCCCGCCGCCTCCACCTCTCCCGTCGTGCCGAGATACACGCCCAGTGCCACGGCGGAAGGCTTCTGCTCGCTCTCCCGCAGGTAGTGCGCAAGGTCCTTCGCGATTTCGCCCGAGACGAGCGGAACGACGCCGGTGTACGGCTCCCGCCAAGCGGGGTGGTAGCGCACCACGGCGAGCACACCGCGCCCGAGCGCTCCTGCGACGTCGAGCTTGCCTTCGCGCGGCGGGGGGTGCGCCGTCGGATCTCCGGCAAAGCCGCGGACGTGGCCCTGCGCATCAGCGATCACAGTGATGGAGCGAAGCGGACCGTCCCCACGAAACTGCAGCTGCACGGTCTCCTCGTCCTTCCCTTCGGCCGCGATCAGCACCGCACCCATCAAGGCGCGGCCGAGCGCGGCGGCCGCCGTCGGGAACGCGCCGTGGCGCTGGGCGGCCTCCCGCACGAGCTGGGTGGCGACGAGCGCCCGCACGAGAACGCTGCCGTCGCGAGAGATGGTGCGGACGAGCTCGTCCGCAGGCGGGAGTGCCATGGGCGGGAGGGTCGAAGCGGCCACGCTCCAGCAAGAATACCGAAGAGAAGGGGGACGCTTCGATCGCGACGGCCCGGGCCCCGCCCGGTAGGCTTGTGCCATGCGCGTCCTGATCGCCGGCTGCGGCTACGTGGGCTCCGCGCTTGCGCGTCGCCTGAACGATGTCGGCTGCGAGGTTTTCGGGCTGCGCCGCACGCCGAGCCTGCTGCCAGCGTTCATCCGGCCGGTTGCCGCCGACCTCTCGGAGCGCGCGACGCTTCGGGCGCTCCCAGCGGATCTCGACGCCGTGGTGTACAGCGCCGCTGCAGACGGCTTCCATGAAGCCGCCTATCGGGCTGCCTACGTCGAGGGTCTTCGCAGTCTGCTCGAGGCACTCGAGGAGCAACACCCATCGCCCCGGCGAATCCTGTTCACCTCGAGCACCGCGGTGTATGGCCAGTGCCATGGCGAGTGGGTGGATGAGACGTCCCCCACGCTGCCTCTGGGCTTTTCGGGTCGCTGCCTGCTCNNGGGCCGGACCCGGCTCATCGAACGCGTGCGCAGCGGGAAGGCGAGGCTGCGCGAGGGCCCCCCGCACTACACCAATCGCATTCATCGCGACGACTGCGCCGGTGCACTTGCACATCTGCTCCGCCTCGACGCGCCGCAGCGTCTCTATCTCGGCGTCGACTGCGAGCCGGCGGACGAGGCCTTGGTCCTCCGTTGGCTGGCGGAGCGACTCGGTGTGCCGCTCCCGCC
>DOUU01000449.1:0-149 GCA_003520425.1 Deltaproteobacteria bacterium
GCCCGAGCCCGTGAGCAAAGGCGCATCCCCAAGGGCGGCGGCATCGGCGAGGATGGCCGGAGCCACCTCCACCGGCGTCGGCCGCAGCCCCACCCCGGCGACCCCGAGCGCGACCAGAATGGCAAGGCCGAGCCACAGGCGCGCGTTCC
>DOUU01000449.1:286-5979 GCA_003520425.1 Deltaproteobacteria bacterium
ACGGCGAGGCTGCAGGCCTGCGCGAGGTCACCGAGCCCGATCGAGAGCGTCACCACGTTGGTGGTGAAGGTCGAGGAGGTGAAGCCGATCCCGCCCTGCACGCGCCGCAGGCCGGCTGCGAGAGCGAGGGAGAGAACGACGCCACAAAAGAAGCCCGCGAGGGAGAGTGTCAGCGCCTCGACCTCGAAGGAGCCGAGAATCGCGCGCCGCGAGAAGCCAAGGGCCCGGAGCGTCCCGATTTCGGCGGTGCGGGACTGCACGGCCGCGTACATCGTGTTGGCGGAACCGAATCCGGCGCCGACTCCGGCCAGCACGGCGATGGCGATGACGAGGACGTAGAGCGAGTTCGCGGTTTCCGACTGCTTGGCGTAGTAGTCCACCTCGCGCGANNCGCGTCGATGTGCGCCTTCAGAGCATCGAGAGCCGCGCTGCTGGCCGCGCGCAGTCTGACGCCCGAGTACGGTGTCGGCCGCCGAGAATCCTCGGCGAGCTCCTCCACGTCGGCCCACACCTCGCTTTCGAAGGAGGATCCTCCGGCGTCGAAGATCCCCACCACCTTCCAGCGGCCGCGCCCGAGATGAAGCTCCCCCCCAAAGAAGGCGCCCTCGTAGCGACCGATCATCGACTTGCCGACGATGACCTCGTGCAGCCGCGGGCGGAACATGCGGCCCTCCACGATTCGCACNNCCCGAGTGAACCTCGAGGGCGATGGGCTCGACGCCGCGCACGAGCACGTTCTCCCGCCCTCCGCTGCGCGTCGCAAGAAATGGCTGCACGACGAGCTCGGGCGAAAAGAGCGGCACGTCCTGCGCGTTGTGGGCGATGCCCTCGCGGTAGCGCAGGGACGCCGCCGCCTCCCGCGTCAGCTGGCTCGCGCCGTCGTTGTCCGAACCTTTGCGGAGCACCACGAGGTTCATCGGATCGCCGCTGGAAATGAAGCTGCGGCGGAGGCTCGAGATGAGACCGAGGAAGAGGCTGCATGCGACGACCACAAGGGCAATGACGGCCACGGAGAGCAGGCTCCGCAGCGGACGGAGGGCCACGTTTCGGACCGAGTAGCTGAGGGGAAGCATCAGAAGACCTCTCGCAGGGTGTCCGCGACCGGGCGCCGAGCCGCGCCGTAGGCGGGCGCAAAGCCCGCGAAGATTCCGATCGCAAGCGAGAGCCCGAGGCCCTGGGCGATGACTCCCGGAGTGACGATGAAGCCGCCGAGGGGACCGAGCGCCGCGATGCTGCCCCCGAGCTGCTGGAGGGCGCTGGTCACGGCCCAGGCGAGCCCGACGCCGAGCGCACCGGAGGACCACGAGAGAACGACGGTCTCGGCAAGCAGCATGGAGAAGATCGTTCGGCGGCGGAAACCGATCGCACGCAGCACTCCGATTTCGCCCGCACGCTCGCGCACGGCCATCGAGGCGGTATTCGCCGCGATGAAGACGATGCACAGGGAGACCAGGGCCGTCACCATGAGGAGGATCTGGAGAAAACCCTTCAAGGAACCCAAGAAGTTCGAGAAGAAGGTCTTCTCGGTCTGCGAGGTGGTCTCATAGTCGGTGTTGCGCGTGAGCTCGTCGACCCGCAGCATGACGGAGTTCACGCGGTCGGGCGATGGAACCCGCACCCATACGATCATCACGATCCCAAGACCCGGCCGACCTTGTGCCTTGATGGCCTCGTCCAGATATTCGCGATTGATCCAGACGATGGGCGAGCTGTCCCGCGGGATCTCGCCGACGATCCGCAGGTCGAGATTCACGTCCCACACATTGCTGCGCAGCGTGACCCGGTCTCCCACCTTCCAGCGGTATTTGCGCATGGTCTGGCGGCCCACGATGGCGCCATCCCGGTAGCGGGTGAACGCCGTCACGGCCTCCGGGGAAAGTTGATAGTCGGGATAGGTGCCGGCGATGTGCTCCACCTCCACGGCGAAGCTTGGGAATGTCACCTTCCCTTGCTCCTCGAAAGCTCCGCCGAACCACACCATGCCGACGGCGTCCGCCACGTCATCGAGGGCGCGGATCTTTCGCATCAGCGAGTAGGGCATCCAGAACACAAGACCACTCTTGTTGATCACACCCACGCGCGTGTCACTGGCGACGCGCGTCAGCAGCGCGTCGAGCCCGGCGGGCATGGTGAGGAGGAGGCACACGAGAAGGACGGCCAGGGCGATGGCGCTGCCTGTGAGCGCGCTGCGCAGCGGATTGCGCAGGAGATTCGCGACCACGAAGCCGGCGTATCCCATCTCTGCTCTACGCCCTCGGAGTTACGACCCGCGCGGGAGGTCCCGCCGGCGGGGCCTCGCCCATGAGGCCTCCTCCCGCCGCCACCTGCATCGCCGCTCGGGCGCGCTCGGCCTCTTCGCCCTCGAGCAGCACTCCCTTGTCGAGGTGAAAGACCTCGTCGGCGAAGCGCAGCGCCCGCGGGTCATGGGTCACCATCACGATCGTCTTTCCGAACTCCGCACTCAGCTGGCGCAGCAGGCCAAGCACGCCCTCGGCGTTGCGAGCATCGAGGTCACCGGTGGGTTCATCCGCCACGATGAGGTCGGGATCGCTCACGAGGGAGCGCGCGATCGCCACCCGCTGCTNNCGCTGCTGCTCGCCGCCCGAGAGGATGCGGGGCAAGTGGTGGAGGCGCTGCTCGAGACCCACCACGCGCAGCGCGATTTCGGCGCGGCGCTGGCGCTCGCTGCGGCCAAAACGAGTGAGCAGCAGGGGAAGCGCCACGTTGTCGCGCGCGGAAAGCACAGGCACGAGATTGAAGAACTGAAAGATGAGGCCCACGTGCCGCGCGCGCCAGCGGGCGAGCTCGTCCTCGCTCAGCTGATTCAGTTCCTGGCCCGCCACCCAGACCTCACCCGAGGTCGGCCGATCGATGCCAGACACGAGGTTGAGGAGCGTGGACTTGCCCGATCCCGACGGGCCCATGAATGCGACGAAGCGCCCGCGCTCGACGCGCAGCGAGCAGGCCTCGAGCGCGTGGATCTCATCGACGCCGCGACGATAGAGGCGGCAGACGCGGTGGAGCAGGATGAGGGGGGGCTCGGCAGGAGCCGATTCGACGCTCACCAATCGATCCTAGCTGCCACCCCGCGCCCGGGCGATACTGCCCGGCGGGGGGGGCGTGTCCCAGAAGCGTCGGCTCGCGATCGTAGGGCTGCTCTACTTCGTCGAGGGCTTTCCGTACGGGATCTCTCACGGAGTGTGGCCCGTCTACTACCGGACGCACGCCGCATCGCTGGAGAGCGTCGGCTTGCTCTCCGGCCTGAATTTGGCCTGGTCGCTCAAGTTTCTGTGGTCGCCTCTCGTGGGCGCATGGGGCAGCGCGCAGCGCTGGGTTGCGGGAGCGCTGTGCGTCATGGCGGCGGCGCTGGTCGCGCTCGGCAGTGAGGACGCCGCGACGATCAGCCTGCTCGCGTGGGCGACCCTGATTGTCTTTTGCGTAGCCTCTGCCACACAGGACATCGCGATCGATGCCTACACGATCGGACTTGTACCGCGGGGCGAGGAGGGTCCTGCGAACAGTGCACGCATCACAACCTACCGTCTCGGGCTGGTGTCGGCGGGAGGTGTGCTCCTCTTGATTGCAGGTCCGATCGGATGGCCCGCCACATTCGCCCTCGCCGCGCTTGTCCTCCTCGTGCTGGCGGGGGTGGTCTCCCGGACCCCGCGGGCGGAGCCGCCGAGCGCCCAGCGCTCCCTCGATCCTCGGCCCGCTTTCCGCACATGGTTTTCGCGGTCGGGCGCCCTCGGTGTGCTCGGTTTCGTGCTGCTCTATCGCCTGGCTGATCTTGCCATGGCGCCCATGCTGCCGCCCTTCTGGGTGGACCGAGGGATCGCGCTCAGCCGGATCGCGCTTGTTTCCAACACGCTGGGACCCATGGCCACGGTGGCCGGCGCAGTTTCCGGCGGCATCTACATCACCCGCAACGGAATCGGAAGGAGCCTCTTCGTCCTCGGCGCGCTCGCCCTGCTCCCGAACCTGGGCTATGCGACCGTCGCGGCCCTGCCGGCCCTCGGCCATCCCGGCGTCTACGCCGCATCGGTCGTCGAGTCGTTCTGCGTCGGCCTCGCATCGGCTGCGTTCCTGGCCTGCCTCATGCGGATCTGCGAGCGCGAACACGCTGCGGTGCAGTACGCATGCCTCTCCGCTCTGTATGCACTCCCGGGCACGTTCACAGGCGCGGTGTCGGGTTGGGTGGCGCACCGCGTGGGCTATGCGAGCTACTTCGCAGCAACGGCGCTGCTTGGACTTCCCGCCTACGCTTTCCTGCCCTGGGTACGCTCGTGGGTTCGGGACGATCCCAGTCCATCCAGCCCGGGGAAAGGAGAGCGATGAGCGGCGAAGAGCGCTCGGCGGGTCTGTTGATCGCACGTGTCGGAGGCGGCCTTGGCCTGCTCGTCGCGACCGTGCTCGTTCTCCAGCCCTTCCTTGTCCCCATGGCTTGGGCTGCCATCATCGCCTACGTCACTTGGCCCCTTTTCCGGGCGGTGCGCACGCGCACGCGTCGCCCCCATCTTGCGGCGGCCTGCTTTACCCTCGCCCTGGCGCTCGGGCTTGGGATCCCTCTTGCGTCTGTGTTGGTCGCGCTTGCACGGGAGGCCACACAGCTCATCTCGGTTCTGCGGGATTGGCTCGCCGAGGGAGCGCCCCAGCCGGATTGGGTGGTCACTCGACCGTGGCTTGCGAAGCCTCTCACGGAGCTGCGCTCCGAATCGTTTTTCAACCCCACCGCGGTCGCCCAGTACGTGGCGAAGTACGGCACCGAATTCTCCGGCCGCCTCATGGAGATCGCGGGAGGAATCGCAACCAATTTCTTCAAGTTCGCAATCATGCTCGTCACGCTCTACGCGTTCTACATCGACGGCGAACGCCTGATCGTCCAGGCGCGTCGCCTTGCGCCCGTCGTCTTTCCGAGCGCCGGGGAGCATGTGCTCGATCATGTCGGTGGAGTCGTTCGGACGGTCGTGTTCGGCTTGCTGGGCACCGCACTCGCCCAAGGCATCCTCGCAGGAATCGGGTTTGCGATCTTTGGCGTTCCGTCGGCGGTGGCCCTGGGAGCTCTTACGTTCGTGCTCTCCTTCCTGCCGATCGGACCGCCCATCGTCTGGGCGGGCGCGGCGATCTGGCTCTTCTCGCAAGGAGAGCGCTACGCCGCCCTCGGCATGGCGATCTGGGGTCTGGCCCTCGTGAGCTCGATCGATAGCGTGCTCCGGCCGGTTCTGATGAGCTCGGGTCCCGTGCGGATCCCTTTCCTTCTGCTTTTTCTTGGCCTGTTGGGGGGCCTCTTGGCCTTTGGGACGCTCGGCCTTTTCCTTGGACCCGTGCTGCTCTCGGTCGCCTTCGCGCTCCTCGCAGACTTCCCGCAGCGAAGAAGCGCAGCCACCCGGGCGGTCTAGGCTACTCGCGCCACTCCGCGGGGACCCCGGCCAGGTTGGCCTCTACCTCGAGGTCGCGCAGGTGCTTTTCCGTGCGCTTGACCTCCTCGCGCTGGTGCTTCACCTCCTGAGAAAGAGAGAAGTTCGCGCTGGACTCCGTCGGGGTGGTGGCCTGGACGCCGGGCGGAGCCACGCTCCAGGGCGATTTCTCGGCTCCCGTCTCGAGCGCCTTCTCGGCCTTCTCGAGATCCGTCCGTGCCTTTTGGACCTCGTCGCGGGCCTGCTGGAAGCGGGCGCGCCACTCCGTCTTGGTCGCTC
>DOUU01000182.1 GCA_003520425.1 Deltaproteobacteria bacterium
ACGACGCGCTTGCCGCAATCGGCGCCGCTCGACGTGCATTCGACGAGGCCTCGTGGTCCACCGACGCCGATTGCGGCAAGCGCGTCGTCCTTGGTGCCATCGGCGCACGTACCCAGCACCTCTTCGGTCGCGGGATTGATATTCTCGAACGTTCCGCCGTTGGATGCGGGTACGAGGCGACCGTCGATGAGGTTGCGCGTCTCGGGACGCAGCGGAGCGAGCGTCATCAGGAGATCCTCACTTCCTTGGGCCCTTCGGGCATCACTTCGATGAGATCCATGCGCGTGCCGGGCGGAGCAGTCACCGCGCACACGACGGCGCGCGCAGTGGCCTCGGGTGGCATAAAGCCCAGATGGCGCTGGACCCCCCAATCTTTCCACGCCGCGAGTGCACGTCTCACGAGAGACGGCGGCCAGTCCCGTGCGAAGTCGCTGAGGGTCGGACCGGGGCGTACAACGGTGGCACGCACACCTGTGCCCTCGAGTTCCATGCGCAGCGCCTGCGCCGCGCCCTCTATGCCCTTTTTTGCGGCGGTGTAACCGACCTGGAAGGGGCGTGGCCGTACCGCGCTCTCCGATGAGATGAAGACAAGATCCCCGCGGCCCCGCTCTCGCATGGACGGGACGGCGCGGCGTGCCAGCACGAGAGGATGCAGGAGATTCGTGCGAAGCTCGCGCTCAAGGTCGAGCACGGAGATCTCATGCAGGAGGAGCGGTACACTGCCTCCAGCGTTCGCCACCGCGACCTCAACAGGTCCAAGCTGTGTCTCCGCTGCCTCGAAGAACGCGTGGATCTCGGCCGGCTCTGCGACATCGCAGCCGAACGCCACGGCCTTCCCGCCAGCCTCCTCCACCTGGCGCGCCACTGCTTCAAGGCGCTCCAATCGACGCCCTCCGACCGCGACTCGCCAGCCGAGTCTCCCAAAGGCCACCGCAATCGCGGCGCCGATCCCCGACGAGGCACCGGTCACGACCGCGGTTCGCGTGTCTTGGAGCGTCATCGGCTTCCGTCCCGGAGTGGCCCCTGGGCCAAACCCTGCGCCAGGGAGCGTCCGTCTAAAACTTGACCGGTAGAGCGGCGAAGCCGCGCACATTCACGGAATGAACCCGAACGATGCCTTCGGGTTCCACGTCATACTCGGGAAAACGCCGCCATACCTCTTCGAGGGCGACCCGACCCTCAAGGCGCGCAAGGGCTGCGCCGAGGCAAAAATGGGTCCCATGACCGAAGGACAACGACGCGCGCGTGTTGCGCAGAAGGTCATATCGGTCCGGATCCCCGAATGCGCGCTCGTCTCGATTGGCCGAGCCGATGAGGAGGACCACCTTCTCGCCTTCGTGGAGACGCGTGCCGTAGAGTTCCGTATCCCGCGCCACCACCCGAGCGAGTGCCTGGGTGGAGTTGTCGTAGCGTGCCGTCTCCTCGACCCAGTTCGGGACAAGACTCGGATCGGCGCGCAGGCGATTGCGCTGCTCTGGATTGAGCCAAAGCCAGTAAAGTGCGTTCGCCAGGAGCTTTGTCGTGGTCTCGTTGCCCGCAATCACCATGAGGAAGAGAAAGCCCAGGATCTCCCGCTCCGAGAGTCGATCCCCCTCGATCTGCGCCTCCAGCAGGGCCTCCGTCAGGTCGTCGCCGCGTGGGCGCGTCCTGCGTTCGGCCACGTGCGCCTGGAAGTATTGGAGCAGCTGGAGCGCCGCTCCCGCCGCGGCGGGTGGCAAACCCACGAGCCCTGGCTCACGGTGAACTACCGTGTCAGCCCATCCGCGCAGCATCGCGCGATCGCCCACCGGCAGACCAAGGAGCTCGCTGATCACGTCCATCGGCAATTTTCCAGCAAAGTCGGCGATGAAGTCGCAACCCCCGCGCTCCGCGCACTCGTCGAGGTAGCGCGCAGCAAGCTCCCGGATGCGAGGTTCAAGGTCCGAGACCCGTCGCGGCGTAAACCCGCGCGAGACGAGCGACCGCATCCGCGTGTGGCGTGGCGGATCCATTGCCAAGAACGACATCGTCGCGTCCGCACCGGGGTGAAACGCGTCGCGATCCAGCGACACGCCGTTGCGGTTTGAAAAGGTTTCAAAGTCTTTCAGCGCAGAGAGGACGTCGGAGTGGCGCGAGAGAGCCCAGAACTCGAGCGCCTCGCTCTTGTAGAGAGGCGCTTCATCGCGCAGGGCCCGGTAGAGCGGATAGGGGTCCTCATGGACCTCGTAGGCATACGGGTCATATTCGAGCGGCCGTGCCATACGCCTCCCGAGTCGCTCTATACCTCATTTACATCGCGCACGCAATGTAAATGTGATACGCTGGGCACATGACGCTGCGCGCGGGATTCATCGGTCTTGGCAACATCGGGAAGCCCATGGCGAGGCGGCTTGTCAAAGCGGGCCTCGAGACGACGGTGTACGACCTCGCGGCGGCTCCGGTGCACGAGCTCGCGACAGCCGGCGCAAAGGGCGTGGCCACGGCGCGCGCAGTCGGGGCGGCGAGCGACTACGTCGGGCTGTGCGTTCGCGATGATGCAGACCTGCGCGCCGTGACCCTCGGTCCCGATGGCGTTTTCGCAGGGGCTGAGGCCGGTACGATCATCGCCGTGCACTCTACGGTGCAGCCGAAAACCGTGCTGGAGTTGTCCGAGGTAGCTGCCGCGCGCGGCATCGGGATGATCGACGCGTGCATCACCGGCGGTGCTGCGGGCGCCGCACAGGGCACGCTCACGGTCATGGTGGGCGGTGAGGCGAAGCACCTCGACAGGATCCGACCCGCGCTTGAATCGTTTGCCAGGCTGATCGTGCACGCAGGCCCCCTCGGCGCGGGCGCAAAACTCAAGCTTTGCAACAACCTTATGACCTACCTTGCGTGGACGTCGGCTTACGAAGCAACGCTGCTTGCTCGCGCGGCCGGACTCCCTCAGCACATCCTCGAGGAGGTGGCGCGATCGAACGGCAACCTCACCGATCCCATGCTGGCGTTTCTCGGGGTGCACAAGGCGCCCGAGGAAACGCGCCGCAGCGAGACCTTCCAGGCGATGCTCGCCGGATTTGTGGAACTCGCCGAGAAAGATCTCGCAGCCACCCTGGCGTTGGCGCGCGACTGTGGCGTCGCCCTACCCGGTGCGGCGCTCGCTTCGCAGATCATGGCGCGCGTCTACGGCCTCGAGGATTCGAAGAGGAGGTGAACGATGGCAGACGAAGAGCGCCGAGAACGCGGTCTTGCGGCCTTTGAACGAGTGATGGGTTTCAAGCCTCCCCCGCTGCCGGGCGACGTGTTTCTCGACGCGACGCTCGACCATCTGTTCGCGGACGTCTGGACGCGCTCAGGTCTGTCTGTG
This sequence comes from Deltaproteobacteria bacterium, assembly GCA_003520425.1. GTDB lineage: Bacteria > Myxococcota_A > UBA9160 > UBA9160 > UBA9160 > UBA9160. Next base: position 3,326 of record DOUU01000182.1, read on the forward strand.
CGAGACCGCCGCATCGTGACGCTCACCGTCCTCATCTGTCTCGGACACGAGGCCACCCTGAAACTCCATCTCGGCGCTGCAATGCGCACCGGCCAGCTGACGGACGCCGAGATCGATGAACTGGTCTTGCACGTAGCGCACTATGGCGGCTGGCCTGTGGCGGCTGTCGCAAGCCAAGTGGTGCGTGAGTTGCGTGCTGGGCGCAATGCTGGGAAAGCGACACAGCCGTGACCCAGGCGATGCGCGTTCACAAAGGGCCTGGACGCCGTGTGCGCCGGTCTCATGCCGAGCGTACCGCCGATACGCGGGGGCGAATCCTGAATGCCACCATTGATTGTATCTCTGAGCTCGGCTTCCAACGCACCACCACACAGGAGATCACGCGCCGCGCGGGTGTTACCTGGGGAGCCGTGCAGCATCATTTTGGTGACAAGGACGGGATCTTGCTCGCCGTGCTCGAGGACTCGTTTCGGCGCTTTGAGGCTCGCCTTGAGGACCTCCTGTCTGCCCGAACGAGCCTTGCCGAGCGGACATCCCTCTTCCTCGAGCGGACGTGGCAGCACTTCGCAAGCCGCGAGTACGCGTCCACCTTCGAGATCCTCGTGGATCACCTGCGCCGACCAGATCTCTACCGGGCCCGCGAACCCTCCTGGCAAGCGCGGATGTTCCGGGCCTTTGACCGCGTCTGGAGGAGCCTCTTTCACGATTCACGACTCTCGCGGGCTCGCCACCGCGTACTCCAGCACTACACGATTTCGGTGCTCTCGGGTCTTGCCTCGACGCTGATGCTCGAAGGCCCGGGTGCGCAGCTACGTGAGGGCGAGCTTGCGCTCCTCGAGGCCACGCTGGTGCGCGAGCTCTCCGCCCGGGCAGTCTAGCGTCGTCAAAAGACTTGCGGATGCCGCCTTTCGGCCCTACCGGTCAACGCGCTCGATTCATATCGAACACAAAAGCAGTCGCAGTACTGAGGTTCATGAATGCTGCCGCTGGCGGCGCCTCGGCCGGCGCAGCCGCTTTGTCAACGGTGATCTCCCAGGATAGCCGTCCCGCGCGCGTCGAAAAATCAACGAGGCGCGCGCGTGGCTCCGCTGCCTGAGCCGCGGCCTCGACGCCGCGGTGATCTCCGCGGACGAGGAGTCCCAGCCAGCCCGGATGCTCCGAGTCGAGGAGGTCGGGACTCGCGGGCTCGAGGCCAAGCCGCACGCGGTCCTCCAGCACCTCGGTGCTGCGATGAAAACCGGGTGGGAGCGTCGCGAGCCCGCGAAGCACCGCGGCGACGGTGTGTGTTCCACCGCCCTTTTGCCCGAGCGCGCTGGCGAGCCGCTGGCTCGCGATCCAAGAG
>DOUU01000333.1:0-2882 GCA_003520425.1 Deltaproteobacteria bacterium
GTCGGCGAGAAGGGAGAGCTCGTCATGTTGGCGCAGGGTGATCCGTGACGAGAGGTCGCCGGCACCGATCCGGCGCGCCTGCTCAGTGAGCTGCCGCACCGGCTCGCCGACAAAACGCACGCCGACCAGCCAGGACACGCCTCCGCAGAGTACGATGAACGCTGCAGTCACGAGGACTTCGTGCAGCAGCTGGACGCGGATGAAGCGTTGTTCGCCCTNNCCCTCCAGCGATTGGGAGAGCTCGATCTCGCCGGTGACCGCGCCATCGACTACGACGGGCGTATACGTGTATAGCATGCCGTATTTCCCGCGGGAGCGGTCGATCATCGAGACGTCCTGGCCCTTTTTGGCAGGGAGCACGACTTCGCGTGCCAGGGCTGGAGAGTCTGCGGAACGGGGCGGAGCCGAGAGGTGGACCCATCGGATCTCGGTCTGCGCCTCTCGCTCGTTCGCCTCGGCAATGATGTCCACCGCAGCCTCGCGACCGTGGCCGCGGAGACTCGCTGCCACCGCCGCCGCCAGGGCTCGGCCCATCACCCGATGGTCGCGGGAAATATCGGCTTCGTAGGCTTCTGCAAACTCCCGCATGCTGAGCCAGGCCTGGATCGCGAAAATCACGGCGAACCCCGTGAGGAGAGCGAGTGTCAGCTTACGGACAAGCTTCATGGCACGACCCCCTTGGAAGCGTAGGAGAGCGGCACATGCCCCGGGGCCAAAGTAGCGGAGAAAACGGCGTCTCGATCTGTCTACGCCGAGTCCGGTAGGAAGGGAAGGCAAATCCTTCCCCGGGCACACGACGGGTCATGGCTCTAGAGAACGGTCCCGAGCTGCGCACGTCCACCCGTGAAGCGCACTCCTGTGTGCGCCAACCGGCATCCCTTGAGATCTTCAGGGGCGGCGCGAGCGACGGGGTCCAGGAGCAGGGGATCGCGAGAGCGTCATGAAGCCATGCACGCCGGCTCTTGCGAGGTCTCGATCACCGGAGCCCGTCTACTGACTGGGAATTGGGTCGAAGAATGCGTGCGAGAGGCCGCTCACGAGCCGTACCGTATCCGGGTGCCCCTGCAGTGGAGCCCACAGGGCATGGGCGACGACGTCGCGTAGCTCGGGCCGGCGCTTCATCCGACGCCGGGTGTCCACGAAATCGTCCGCCTCGGCCCGCGATTCAACTACCCGCTCCTCGGAGCGGGGAGGGGCGAGCCTCTCAGAGATTCTCGGAGCAACGGCGCGGCCTTCGAGACTCGCCCGAAGGGCCTTGGCATAGCGCCGGGTCCAGCCCGCCAGGGGTGTACCGAGACCCTCGTGCTGGTCGAGGGCGTAAGCGAACGCTTCCGCTTTGCGAATCAGCGCGCGACGCCGACGGAGTTCCGCCGCGGAGAGCGACGGCGGCGGCGGGCGGGCAGGCGCCCAGGGGGCAAGGCCAATCAGATGCATTGCCAACACCTCGAGCACCGCCTCGCACATGAATGCGTTGAAGCTCTCTATCTCAAGCAAGAGATCCAGGCCGCCACTTTCGAGGCCACGGGTCGCCCACTCAAGGGCGAAGAGGGCATCCTGGTAGTCGTTTACACCCCACTGAGCACGCTCCCAATAGGCCAGCACACGTGCGCGCGCTGCGTTATTTGCCCCTTCCAGGATTCGCTCGGCCTGTCCTGCCTCGTCGCGGCGCAGACCGGCGAACAGATCAAAGTGCCGCCCCATGCGGGTCATCAACGCGTCGTGCACTTCGCTGGCAGCGTGGAGCGGAAGATCCCCGGGATGCGGGGAGCCGGAGCCCCCGCCGCGGATCGCGGCGAGTTCTCTGGCCAAACGCGCCCCTTGGCCCGCCGCGGGTGCCGCTGCAAACGGCAGGGAAGTCAGCCTTGTGCCGAAGGCGATCGGTCGCGGTGGTCGGTGCGGAGGTGCTGTCACGGGTCACGGCCCTATGCAAGTCGCGTTCCCACCCGCGAGGGAGCCGTTCACGGGGAGCTGTCACCTATCGGTTGGTGATCATGTGTCTTGATTTTGCGACGATCTACTTGTTCAAAGGAGCTGTGCGCATCGCTCTCTCTTTTTTCATCGCATCGACCATGCCCAGCCGCGGTGGATCGGGAGGCTAGATTCGAAAACGAAACCAGCAACTTCCCCGAACCAATGCGGGTAGAACCCTTTTCTCCTGTCCGCACGTGCCGCGCGGCGTCGTCAAGCGCGCGCTGGCGCTGCGAGTCGCTGCACAATCGCAAGAAGCTCGGCCATCTCAAACGGCTTGTCGAGGACGGGTGTAGCGCCAAGCGCGTACGCTCGACTGTGAATGTCGGCATCTCCAAATGCGGTAATCAGGATTGCCGGAATTCCCATTCCTGCAGTGCGTGTCGCTTGGATCACGTCAAGCCCGCATACGCCGGGCATGCATTGATCGATCAGAATGAGCTGCGGTGCAGATTCGGGCTTCCCACCCAGCAGGAGGTCCCCCAAGTACTCGAGCGCTTGGCAGCCGTCGCGCTCTTCGGTCACTCGATAGCCGTTTCCTCTGAGAACGAAGGCGAGCATCTTGCGCATTTCGTCGTCGTCCTCGACGATGAGTACATGGGTTCCACGGAGCGCCTGCAGCGCCCCTGTCCCTGCGCCCGCTTTGCGGCTCGTGCCGGTCAACCTAGCCATTCACCTCTCCTCGAGCTCGGCTCCTCTGAGATCAGCGTGCGTCCCACACGAAGGTCGCGTGTTGCGCGTTAGCGGTTCCGGCAGCCGGGCCAATGGGGTGGGGTCGAGGGGAACTCAGCCCGGCGCCGGAACCCGATCCGAAGACCTGCATGTGGCGTACCAGTGGCGGACAAGCCGAATCTTCCCGCGCGCAGGCACCAAGGGGAGCTTTGTCCCGGCCGAGGAGAAATGCCCCGGTCAAA
>DOUU01000333.1:2906-3051 GCA_003520425.1 Deltaproteobacteria bacterium
GGGAACCAGAGCGTCGTCGGACGAGCCCGTCTAGGAGACCTAGGGGACGAGGTACATGGCCAAGATGCGTCGCACTGCACGGGTTGAAGCGCTGGATGTCGATCTGAGAAGTTCTTCTCAAAAGCGCGTGCGAAAGCGACCTTGA
>DOUU01000379.1:0-14568 GCA_003520425.1 Deltaproteobacteria bacterium
GAGTTCGGCCGATCAGCTCGGTCACGTCGCGAGCAATGTTCATGGTGGGGTTCCTCCTGAGTGACACGAGAATAGCGCGCCGCGCGAGGCAGTGTCACCGGGAGACGGCCCGAGCGCGACTTCGGCGCCGAAGAGATCTTCGATGAGAACCGTGGCGAAGCTGCCGGGAGGCAGGGTGAAACGAAGGCGCAAAGCACCGGGCAAGGACTCGAGAGAAGCGGCCTCGGGGCGCACGCGCAGCGGCCGACGCGCACCGCGCAGTTCGATGCCCCGCGGCGGGCAAAGCGGCCTTGCGGGATCGATCCCGACTGCGGCCAGTGCGGCGCGCTCGCGTTCGAGCGCGGAGCCCTCGGGCTCGAGCGCGCGTCCGCCAAAGATCGGACCCGTCGCACTGATCTCGAACGCCTCCGCGCGGGGCTGCTCACGCGCGGCGTCCTCCACCCGAAACAGGCCGCCGGAGCCGTGCACCACGGCGATCTCGCCGCGCGCGACGCTCGAGAGTGGCGCTTCGCGCATGCGCAGCGCCTCGTTGAAGACCGCCGCCTGGAGCGCGGAGACGAGAAAGCGCGCCTTGCGGCGATCCATTCGGGGGAGAAGGCCGCGCAGAACCGAAAGGCCCTGCTCCGCGTTCCCACCGTCCCTTCCGAAGCGCTGCGGGCCGAAGCGGTTTGGCATTCCCCTTTCGCAAAGGCGAGCCAAACCCTCGGCGCAGCGCGCCGCCGCGCCGGGGTCGAGCTCGCGCACCACGATTTCGAATCGGTTGCCTGCGAGTTGACCGGTGCGGAGCTTGTGCCGGTGCGGGATCGCCTCGAGCACGCGCACGCCCTCGAGTGCGAGCGCAAGTGCACGCTCGGGGGCAAGACGCGGCACCGAGAACCACTGCGTTGCGACTGCGTCGCGGTCCTTGCGACCGGCGTAGCCCACGTCCCGCCGCGCAACGCCAGCGATTTTCGAGAAGAGCGCCGCCACGTCCTCCGTCGTGCGGCCGCGCTTTTCGACGCAAACGAATGTATGCTCCCCTGCTCCACTCGGCGCGTAGAGGGGGATCTCTTCCACGCGGAAATCCTCGGGGCTTGCGCGCAGCCGCGGCACGGCTAGAGCTCCGCCAGCTTGCGGGCGTGGCCGATCTCCTCGATCACCGCGCGGCGCAGCTCCTCCGTGACCTCGTCCCGCTCTTCAATCGAACGGCCCTCGAGTTCGATCGGGCTCCCGATGGAGACGCCGATGGTGCCGCCCCTCCTCACCTCGTAGCCCCGGGAATAGATCTCGAAGGCCCCCTGCACCCCGATCGGCACGAGCGGAAGCCCGGTCTTCAGGGCGAACATGGCGGCCCCCTTCTTGAAGGGGCCAAGCGCGCCGGTCTCGCTGCGGTGACCCTCGGCGAAGAACAACACGGAGATGTGACGAAGAAGCTGGTCCCGCGCCGCATCGAGAGCCTGCACATCGCGCTGCGTATCCGAGCGGGCCACGAACACGTTTCCCGTCGTGCGCAGGGCCGCGCCGAAGAGAGGGACGCGACCCAGCTGATCCTTCGCCACGAAGCGCAGCCCATGGCGCGGGAGCGAGCTCAGGATGGCGAGGGCGTCGAGATGACTCGAGTGGTTGGAGACGAAGACGTAGCGCTCGTCCGCGTGGAGCCGCTCCTCGCCCGAGGCGCGCACGCGGGCCCCGAAGCCGGCGAGCGCGACGCTGGCAAAGTCGCGGTAGAAGCGGCTCACGAGAGGGTGTGTCGGGCCTAGCGCGAGGGAAGCCATGATCGCCGAGGGAGCGAAGACGAGGGTGTCGAGGGCGACCGTGCCCATGGCCACCGCCGTCCGCGCGCTCTCCAGGAGCGTCATCGGGCCGCCGCCGCGACCGGCGCGAACGAGCGCCGGTGGATCGGGCAGGGCCCAAGCCGGCGGAGGGCAGCCAAATGCTGGGCGGTCGCGTAGCCCTTGTGGGCCGCGAAGCCATAGCCGGGGTGGAGCGCCTCCTGCGCTTCCATGAGCGCGTCGCGGTGCGTTTTGGCCAGAATCGAGGCCGCTGCAATCGAAGCGTCCAGCGCGTCGCCGTGAACGAGGGACGTCTGGGGCAGCGTGAGGCCGGGGATGGTGCGCGCGTCGACCAGCACGTGATCGACGCCGATGCGCGGCGCCGCCGCAAGCAGTCCCGCCACTCCGCGGCGCATCGCCTCGAGCCCGGCGCGGTAGATGTTGATTCGGTCGATCTCCTCGGGCCACACCTCGGCCAGGGAGAAGGCGAGGGCCTGCTGGCGGATGGCTTCGGCCAGGCGGGCCCGGGTGCCGGGTGCCAGGCGCTTTGAGTCGTCAAGACCGCTTAGCGCGGGGCGCTCGGGCAGCACGACCGCCGCAGCGACCACCGGACCCGCGAGGGGCCCCATGCCCGCTTCATCCACACCGGCCACGGCGCGGGCGCCCGCAGCGCGCAGCGCCCACGTGCGCGCCAGCAGCGCTTCAAGGCGGCGCGTCTCCCGGAAGAGAGCCTCCCTGCGCTTGCGCAAGGCCCGCACCAGCGCGCGCGCGCCGCGGCGGGGATCCCGGGCGAGCTCTGCCAAGAGACCCTCCGCCTCCGCGGCTTCGTGCGCCGACCCCGCGCGTGCGCGCAAGGCGGCGAGCGTCGAGCGGGAGCGGGGGCTCACCTGCCCTCCTCCGAACCCCGGAGGCCGAGGCGTTTCTCGACGGCGCGCAGCCGGCGCAGCGCCTCGGGCACACGCGTGAGCGCCGCCATGGCTCTGTGGAACGTGCGCTCGGGAAGCTGCGGCGCACCCCAGACCCGGGCGCCGGCGGCGACGTCCTTGTGAAGCCCCGCCCGCGCCCCGACGAACGCGCGCTCGCCGATCCGCAAATGGCCCGCCGCTCCCATCTGCGCCATCAGCATCGCACCGCGTTCGACCACGGTGCTGCCGGCGAGGCCGGCCTGGCCCACGATCACCACGCCCTCTCCGACGTCGCAGTTGTGGGCGACCATCACGAGATTGTCGATCTTCGCCCCGCGCCGAATCCGCGTCTCGCCGAGTGCCGCCCGATCCACAGTGGTGTTGGCACCGATCTCCACATCNNTCTTCGATCACCACGCGGCCCACCTGGGGGATCTTTTCGAGCGCGCCCTGCTCATCGAAGGCGTAGCCGAAGCCATCGCCGCCCAGCACGACGCCGGGTTGCAAGAGCACGCGATTTGCGATCTGTGTGCCCTCGCACAGGACGGCGCCACTGTGCACCACGCAGTCCTGCCCGATCGCGACGTCGGCGTAGAGCGTGACGTTGGGGAACAGGAGGGTTCTCGCACCGATTCGGCAAGCCGGCCCCACCACCGCGCGGGCGCCGATCGACGCCTCCGGGTGGATCTCGGCGCTCGGGTCGACGAAGGCGGTGGAGTGAATGCCCGCGGGCGGCCTCTCGGCGGGGAGGAGCGCGCCCACCGCACGCGCAAAATCGAGCCCGGGATGGGGGGAGGAGATCACGGGCCGCCCCCCCGCCTTGAGCCCGAGGGGCACGATGCAGGCGCCGGCCCGGCTCGCTTCCAAAAGCTTCGCCCAGCGCTCCGAGCGCACGAACGAGAGCTCTTCCGCGCCAGCCTGCTCGAGCGGTGCAACGCCCCGGATCAGGAGCTCCCCGTCCCCCTCGAACTCGCGGCCGAGGTGCGCGGCCAGCTCCCGCAGCCGCATGGGGTGGGGCTCCCGCAAGGGGTCCCTTGCGCCTAGCGGGCGAGCAAGACGGCAATGGGCGAGGTGCGCACCACCGCCGCCGCATTGCTGCCGAGGAAGAATTCCGTGATGCGGTTGCGCCCGTAGGCCCCCATCACGATCAGGCCCACGCGCAAGGACCGCGCCGTGTCGACGATCTTCACGTCGGGCCGTCCGAGCGTGGAGGAGGTCTCCCGGCCGGGCACCGGAAGCTGACCCAGCAGTCGCCGCACCTCGTCGAAGCGTGCCACCGAGCGACCCTTGTCCTTCGAGTCGACAAAAAGATGCGTGGGCTCGCGCAGCTTGTTTCCGAGCTCCACCGCGATCTTCACCGCGAGCCGCGAGCCTGCGGAGCCGTCGAAGGCGAGCAAAATGCCTCCCACGAGCTCAGCGCTTTCGGGGACCACGAGCACCGACCGCGACGCTTTGCGAATCACCGCGTCGGCGGTGGAGCCGATCAGCGCCGTGCGCAACCCTTTGTGCTCGCCGTCGCGGCCTAGGACGATCAAGTCCGCCTCCGCGCCGCGCTGCACGATGACGTCATCGGCGACCCCTTGCACGCTCTCGCAGCCGGCCTCGACGCCCGCGGCGCGCGCGCGCTCCGCGAAACGCCGGCACGCCGCGTCCGCCTTGGCCTTGAGGAAGGCTTCGACACCCTCGACGGGAGAAAGAGGGGGCATGTCGAGGCCTGGAGCGCGCAGGCTCGCCGCGATCTTCTCTTCGACCACGCTCACCGCGCGCAGGCGCGCAGGCAGCCGTGAGGCCAGCGCGACCGCGAAGCGCTCCGCCGAGATCGCGGCCTCGGACCCATCCGTCGCCAGAAGAATCGAGTCGATCATCGCAGTCCCCGCGCGTGCACCGAGCTCACGAAAGGAGTCTTCCAAGCGGCGTACCCCAGAGAAAACGCATCACCCCCCGCAGCAGGTTGGCTTTCTTCGCGGTGTAGGGATACCAAAGAAGCTCGGACTTTGCGCCGAAGCGGTCGATCAGAATGGACTGGGCGTGACAGAAGCTGCGCAGCCCGATCTCACCGTTGACCTGCCCGATCCCGCTCTCTTTCACACCGCCGAAGGGCGACTCGGTGATGCCATAGGTCAGCATACAGTCGTTCACCACCGCGGACCCGGACTCGAGCGCCTTGGCGAGGCGTTCGCCCCGGCGCTTGTCGCGGGTCCAGACGTTCGCGTTCAGGCCGTACCGCGAATCGTTCGCGAGGCGCAGCGCCTCCTCCTCGTCCCGCACCCGCATGATCGGGAGCACCGGCCCGAAGGTCTCCTCGCGCATGATCTCCATCTCGTGGGTCACGTTCGTGAGCACCGTCGGCTCGTAGAACAGGCCCGGATACGATGGATTGCGCCGACCTCCGGCCAAGACCTTCGCCCCCTTTCGGAGGGCGTCCTCGATGTGTTTTTCCACGATCGCAAGCTGATCGGCGAAGATCATCGGCCCGACGTCAAACTCCCCCTCCGCCCCCTGCCGCAGGCGCCCCGTCTTCTCGACCACCTTGCGCTCGAACTCGTCGGCCACCGAGTCCACGACGTAGACCCGCTCCGTGGAGACGCACACCTGACCCGCGTTCGAAAACGCTCCGAACACCGCGCCGTTGGCGGCTCGCTCGAGGTCGGCGTCGGCGCAGACGATCATCGGGTCCTTGCCCCCGAGCTCGAGCGTGAACGGTACGAGATTCCGGCCGCACGCCTCACCCACTTTCCGTCCCGTGCGCACGCTCCCCGTGAACGAGATCTTGTTCACCCCCGCTTCCAGCAGCGCCGCCCCCGTCTCTCCGTCTCCCTGCACGAGATTGAACACGCCCTCGGGGAGGCCGGCGGCCGAGAAGAGATCCTCTACGAGACGACCCGAGAAGGGCGTCACTTCCGACGGCTTCAGCACGACCGTGTTGCCGGCCATGAGGGCCTGCGCGGTGGGATTGAGCGAGAGGATGAACGGGAAGTTCCAGGGGGTGATGATGCCCACGACCCCGAGCGGGCGGTAGGAGATCCGCAGCTTCTTGGTCTTGAGCAGATGCACGGGCATGCTGCGGCCGGCGAGGATGCGCTTCGCGCGCTTCGCATAGAAAGACAGCGCGTCGCACGCGGCGAAAATCTCGACCGCGAGGGCCTCGGCCCGCGGCTTGCCCGTCTCGCTCACGATTACGTCGAGAAAATCGTCCTGGCGCTCGAGCAAGATCGCCACAGCGCGCGCGAGGTACCGCGCGCGATCTTCGAAACGAAGCGCAGCCCAGCTCGGCTGGGCCTTGCGCGCGCACTCCACCGCCGCTCGCACGTCCTGCTCGGTCTGCACCTCGATCTCTCCGATCGGATCGAGGGTGGCGGGATTCCGAAGACGCAAGCGCCGCCGGGCATCCGACGCGCTCGCTGCGGTCTCGACGCGCTCGACCACGGCCATGAGGGGGTCTCCGGCGCTGTTGGCTGTGGACCGAGGGTACGAGAGCCCCGCGGGAGGTGTCAAAGCCTGATTTCGTGCGTTGCACCCTCGCCCGCCCCGTGCCATAGGGGGCCGTGGCCGATCGGGAGCTCGCGCTGTTTCGGGCGTATCCCGCTGCGCGGGAGAAGCTTGCGAGAGCGGCCTTCACAACGACGCCGACCCCGGTGGATGCGCTCGANNGAGGAGAAGCTCGCGCGGGCAGCCTTCGTCACGGCGCCCACACCGGTGGATGAACTCGAGCTCGCTTGCGCAGGGCTCGCTCAGGGCAGCCTGTACGTAAAGCGCGACGAGCGCTCGTGCCCCGCCTACGGCGGGAACAAGCCGCGAAAGCTCGAGTTTGTGATCGGGGAGGCGCTTCGGCGTGGGGCCCGCACCCTCATCACCGCGGGGGGGCTCGGCACGAACCACGGGCTCGCGACCACGATTCTCGGACGCGCCGTGGGGCTCAAGACCATCCTCGTGCTGGTTCGCCAGCCGATCACAGAGGGAGTCCGGGAAACGCTCCTGCTCCAAGCCGCCTACGGGGCGCGACAGGTGTACGGAGGGAACGTGCCCGGAGCGGCGGTGCAGACGCTCCGGGTGTTCGCGGGCTCGCTCCTGCGCCGCGAGCGGCCGCTCCTCGTGCCGACCGGGGGATCGTCTGCGCGCGGGAATCTCGGGTTTGTGTCGGCGGGTCTCGAGCTCGGCGAGCAGGTGCGCGCCGGCGCGCTGCCAGAGCCCGCGCAGGTCTTTGTTCCGGTGGGCAGCGGCGGGACCCTGGCCGGGCTCGCGGTCGGCCTGCGCCTTGCCAAGCTGCGCACCCGCGCAAACGGCGTGCTCGTGACCGACATCCTGCCTCCCTCCCCCGCTCGCCTCGCACGAGCCGCGGGCCGAACCCTCGCGTTCCTGCGCCGGGCGGACCCCTCGGTACCCGAGCTCACGATCACCTCCTCGGACTTCTCCCTCCTCACGAGCGAGCTCGGGCCGGGCTACGGGAGAGCCACGCCGGCCGCGCTCGAGGCCGTGGAGCTCGCGCGGCGCGCCGGGCTCTCGCTCGACACGACCTATGCCGGCAAGTGCCTCGCGGCGATCTTGAGCGGGGCGCGGCGCCGGGAGCTTGGCAGCGGGCCCATTCTCTTCTGGAACACCTACAACGCGGTCGACAGCGCGGCTTGCGCGCCGCGCACGGTCCGTCCAGACGCGCTCCCGCGCTCGATCCGCCGAGCGCTTGCCGCGGCGAATTGAGCTGCGGGCGCGGGGGTGGTACCAAGCGACGGACGCCCATGGATCCCCTCCCGACCGACTTCCGGCGCACCACCCGCCGCGGCTTCTTGCGGCTGGCCGCCGCTTCGGCGTCGCTTGCCGCCCTTGCCGAGCTCCGTAGCCTGCCGGCCGCGGCCACCTCCGCCGCAGGGGAGGCGAGCGGGCGGTTCTTCGGCCCGAGCGAAACCGAGATTTTGACGCAGATCGCCGAGCGGATGGTCGACTGCGGGCAAGCCGGCGCCCCGCGCCTGCGCGCGACGGGCGCCATCGCGACCATCGATCGCACCTGCCTGGCACTCGACCCGGCGACCACTCGCCTCTTGCCCACCGCGCTCCGACTCGTCGAGTACGGACCCCTTGTCTTCGACTGGACATTCCGGCGTTTTACACAGCTTGGCGACGCCGAGAAGGACGCCTCCCTCACCGGCTGGATGACCAGTCGCTTTGAAATCCGACGCTTGGTATTTCGGGCGCTGCGCAATCTCTCCCTCCTCGGCTACTACAGCCAGGAGGAGAGCTGGCCCCTGATCGGCTACGCCGGCCCCCTCCTGCGTCCCCCGCGGCCTTCCGCATGATCGAGAAGCTTCTCGAGCGGGGCGGGGATCTCGTGGAAAGCGCCGATGTCTGCGTGATTGGTTCGGGCGCGGGCGGGGCCGTGGCGGCTGCAGAGCTCGCCGCGCGGGGTCGCAGCGTCGTCCTCCTCGAGCAGGGCCACCACTGGACGCGTGCGGATTTCACCCAGCGCGAGGACGAGATGCTGCCCCGTTTGTTCGAGGAGGCCGGAATGCGCCAGACCACCGATGGCGCCTACACCATCCTTCAGGGACGGAATCTCGGCGGCTCAACGGTCCACAACCTCTGCTACGCCTTTCGCGCTCCCGAACCGATCCTGCGGCTGTGGCGCGAGGAGCACGGACTCTCGGAGCTCACGGCGGAGGCGCTTTCGCCCTCCTTCTTGCGGGTGGAGAAAAATCTTCGGGTCAAGCAGATCCTGGAATCCGAGCTCAACGCATCCAACCGCATCATCCGCACCGGTGCGCAAAGGCTCGGCTACTCGGGCTTCGTTGCGCGCCACAACCGCGAGGGGTGCATCGGAGCGGGCTACTGCATCCTCGGCTGCTCCTACGACGCCAAGCAGTCCATGCTCATCACCTATGTGCCCCGCGCGTCCGCCGCCGGAGCACGCATCTACGCCAATGCCCGTGCCGAGCGCATCGAGGCGGAGGGCGGGCGCGTGCGGCGCGTGCTCGGCCGGGTGGTGGACCATGACGGCCGCCCGCATGGTTCCGTCGAGGTGAAGGCCAAGGTGGTCGTGCTGGCTGCAGGTGCGGTGGCGTCGCCGGATCTTCTTTTGCGCAGCGGGATGGCGAATGGGAGCGGCCAGGTCGGGAAAAACCTCCATCTCCACCCCTCCGTTCTGCTCGCGGGCTTCATGGAGGAGCCGATCGAGGCCTACCGAGGCATTCCGCAGAGCTACTACATCGACGAGTTCATCAACCTCGAGAAAGACCCCCACCGCGGTTACATCCTCATGCCCATCAGCGGCTTTCCGGTCCTTACGGCTGCCAATCTTCCCGGCTTTGGGCGCGCGCACTTCGCCCACATGGCCAAGTTCTCGCGCATGGTGGGCCTGCTGGCCCTGCTCCACGACCGCAGCGCGGGCAGCGTCGAGAGCGGCCGCTCCCTTACCAAGCCGAGGATTGCCTACCGGATGGAGGAGAGCGATCGCCTCGAGCTCTCTCAAAGCCTCGTGCATATCGCCAAGGTGCTCTTTGCAGGCGGCGCGAGGAGCGTGCTCGCGCCCTACTGGCAAGATCCCGTCGAGCTCAGGCCGGGCGACGACCTCTCCGTGCTCGAGCGCCGGGGGGTTCGGGAAGGGGAGATCGGCCTTGCGTCCACCCACCCGCAGTCGACGTGCCGGATGGGGGCCGATCCGCGCACCTCGGTCGTCAACGCCTGGGGCGAATCCCACGAGGTGGCGGGCCTGTTCCTCGCGGACATGAGCGTCTTCCCCACCTCTCTCGGCGCCCCGCCCCAGCTCACGACCGCGGCGCTCGCCGACCGCACCGCTTTCCACATCCTCGGCCGCTGGCCCGAGTTCGCCGCGTGAACGCACAGTCCTCGCCGCTCGAGGGCCTCGAGGAAGAAGCTCCGGCCCTCGCGCTCGCCCCTGGCCTCGGACCGAAGCGCCCTGGGATCTGGGAGCTCGCCTGGCCCTCCATGGCCATGTTTGCGCTGCAGTCCCTGGTCGGACTGGTGGACTTCGTGATCGTGGGCTCCCTCGGCTCGGAGGCCGTCGCTGCCGTCGGCGTTGCCGCTCAGTTCTTCAACGTGCTCTTCGCTGTACTCGCCGCGGTCACGACGGGCACCGTGGCCCTCGTGGCCCGCGCCTGGGGCGCGGGCGATGCGCGCGAGGCGGACCGCGTGATCCGGCTCTCGGTGGCCCTCGGCGCTCTTTTCGGCGGCTTCGTGATGTGCCTCATCCCCTTCGCGGATAAGGTGGTCGCCGCGTTCGGCGTCGCCCCAGGGGTCGTGGCGCTCGGCGGCTCTTACCTGCGAATCCTCCTCGCGTTCACCCTGCCCTTCGCCGTGGGCTTTGTGCTCGGGAGCGGCCTGCGCGGAGCGGGTGACGTCCGCACCCCGCTCGTGATCGGTGTCGTCATGAACCTCGTGAATGTCGCAGGCAACTACATCCTTGTGTTCGGGAAGTTCGGCGCGCCCAAGCTCGGAACCGACGGCTCCGCAATTGGCAGCGGAATCGCGCTTTGCGTAAGCGCCGCGATCTACGGCGCGCTCTGGATGCGCAACCGCTTGATTGTGCCCCGAGGACGCTGGCTCGAGGGTTTCGAGCGGGCGCGGGCCGCACGCATCTTGCGCATCGGCGTGCCCACGGCTGTCGAGCAGATCGCCTGGCAGGGGGGCCTATGGCTCTTCCTGCGAATCGTCGCCGGGTACGGGACCGACCCGATTTCCGCCTATCTGATCGGCGTCCGCATCCTTTCCTTTTCCTTCGTTCCGGGCCTTGGTTTCTCGACGGCCGCAGCGACGCTGGTCGGCCAGCATCTCGGTGCACGCGAGCCGCAGCTTGCGGCTCGCTCGGGCTGGCGCGCGAACGCGGGGGCGATGGTGGTCATGGCGTGCGTGGGAGCGCTGATCATCGCGATCGCTCGGCCCGTCGCGAATTATTTCGGTGCAGCCGGCGAGAACACCGTGAACCTCGCGGTCACCTTCATCTGGATCTTGGGTGCCGCCCAGCCGCTCATGGCGGTGGAGTTCGCGCTGGGCGGAGCCCTGCGCGGCGCCGGCGACACGCGCTTCCCACTGGTCTCGATCCTGACGGGACTCTTCGTGTTTCGCCTCGGGGGCGCGGTTGTCGTCTCCCGCGTGCTCGGCGGGACAGTGGTTGCGGTGTGGTGCTGTCTGCTCATGGACTATGCGGCAAAGGCCTCCCTGCTCTCCGCCCGTTTCGCGTCCGGGCGCTGGAAGGACATGCGCATTTAGCGCAGGGCCACGACTCGCCCTCGCCGCCGATCTGCCTCGACGCCCTCCCCACGTTCGGACGCCCGGTCCCAAGACGACGCGCCGCGTGAGAATCGCAACGCCGCCGCAGGTCTGGACCTCGCCTCAGCCCCCGTCTTGGGCCGGCGCAGCCGCCTTTTCGGCCGGCCACGCGAGGACCGTTTGACCCAGCGGCGCCGCACTCCCGGACCCGGGCTCGAGCGTCACGCGCAGCGCCTCGGGCGGCAGCGCGATCGCGTCGTCCTCAGACACGATGCGGGCTTTCCCGTCGGCGTCGGGCAGGGCCGTACCGAGGGAGATCCACACGCCCTCGTGCAGCAGCCATGCCTGATACACAAAGCCCCTCGGCGCCGCGGGCAGGTGGGAGAGCGAAAGCACCCCGAGCCGATGGCCGGGGAGGGCGCGCCAGTTGGCGTGGGCCCCGGCCGGCGCGCCAGGCGCGGCCTCGATGCGCAGCGGATGCACGTCGCTCGAGGTCACAAGGTCGAGAGCGCGCTCGTCGCGCGAGAGAGCCAGGCGCTCGCGAAGCCCGAAGATCGAAAGCGCAGCTGCACCCCCGACGAGGAGAAGCGCAAGGAGCGCAAGCGCCGGGGAGAGCTGCTCGCGCAGACGCTGCAGCCCGCTGCGGATGCGACTTTTCGCAGTGCCAAGGCGCAGGTTCAAAACGGATGCGACCTGCTCGTGTGTCAGCTCCTCGAAAAATGCAAGACCAAGGGCCTGCCGCTGAGAAGGCGGAAGCTGCTCAAGGGCCTCGCGCACGGCGGAGCGCCGGAACTCCCGCCACAGCTCAGCCGAGGGCTCGGGACTTGGATCCGCGACCGCCTCGAACTCGTCGCGACCGCCCCCAGCCGAGATCGGCTTTCGGCTTCGGCGCCGCAGCTCGTTTAGCACCCGGTGGTGGGCGATCTGCAAGAGCCAGGGGCGGAATGCGCCACGGACCGGGTCGAAGGTCGCCGCGCCGTGCCAGACCGCGAGGAACACGTCCTGCACGATGTCCTCGGCGGCGGCACCGTCTAGCGATTGGCGGGCAATCGCGAAGACGATCGGCGCATGCCTCGCAAAGAGCACACCGAGCGCCTCTTGGTGGCCCTCGGCGAGCGCGTGCACGAGCTCTTCGTCCGTCTCCTCGGCCGCCTTTGCGCGCGCGTCCTGGCCGTTCATGGGAGATCCTTCCATCCGGCGATCTCTAGCCGAGGGTCGAGTCCACGATGGCGAGGGGCTCGCTGCCGGCGGTGTAGGTCACGGAGCGCAGGCCGAGGAAGCGGCGCACCTCCTCCGTCGGAACCTTGAGCGGACCGGGCCCGGGCCCCTGCCCGGGGGCCGGCTGGGGAAACGCCGTCGACATCGCGGTGTGAAAGGTCATGTGGCCTTCGACCTTCTGGAGCACTTGGTGGATATGTCCGTTCAGCACCGTCACCGAGCCGAAGCGATTTAGGAAGCCGAGCGCCTGCTGCGCGTCGGCCGTGGTCCAGCCCCACGCAGGATAAACCGCCCAAAGCGGGATGTGCGTATAGACCACGACCGGCGTGCTGCTCGAGAGCTCCTTCAGATCCTTCTCCAGCCACTCGAGCTGTTCCGGGCCGAGCATCCCCATGCCCCCGGATTTGAACTGGAGAACGTTCACGAGGCCGATGAAGTGCACGCCCTGGTGGTCGAAGCTGCGCCATCCGTCGCCTTGCGTGCCCTTGCCGAAGCGGGCGAGATATTCCTTCCCTCCGTCCCCAAAGACGTCGTGCTCGCCGGGAACGAAGAAGGTTCCCCCGGAGGCGACGCCGCCCAGGAGCTGGGCCACGGTGTCGAAGCCCCCGGCCTTCTGAGCGTGCGTCAGGTCTCCCGTGTGGATCAGGAAGTCGGGCGCCGGGGAAAGGGCGCGGATGCGCGCGATCGACTCCTGCAACGTGGCGACCGGATCTTTGTTCGGATCCTTCTCAAAGCCGATGTGGGTGTCGCTGATCTGCACGAAGCGAAAGCCACCGCCTCTCCCGCCCGAACCCGTCCGGGGTGCGTTCGCCGCGGCTTGGAGGCCCGCGAGCGCCTTGGACGAAAGAACGCCACCGGCGAGCGTCCAGACGAGCCCGGTCCCCGCCCAGGCCATGCACTTCATGAAGTCGCGGCGGCTCGTGCCGCCCGCGGACTCGTCCTTCGACATGGAATCCTCCATGGGTGACGCGCCGTTTACTGGACGACGATCGTCCCCGTCATCTGGGGGTGTATGGCGCAGCGGTACACATAGGTCCCCGGCGCATCGAAGTGGAAGGAGAACGACTCGTCGGTATCCAGGGCCGGCGAGGTAAACGCCCCCGAGGTCACGGTGTGGAGTTCGTCATCCCGGTTGACCCAGGTCACCGTGGCGCCCACGGGGACCGTCAAGGTGCGTGGCTCGAACGTGAAGTTCGAAATGTGCACCTCCGCGCGAGCCGGCGATGCGGCGCGAGCGAGCGCCGCAGCCAGTGCGAGGGCCGCGATCAAGGGGAGAACCCACACGGAGATGCCGGGCCTCAAAGCGAAAACGCCAAGACGGCTTTTCTGTGCCAAGAGCAGGCCTCCTGTTCCGATGCAGTGGGTACACCGCAGGCAGGCCTTTGGATTGCCCGAGAGCCGGCACAGGGGGGGCTCAGGGGACGTGAATCGCGGGCGAGGCGCGCAAAAGGGCCGGGGAGGCGGCGATCAGCCCTCGCGATCCTCGGGCGGGACGCCGGCAAAGTGGCGCAGGATGTCGGTCTCCGTCAGAAGGCCCACGAGCACGTCCCCGTCCAGCACGGGCAGGCAGCCGATCTTGCGCTCGGCCATGATGAGCGCGGCTTCCTGGATCGCCGCGTCCGGATGGATCACGATGGGCGGGGTCGACATCACCCGTGCGATCTCCACGACGTGGAGGAAGGCGCGCCGCTCCTCCGCACGCGCAGTATTGATGGAGGAAAGAGAGGCCCGCAGGAGGTCGCGCTCGGAGACGACGCCGACGAGCTTGCCTCCGTGCACCACGGGCATGTGGCGCACGCGCCCCAACGTCATGATATCTTCCACGGTCGAGAGGCGTTCACCCGCGCTGATCGTGACGATCTTCTCCTGCATGATGTCACGTACACGGGTCGGCTTCATCGGAGGATCTTAACCCATGGCGCGTGGGCGAGGGAACTCGAAACGAGATTCTTCGCGTGCGGATCCGCCGAAGGAACCCGACGATCCGGACGCATCCGCACGACCCGCCTCCGCTGCGACCGGGGTGCCCGAAATCCTGCGGCGCGTCCTCACATTCGGGCTCTCCGGCTTCTTCACCACCAACGAGGCCGTCCGCCGCGCTCTTGGAGAGACCGTCCCGAAGGACTGGATTGACTTCGCGGTGGATCAGAGCGAGCGCACACGCGCCGAGTTCATCGAGCGGCTGGCAGGTGAAATCGCGCGCACCTTGGAGGCCGTGGACCTCGCGGCCGTCCTCGAGCGGGTGCTCGAGGGACGCACGGTCGACGTGCGAGCCCAGATCCAGCTCCTCCCGCGGGAGGATGGCAGTGCCGCGAGGCCTCTGCGCTTCTCGATCCTGCGGCAGGGCGAGTCGGAGTGAGCACCCCGACGAGGCGCCCTGCGCTGGCCGGACCGCGGCTGCCGATGGGCGGCCTTCTCCTCCTTGCGCTCGTGGCCTGGGCATTCGCAATCCATCACGGAATCGGCCCGACTCCTACAAA
>DOUU01000379.1:14579-22404 GCA_003520425.1 Deltaproteobacteria bacterium
GATCGACTCGCCTCGAGCCGGTCTTGTGGCCTTCTCCTTGCCGGCTGCAGCCCTGCTGGTCGCGCTCTTCGCCACGAGCCGCTCCGCCCTCGCGCGCACGCTCGGTCTCGCGGCCCTGCTCGCGACGCTCCTTTTCCTCTTCTACGGCATGGGGGAGACGCGTCCCGCAATCTGGGCCTTCTTCGGCTGGCGCGGCTCCGCGGTGATGCTGTGCACGGCTTTGGTCACCGCCGGGGCGCTCTGCGCTCCGCTGCTTGCCGGGAGCTGGCTCGGGCAGGCCTGGCCCCTTCGCGTCGCCGCCTATCTGCCCGTCCTCGCGATCGTGGTGTGGGCCCAGCGAAACGTGACCGGGACGGACCCGCGGCTTCCCTTCGCGATCTCGCCTTGGCCGGTCGTCTCCTTTTTCGGGATCGAAATCGGAGATGCGCTGATCGCGGGACTGCTCGCTTGCGTCGCGCTCCTGTTCGCGGGTCTCGGCCTCCTGCGCGGGCGGCCCGCGCTTGCGCTCCTCGCCGTCGGGGTCGCCCTCGCCATCCCGGTCGTGTGGGTGCGATTCCGCCTCGGCGCGGACATGGCGCTCCTCGGTGCGGCCATCGTGCTGGCCAGCGCGGCGATCGGCGTGTCCGCGATGGGGCGCTCGCCAATGCTTGCTCCGCGCCGAGCGAGGCTTGAAACCGCGACCCGGAGCACCGCGGTGGGGGCGCTCCTCCTCGCGCTCCCGATCCTGTGCGGCGACCTTGCCGTGGCGCACGACTACACGGTGACGCGATCGCAAAAGGCCCAGCAGATCATTGATGCCCTCGCCCGCTACTTCCAGCGCGAGCACAGCTACCCGGAATCGCTCCAGGAGCTCGTCGCCAGCAAGGACCTTGCGCAGATTCCCCGGCCCCAGGTCGGCTTTGGCGGCGGCGACGAAGGCTTCACCTATCAGAATTTCGGTGCAAGCTACATCCTCGAGTTCTCCGCGCAGCGCTGGGTGCAGTGCGCATACAATCCTCCCTGGTCCGACGACAGCGAGGGCAAGGACGATGGGCCGTCTGCAGCGAGCGCTTCGAACCCCGCGGGTGGCGAGGAGCAGACTTCGCCCGGCTCGGAGGAAGACGCGGGGAATGCCTCCGACGACGAGCGCATCCACGGCGCCTGGTCGTGCCCGACAAAGCCCCCGGAGCTTTGGTGAGGCGGGTCCGCCGCGGGCTGCGAAGGGGTGCTCCGCGCTACGCTTGCTCGCAAGATGCAGCGAGGCCGTCTTTCCTTTGCGCGGCGGGGTGCCGCCCACGACGCGCACCGAGGGCTGCACCCCTGAAGAGGGCCGGCTGCCACTCTGGATGGGCGCGGCGCACGCCTTGCGCCGCCGCTTCGCAGGGTCGCTGCGTGAACGCTGACAGCGTGTGCCACCGCGCGGCGCAGGGATGAATCCCAGCGCGACACTTTCTGCGGGGGAGCGCATCTACCGCGCCCGGCGCGTCGGGACGACCTTTGGTCGCATCTATCTCGGCATCAAGGCGAACCAGTTCATCGCAAGGCGCCTGCATCCCCCGGACATGCGGGAGCGCTGGTCGCGCTTCAACCGGACGAGCGCCGAGTCGATCTACGACGCGGCCGTCGACCTGCGCGGCCTGATCCTGAAGGGATGCCAGTTCCTCGGCTCGCGGGCAGACGTGCTTCCGCGGGAATATGTCGAGGTGCTCTCGCGGCTTCAGGACCGGGTTCCGCCCAAGCCCTTCTCGGTCGTGAAGGGAGTGGTGGAGCGCGACCTCGGACGCCCGCTCGGCGCCGTCTTCCGGCAGTTCTCGGCAAAGCCGATCGCGTCGGCGTCCCTCGCACAAGTGCACGAAGCGGAGCTCCTCGACGGGCAGCGCGTGGCGGTCAAGGTGCAGTACCCGGAGATCGATGCGCTCGTGCGCAGCGATCTTGCGAATCTGCGCGTTCTCTTCCGCGCCGTGGGGGTATTCGAGCGGGAGCTCGACTTGATGCCGCTGCTCGACGAGCTCGGCGCCTACCTGCCGCGGGAACTCGATTTTGCGAACGAAGGCCGGAACGCCGAGACCGTGGCCAGCTTCTTTGTGGATCGCCCCGAGGTCGTCGTGCCAAAGATCCACTGGGAATGGACGACGCGGCGAGTGCTCGTGATGGAGTTCATGCCAGGGATCAAGATCACCGACGTCGGTGCCCTGCGCGCCGCCCGCGTCGACCTCAATCGCGTGACACAGATTCTGATCGAGGCCTTCTGTCGTCAGATCCTGATCCACGGCTTCTTCCACGCGGATCCCCACCCCGGGAACCTGCTGGTCCAGCCCGAGGGCCCGCGCCTTGTGCTGCTGGACTTCGGCCTCTCGAAGGACCTGCCGCCGCGCTTCCGCGAGGGCATCGTGGCGCTCGCGCTCGCCGTGATCCGAGACGATGCCGACGGCCTCGGCCGGGCGCTCGTCGACCTGGGCTTTGAGACGAAGAACGGGGATCGCGAGTCTTTGCGGGAGATCGCGCGCTTCTTTCTCGATTTCGCGCGGCGCTTCCGCGCCCAGCCCTACGCCGACCCCCGGATGTTCGACGAGCTGAACGACGAGATTCCCGAGATGATCCGGTCGAACCCCATCGTGCGCGTGCCAAACCACATCGTGCTGATTGGCCGCGTGCTGGGACTGCTCTCGGGGCTTGGCCGCACCCTCGACTCGCACGTCGATCTCTTGCGGACCATCCTGCCCTACGCCCTCGGGCGGGCTTGATCTCCGGGCGCCTCGCGGTGGGTCTCGCCCTCGGGAGCCCCGCCGAGGCCAGCGGCTGGTCCGCCTTCCTCGAGCGCGCCCTGCACGCGGAAGCTCTCGGTCTCCACTCCGTGTGGGTGCCGGAGGGCCACTTCCGCCGGGGCGCGATGGCCTCCCCACTCCTCGCCCTCTCGGCCGTCGCCGCGCGGACCCGCCGCGTCCGACTCGGGACCACCTCGCTCCTCTTGCCCGTGCACCATCCCCTGCGCGTGGCGCAGGAGGTGTCGGCCCTCGACGTGCTCTCGCAAGGCCGCGTGATGCTCGGTCTCGGGCGCGGCTTCGCGCCGGTTTTGTTCCAGGCCTTCGGGGTGGAGGCCCACACGAAACGCGACCGCTTCGACGAGGCCCTCGACGCGATCCTGCGCGCTTTCCGGGGCGAGCCCATGGAGCTTTCGGGTGACCACTTCGCGACGGGCAGCGGGCGTTTTGTCACGCCGACGCTGCGCCCCCTTCAGCGTCCCCACCCCCCGCTCCTCGTCGCCGCCTTCGGGAAGAAGGGGCTTCTGCAAGCCGCACGCCGCGGGCTGCCCTATCTCGCCTCCCCGCTCGAAACCCTTGCGATCCTCGTCGAAAACCACGCGCTCCACCGCGCGCATCTGCCGCCCGGCGGCGTTCGCGGGCCCTTCCGCACGCCCATCATGCGCACGCTCCATCTGGCCGCCGACGACGCGGAAGTGGCCCGCGTGCGCGAGCAGCTCGCCGCGGAGTCCCTCGCAGCCGCACGGGCGCTCCCGCCCGCCCTGGCGCGGGCGGCCCAAGGGCCGATCCAGGAGCGTGTCATCGTGGGAGGGGAAAGCGAGGTGGCCGAACGGCTTCTGGCCTACCAGGAGCGGCTCGGCATGGATCTGCTTATCGTGCGCAGCGAGCTGGCCGGCCTGCCCGAAGCGCTGCGGCGGCGGTCGCTCGAGCGTCTTTGCGAACGGGTCCTCCCGGCCCTCAGCGCGGCTCGTCCTCCCGGGTAAAGCTCACGAAGGCCATGGCGGGCCGCTTGGAGGACTCGCGCATCGCGAAGTGAATCGTGTCGACCTGCCAGCCCTTGGCCGTCCACTCGTTCAGGATGCGCTCGAGCTCTTCGTCGCTGACGTTGCTGGTCTCGACGACCTTGTACTGGACCGGCACGCCGCCCCCCTTCGGCGCGCGCATGCTCAAGGAGCCAGGCGCGCGGCCACCTCCTTCGCTCCGTAGGTGAGGATCAGGTCCGCGCCCGCCCGCTTGATCGACACGAGCGCCTCGTCGAGCGCGCGCGCACCATCGATCCAACCCCGGGCCGCCGCCGCCTGAATCATCGCGTACTCCCCCGAGACATGATAGGCAGCGAGCGGAACGTCGAACTCCCGCCTCGCCTCGGCCAGGACATCCAGGTAGGGGAGCGCGGGCTTGACCATGAGGGCATCGGCCCCCTCGGAAAGATCGAGCCGCATCTCGCGCAGCGCCTCGCGCCGGTTCGGGGGATCCATCTGGTAGGAGCGTCGGTCGCCAAAGGCCGGCGCGCTCTCCGCCGCCTCTCGAAACGGCCCGTAGTATGCGCTCGCATACTTGGCGGCGTAGGAGAGAATCGAGATGTCTTCGAAGCCACTCCCATCCAGGGCGCGGCGGATGGCCAAGACGCGGCCGTCCATCATGTCCGAGGGCGCGACCACATCCGCGCCTGCGCGCGCGTGGGAAAGCGCGGTCGATGCGAGCCGCTCGAGCGTGGGATCGTTGCGCACCTCATCTCCGTCGACGATGCCGCAGTGTCCGTGGTCGGTGTACTCGCACAGGCAGACGTCGGAGAGCACGCACAGCTCGGGCACGCCGCGCTTGATGGCCGCGATGGCACGCTGGACCACTCCGTCCGGCGCGTCCGCACCGGAGCCGCGCGCGTCTTTTTTGGCCGGGATCCCAAAGAGAATGACCGCGGGGATGCCGAGGTCGTGGACGCGTTTGGCTTCATCGACGAGGGCGTCCACCGAGTAGCGGAAAACGCCGGGCATCGAGGCGACCGCCTCTCGCACGCCGCTGCCCTCGACCACGAAAAGGGGAAGGACGAGGTTCTCGCGCGAGAGCCGCGTCTCTCGGACCATGCGCCGCAGCGTCTCGGTGCGCCGGAGTCGGCGCGGGCGGACCGTCGGAAAGCTCATCTCTCCCCTCCCTCCGCTGCTCGCGCCGCGCGCAGCCGCACGGCTTCGCCGAGTGCCTGGGCGAGCGCGCCCGCCTGTGCCCGCTCCGCGACGACGTCCGGGGCGAGCCCTGCGTCTCGCAGCGCAGCGGCCGTCACCGGGCCAAGGGCCGCCACCACACACCGGCGCACCGCCTTGCGCGCTGCCTCGTCGAGGCAGGCCATGAAGTGGCGCACGGTGGACGGGCTCGTGAAGGTAAGGGCATCGATCTCGCCGCGCACGAGGCCCGCGCACAGGGCAGCCGTATCCACCTTGGCCGCCTCGGTGCGGTACACCGCCACCACGTCCACGGTCGCCCCCGCGCGCCGCAGGCCTTCGGGGAGGAGATCCCGCGCGGCCGCAGCGCGCGGCAGGAGAATGCGCTGGCCCGCGAGCGGGAAGGACAGGCGGAGCGCCTCGAGCAGGCCCTCCGCGTCGAAGCGCCGCGTCGGCACCAGGTGAACCGCGAGGCCGAGCTCCTGCGCCGTCCGGGCCGTGGCGGGCCCCACGCACACGACGCGGGCGCGCAGCGCCCCGAGCCCTTTTCCGGCGGATGCGGCCGCGACGAAGCAGCGCACAGCATTCGCGCTGGTGAAGAGCAAGACGTCGTAGTCGCTCAGGCCCGCGATCGCAGCCGCGAGCTCGGGCGTAGCCGAAAGCGGCGCGAGTTGGATCATCGGCACGATGAGCGGCTCCGCGCCCGCACGACGCAGCTCGGTCACGAGCCCGCCCGCCTGTGTCTCGCTCCGCGTCACAAGGACGCGTAGACCCGCAAGGGGCAGCCGCTCGGCCCGTGCGAGTTCGCCGCGCAGGCGCACGACGTCCCCGATCACGATCGTCACCGGAGCCTTGAGTCCGGCCTGTGCGACGCGTGCCGCGAGCTCAGCGAGCGGGGCTTCGACCACGCGCTGGGCCGGTGTCGTACCCCACTCGATCGCCGCCGACGGCGTTCGCCCCGTGCGGCCGCTCGCCACGAGGCGCTCGGCAATGGCTTCGAGGTTCTTGAGGCCCATGAGGATCACGAGGGTATCCGCGCCGCGGGCCAGCTCTCCCCAGCGCATCGACGCGGCCGGCTCGAGCGGATCCTTGTGGCCCGTCACGACGGTGAATGAAGCCGCATGGCGCCGATCGGTGACGGGGATGCCCGCCAAGGCGGGGACCCCGATCGCAGCCGAGACCCCAGGCACGACCTCGAAGGGGATGCCCGCACGCGCCAGCGCGCTCGCCTCCTCGCCGCCCCGACCGAAGACGAAAGGATCCCCGCCTTTGAGGCGCACCACCGTCTTGCCCTCTTGGGCAAGCCGCACAAGCAGTGCGTTGGTCTCCTCCTGGGCAAGCGTGGGCTCGTCATGACCGCGTTTGCCGACGTTGATGCGCTGCGCCTCGGGCGGAGCGAGCGCCAAGAGCCCGGCGCTCACGAGAGCGTCGTGCACCACCGCGTCAGCGCTGCGCAGCGCCGCAGCGCCGCGGAGCGTAATGAGATCCGGATCTCCAGGGCCCGCGCCCACCAGCACCACCCGCCCGGTGCGGCCGCTCATCGAACGGCCTCGCGCCGCAGCGCCGCGAGCACCCGGTCGCCGCCCCTCCCAAGCACCTCTTCGGCAGCCGCCTGCCCTGTCGCCACGGCATCCCGACCGCACGCCTCGCCGCGCACGATCGTGCGGCCGTCCGCGCTCGAGACGAGGCCGCGCACCCGCAAAAGGCCGCCCGGAGCGGCCTCGGCCAGGGCGGCGAGCGGGACGTTGCAGTCTCCCTCGAGGCGCGCGAGGAACGCTCGCTCTGCAAGTGCCGCGCGCTCGGCGGCCGCGTCGCTCAACGCGGCGAGGGCGCGGCCCAGCGCCGAGTCCGCGTGCGCCTCGACCGCCAGAGTGCCCTGTGCAACCGCGGGCAGCAGTGCCTCGGCCGCGATCCGCTC
The DNA here is from genome assembly GCA_003520425.1 of Deltaproteobacteria bacterium. GTDB lineage: Bacteria > Myxococcota_A > UBA9160 > UBA9160 > UBA9160 > UBA9160. The sequence goes on from DOUU01000379.1 coordinate 21,395, forward strand.
ATCGATCCGCTCCGCGAGCCCAAGGCGCAAAAGACCCGCGCAGGCCAGAACCACGGCGTCGAGGCCTTCGGCCTCGAGCTTTTGCAAGCGCGTGGTGACGTTTCCGCGCAGCGGCACGAGCTCAAGGTCGGGGCGCAGCGCGCGCAGCTGCGCCGAGCGGCGCGCGCTTCCCGTGCCAAGGCGCGCACCGGGCCGAAGCGTTTCGAGCCGGGTGCCGCGCTCCCGTGCGACCAGGGCATCCCGCGGGTCCTCGCGCTGCGGCCAGGCGACGACGGCAAGTCCCTGGGCGAGCCGAGCCGGCAGGTCCTTCGCGCTGTGCACGGCCAAGTCCGCCCGTCCCTCGCGCAGGGCCTCCTCAATCTCCTTCACGAAGAGCCCCTTTCCCCCGACCTTGGCCAGGGAGACCCCCTGCAGGCGATCCCCCGACGTCTTGATCGGCACAAGTTCGGTGGGCTCCGAGAGCTCGGTCTCGATGCGCGCCGCAACCCAGCGCGCCTGGGCGAGCGCGAGAGCACTCCCGCGCGTCGCGATGCGCAGCACCGTCACGTCCCCTCGGAATCCTCGGGATCGGCGCCGTCGAGGAGCCCTTCATCGAGCGCGGCGGACTGCGCAGCCTCGGCACCCGTCCTGTCGGGGTCGTCCAAGGCGAAAAGCACGCGCGCCGCTTCGAGGTAGGCAAGTCCCTCCTCGCGCTCGGCTTCGGCCCGCAAGCGCGACACGGGCGCGTGGAGGAGCTTGTTGACAATCGAGCGTGTGAGGGACTCGACACCTTGGCGCTGGGTCTCGTCGAGGCTCAGGCGCTGGAGAGCGCGTTGCAGCTCTCCCTGCCGGATCGCCTCCGCCCGCGCACGCAGGTGGCGGATCGTCGGGACGGCTTGGAGAGCGAGGAGCCAGCCGTCGAAGCGCTGCTGCTCCTCGAGCACGATCGCTTCGCCGAGCATGGTCTCGCGGCGTCGCTCGTCGGCATTGGCGGCCGCGACGCCCGCGAGGTCGTCGATGTCGTAGAGGTA
>DOUU01000438.1 GCA_003520425.1 Deltaproteobacteria bacterium
CGTAGTCTTGGGTATCGGATATGGCTGGAATGCGGAGGAGATGGAGAATCACGGCGTCGCGTATTCGACACGCCGCCGCCTGGTGCGGGAGAAGATGCTCGCCATCGAGGCGCTCTGGGCGAATGAGGTCGCCTCGTTTCAAGGAGAGACGGTTCGGCTCACTCCGAGCTGGCAGTGGCCGAAGCCCGTGCAGAAGCCGCGGCCACCCGTCCTGCTCGGCGGCGCGGCCGGTCCGAAACTCTTCGCGGAAATCGCGGACTTTGCGGACGGCTGGATGCCGATCGGCGGGAAGAGCGTACGCGAGGACCTCCCAAGGCTACGCAGGGCGGTGGAAGAANNACGCGGCCGGGACCCACGCTCGCTCGAGGTTGTGCCCATCGGCGTGCTGCCGAGCCCGGAGAAGATTGATTACTACTCCGGGCTCGGTGTCACCGAGGTGGCATTGCGCCTCCCATCTGCACCGCGCGATGCCGTGCTGCAACAGCTCGATGCCTACGCGCGATACGTGCAGTGAACCCAAAGCGAGCAGGCTCCGGTGCTTTCGCCCGGCCCGGCGAAGGACCGATCGCCCTCCTGACCCCCGATCGATCCCCAACGCCGCGCCGGTGCGTTCGTGTCCTCGCGCTTTGCGGGCAGGAGGCGCTCGCAGGCGCGCGTGCGACTGTCAGCGTGCGTCGGGTCGGGGCGACCGAGGACCTTTGCGGCAGCGCCCTCGGGCGCGATGAGCCGCTCCGTCCGAAGCGTTAGCGCTTCGCGAGCAGGGCCGAGCCGTGGCCGAAGAGGCCCTGATTCACGGCGACTCCGAGCTTCGCGCCCTCGACCTGGCGGCCGCCCGCCTCGCCGCGAAGCTGCCACGTGAGCTCGCAAAGCTGCGCGATCGCTTGGGCCGGGATGGCTTCCCCGAAGCTTGCGAGGCCACCGCTCGGGTTCACTGGAATGCGACCACCGAGCGCGGTGCTGCCGTCGCGCAGCAGCTGTTCGGCCTCCCCCGGTTTGGCGATGCCGATGTTCTCGTACCAATCGAGCTCGAGTGCAGTCGAGAGGTCGTAGACCTCGGCGAGGTCGAGGTCCTCGGGACCTACGCCCGCCGCCTCGTACGCCCGCCGCGCGATCGAGTCCTTGAAGGGCACGTCGGGCGCCGGAACGCTCGCCGCGGAGTCGGTCGCGAAGTTCGGCATCTCGATGATCGTGTTCGGAAAGCGCGGCGTGACCGTGGATACCGCGGCCAGGGTGACGGCGTCGGTCGTGTGGCGGCGTGCGAAATCGAGGCTGGTGAGAACCACGGCAGCGCCGCCGTCGCTCGTCGCGCAGATGTCGAGCAGGCGCAGCGGGTCCGAGACGACCGGCGAGGCCATCACTTCATCGAGTGTCACCGCCTTTCGGTAGCGCGCGTTTGGATTGGCGAGACCGTGGCGGCTGTTCTTCACCTTCACCTGCGCGAAATCCTCGTTGGTCGCTCCGAAGGTCTCCATGCGCCGTCGCGCGTAGAGCCCAAAGTAGACTGGGTTGGTGGCGCCGAGGAGACGAAAGCGCAGCCAGTCGGGATCCGTCGGACGCTCGCCGCCGGCTGGTGCGAAGAAGCCCTTCGGCGTTGTGTCAGCGCCCACGACAAGGGCCACATCGCAGAGGCCGGCGAGGATGCGTGCGCGCGCCACATCGATGGCCTGAGCGCCTGTGGCGCACGCGCCATAGGTGCTCGCCACCTGCGCACCGGTCCAGCCCAGCGCCTGCGCGAAGGTCGCGCCCGCCACGTAGCCGGGGTAGCCGTTGCGGATCGTGTCGCCGCCAGCCACGAACTCGACATCTTTCCACTCGATGCCCGCGTCCTTCAGGGCTGCGCGCGCCGCGGCGACGCCATACTCGACAAAGCTTCGGCCCCATTTCCCCCACGGATGCATGCCGACGCCCAGGACCGCGACTCCTCGCGCCATCTCCGAATTCCTCGCAGGCGGCCCTACGCCGCCACCGGCCGCCATTTCCAGACGATGTACTGCTTGGCCTCGTCCTCAAAGAGCGTGTCGAGCACAAGCTCCATCTCCTGCCCGAGCCGAAAGGCCGCCGCGTCGACTCCGGCCACCACCTGCCCGAGCACGACCATCTTCTCGGCTTCGAGCAGGACTGCAGCCACGCTGTAGGGCTCGAAGGGATCTTTTGCGACAAAGGGAGGCGGCGGCGGGTAGCGGTTGTCCGTCCACGACCAGAGCTTCCCCCGCCGCGAGAGGGGGATCTCTTCGAGGTCCGCTGCGCCACAACTCGGGTTGCGGCAGAAGCTCTCCTTCGGGAAATAGCTTGTCCGGCAGGCCCGACAACGCACGCCGAGCAGGCGAGGCTCGGCCTCATCCATGCGGAACCAGCCCTCCACCGCAGCCACCCGCTCTTTGGCTCCCCTCATCGATCCCCCACTCGCCGTGATGCTGCGCCAGGCTGGACGCCTTTACGAGACGTAGCGTATCATAACTCCTCCGGCCGCGTGTGCAGGCGCGAACGGCCGGCTCCTGGGCCGCGTCGCGGAGTCGGACAGGGTGGTTCGCGACCCACTCCCCGGATCCCGAGGTGCAAGCCGGCGCGCGGCTCGGGGCCGTGGTGGAACGCGGCTCCTGGGTGAGACCGCGCCGGCCTAGGCGGCGCGCGGAGGAACGCATGGACAAGCGCACGACGGCAGAGGAGGCGGTGCGCGAGATCCGTGACGGGATGACGGTCGGGATCGGAGGCTGGGGCTCTCGTCGAAAGCCGATGTCTCTGGTCCGGGCGCTCCTGCGCTCGTCGGTGAAGGATCTGACCCTCGTCGCCTACGGGGGTCCCGACGTAGGCCTCCTGTGTGCGGCCGGAAAAGTAAAAAAGGTGATCTACGGGTTCGTCTCCTTGGACTCGATTCCCCTCGAGCCCCACTTCCGCAAGGCGCGCGAGGCGGGGGCGATCGAATCCGTGGAGCTCGACGAGGGCATGCTCCAGTGGGGTCTCTACGCCGCTGCGCTGCGGCTTCCTTTTCTTCCCACGCGCGCCGGCCTCGGCTCCGACGTGATGCGATTCAATCCAGAGCTCAAGACCGTGCGGTCTCCCTACGCCGACGGCACGGAGCTCGTCGCGATGCCGGCGCTCGCTCTCGATGTCGCACTCGTGCACATGAATCGCGCGGACGCCGGCGGCAATGCGCAGTATCTGGGCCCGGATCTGTACTTCGATGATCTCTTCTGCATGGCTGCGAAAAAGCGCTTTGTCTCGTGCGAGCGCATCGTGGAAACGGAAGCGCTTCTCAAGGCCGGCTCCTTCCACACGCTGCGGCTGAACCGAACGATGGTGGACGGCGTGATCGAGGCGCCGAACGGAGCACACTTCACCGAGTGCCCGCCCGACTACGGCCGCGATGAATCCTTCCAACGCGACTATGCCGCGGCAGCGAAGAGCAGTGAGGCGTGGGGCGCGTTCCGTGAACGCTATCTCGAGGTCTCGGAAGCCGACTATCAGCGCCGGGTGCGGGAGCGCACGAACCGATGAACGACGCTCGCCGCGATGAGATCTGTGCGGTCGCGATCGCCGAAATCTTCCGCGGAGACGGCGAGATCCTGGCGAGCGCGATGGGAACCCTCCCCATGATCGGCGCCCGGCTCGCGAAGCTCAGTTTCGAGCCGGATCTCCTCATCACCGATGGCTTCGCGTACGCACTCGGGAACGTCCCTGCCGTGGGAGGCGGGGACGGGCCGGAGCCCATCGTCGAGGGGTGGATCCCTTTCCGCAGCGTCTTCGACCTGCTCTGGTCGGGCCGCCGCCACGTCCTCATGGGGGCCACGCAGATTGATCGCTTCGGGAACCAGAACATCTCCTGCATCGGCGATTACCGGAAGCCCACCGTGCAGCTCATCGGGACGCGCGGCGCACCAGGGAACACGCTGAACCACAAGACGAGCTACTGGATCCCGGTCCACTCGAAGAAGGTCTTCGTCGAAAAGGTCGACGTGGTGTGTGGCGTCGGCTATGACCGGGCTGCCGCGCTCGGCCAGACATCGGCATGTTTCCACAACGTCCGGCGCGTGGTATCGAACCTCGGCGTCTTCGACTTCGAGACGCCCGACCACCGCATGCGGGTCCGGTCCGTCCATCCCGGTGTGTCCATCGAAGAGGTGATCTCGAACACCGGCTTCGAGCTCGTGTTCTCGGAGCCGATTGCTGAAACGAGACTTCCCACTCCCGGAGAGCTCGGGCTCCTGCGTGAACGAATCGACCCCTTGGGCCTTGGGTCCAAAGAGCTGCGGGCGTAGGACACTGGCATGCACCCCGCCCTCCACACACGCCTTTGTGATCGGCTCGGCATCCGAGTTCCCGTCATCCAGACCGCCATGGGCTGGGTCGCAACACCAGAGCTGGTAGCGGCCTCTTGCAATGCCGGAGCCATGGGATTCCTCGCTACGGCCACGATCCCGCCGGACCAGGTGGACGGAGCGATCGCTCAAGTGAAGCGGCTGACCGACCGTCCCTTCGGCGTGAACTTCCTGATGGAAGCGCCGGGGGCGGCGAAGACCGCCGAAGCGATCTTGCGCCATCGCGTCGCGGCGGCCAGCTACGGTCGCGGACCGCGCAAGGATTTCATCCAACGTTTTAAGGATGCCGGCGTCCTGTGCATCCCCACCGTCGGGGCGCCGCGGCATGCGGAGAAGGCCGTCGAGCTTGGGGCCGATGTGATCGTGGCCCAGGGAGCGGAAGGGGGCGGTCACACGGGCTCGGTTCCGACGTCGCTCCTCCTGCCGCAGGTGCTCGACCGCGTACGCGTCCCTGTGGTGGCCGCAGGCGGCTTCTACGACGGCCGCGGCCTCGCCGCCGCCCTCGCCTTCGGCGCGGACGGGATCGCCATGGGGACGCGCTTTCTGTTGACGGCCGAGAGCCCTGTCCCCGATGCGACGCTAGACCGCTACTTCGCCGCGAGCGTCGACGACATCCGGGTGACGACGGAGGTGGACGGCCTGCCGCAGCGTGTCATCCTGAACGCACTGGTGCGCCGGCTCGAAGCGGGGAGCGCGGCCGCCCGCCTTGTGCGCGCGCTGCGCAGCGCGCTCGCCTATCGCTCGCTCACCGGCGCCTCGCTCCCCACGCTCTTGCGCAGCGGGCTCGCGCTCCGCCGTTCCGAGAAGTTGACGCGCACACAGATGCTGATGGCCGCCAACGCTCCGATCCTGATTCGGCGCGCGATGGTCGAGGGACACCCTGACGAAGGCGTGCTGCCGAGCGGACAGGTCGCAGGGTTGTTGCGGGATCGGCCGACCGTGAAAGATCTCATCGACCACATCGTGACCGAAGCGAGCGAGCGGCTCGCCGCCCTCGAGAAGCAGGGAGGATCGTCGTGTTCGTGAAGACCGTCGTCGAAAATGGCGTGGCCGAGGTCTTCCTCGCGCACCCGCCGGTGAATGCGCTCCCCAGTGCGGGCTGGCTCCAGCTCGCCCACACGCTCGAGGCCCTCGGGCACGAGGACACGGTACGCGCCGTCATCCTTGCGGCGGAAGGACGCGGGTTCTGCGCCGGCGTCGACGTGAAGGAACTCGCTGCGGATTCCCGCCGCATCGCCGAGGTGAGCCGCGGCTGCTATGCCGCATTCGCGGCCGTGTACGACTGCCCCGTCCCCGTGATCGCCGCGGCGCACGGCTTTGTGCTCGGCGGCGGAATCGGGCTCGTAGGCGCGAGTGACCTCGTGCTCGCCGCCGATGACGCGAGCTTCGGCCTCCCCGAGATTGATCGCGGCGCGCTGGGCGCAGCGACGCACCTCATGCGCATGTTCGGGATGCAAAAGGCGCGGCGGATGCTCTACACGGGCGAACCGATCTCGGCGACCGAGGCGTACGCGCTCGGCGCGCTCGAGTCAATCGTAAAGCGCGATGAACTCCTCCCCGCCGCACGGACGCTCGCCGCGAAAATCGCAAGCAAGAGCCCACGCGCGGTGCGGCTGGCCAAAGAGTCCCTAAACGGCATCGAANNACTGCTGGACGTGAAAAGAAGCTACCGTTTCGAGCAGGGCTTCACCTTCGAGCTCTACACCTCTCCCGACTCGCAGGAGGCACGCGACGCATTCGTCGAGAAACGCGGCGCCCGTTTCTCCGACGTCGAGAAGCGCTAGGCGATGGACCTCG
>DOUU01000441.1:0-2449 GCA_003520425.1 Deltaproteobacteria bacterium
GGGGAGGTGGAGGCCGTGGGCAAAGGCGTCGCGGACCTTCGCGTCGGGGACCGCGTCGCCTGGGCGAGCGTTCCCGCGTCCTATGCGAGCGCCGTGGTCGCTCCCGCTGACCGGCTCGTGCGCGTACCGCCAGGCGTCGCCGATCAGGCGGCGGCGGCCGTGATGCTCCAGGGGATGACCGCGCACTATCTCACCCACGCCGTGCGAACGCCGCAGCCGGGTGACACAGCGCTGGTGCACGCTGCCGCCGGCGGAACGGGGCTCCTCCTGGTGCAGACGCTAAAGCGCGCGGGCGTGCGCGTCCTCGGCACCTGCGGAGGCGCCGACAAGGAGGTGCTCGCGCGCGAGGCGGGAGCGGATCATGTGATCCGCTATCGCGAAGCCGACGTCGCGGCCGAGGTGCGGCGGCTCACCGGCGGGCGCGGAGTCGATGTGGTCTACGACTCGGTCGGGCAGTCGACCTTTGAGGGCAGCCTGCGCTCGCTGCGTCCGCGGGGGCTCCTCGTGCTCTTCGGCCAGTCGAGCGGAGCCGTGCCCCCCTTTGATCTGCGGCGCCTTTCCGATCTCGGCTCGCTCTACGTGACACGGCCTTCGCTCGCGCACTACACCGAGAGCCGGGAGGAGCTCGTGCGCCGGGGCGGTGAGGTCCTGCACGCGGTCGAGTCCGGGGCGCTGCGCGTGCGGATCGGCGNNGGTAAGGTGCTCCTCCTTCCCTAGACTCCGTGGGCGTGCGAAACAAAATCGTGAGAGTGGGGTTCCTCGTCTTCGCCGCGGCGGCCGCGGCGGACGCCCTCTTTCTCGCGTGGCTCTGGCCCGACTGGAGGGCCCTGGCCCGCGGTCCGATCCCGAAGTCCCGCTTCATCCAGAGCTACGAGACGAGCCTCGCCGACGAGGCACGCGAGGGCAAACGTGAGCTTCCCGCTCTGCGCTGGCTGCCGGTGCCGCTTGCGCGCATTCCGCGCATCGTCCAGCGTGCGGTGATCGTCGCCGAGGACGTCCGCTTCTACGAACACGACGGCATCGATTTCGAGGCGCTGGAAGACGCCCTCCACTACGATCTCGACCAAGGCCGACTTGCCATCGGGGGAAGTACGATCTCCCAGCAGACCGCGAAGAACCTGTTTCTCTGGCCTGCGCGCAGCCCGCTCCGCAAGTGGCATGAGGTCGTGCTGACGCTCGCCATGGAGCGTCGGCTCCCCAAATCCCGCATTCTCGAGATCTACTTGAACATCGCCCAGTTCGGACGGGGCATCTACGGCGTCGAGGCCGCCGCGCGCCAGTACTGGAGCGTGCCCGCCTCGGCGCTGAGCCGCCGCCAGGCCGCTGAGCTCGCGGCCTGCCTGCCGAGCCCGGACCAGAACAATCCCCAGACCCGGAGCGCCCGCTTCGAGCGGCGAGCCGACAAGATCGAGCGTTACCTGGAGGCCGCAGGCGAGTAGGAGCTCCTGCAATGGACGAACAAGCCGCGCAAATCGACCTCGCCGCGATCGGCGAGGACGTCCCGCTGCTCGAAGGCATCCGCACGGCGCGCGCCATCCGCCGGCTGCGAAAAGACCCGGTTCCGCCGGGGCTCGTGCGCAAGGTGTGCGAGGCGGGCACCTTCGCGCCGAGCGGCGGGAATCGCCAGCCCTGGATCTTCGTGGCTGTGACGACGCCCGACGGACGGGCGTTCGTGGCGGAGCGCTACCGGCGCGCGTTCCATGCCTACATCGCCCCCGCGCTCGAGGCGGCGAAGGATCCCGCGTTCCCGGAAGAAAGGCGTCGCAACATCCGCGCTGCGCTGCATCTTGCCGATCACCTGGCGGAGGCGCCGGTGCACTTGTTTGTGGCGGGCTGGACGCGGCGCGGCGAGGCCCAGACACAGGCCCTCTTTCCCGCGATCCAGAACGTGCTCCTGGCCTGCCGCGCCGTGGGTCTCGGCGCCTCTCTCACGACGGTGCATCGCGCGTTCGGCGGGGAGATCGACGCCTGGCTCGGTCTGCCCCGGGATTGCCCGAGCTGCGCGCTCCTGCCCATCGGCTGGCCGCTCGGCCGGTACGGCCGGCCGCCGCGCCGCCCGGTCGAGGAGTGCCTGTTCTTTGAGCGCTACGAGCAGCGTTCGCCCGAGGAGCCATGACAGCGCGGTCGCGACGCGCGCATCCCGCGCGCCGGAGAATCCTGCGCGGTCTTGGCTACGCCGGGACGACGATGACCTTGCCATAGGTCTTGCGGGAGCCCAGCGCCTCGAGCGCGCGCGGGAGGTCTTCGAGCGCGTATCGGCCGTAGATCACGGGCGCGATCTTCCCTTGGGAGAAGAGCCCGAACAGCGCCTCGAAGGTCTCGGGAATCCTCTCCGGCTCGTGTACGGCATACGCGCCCCAGTGGAGCCCGACGACCGCGATGTTCTTGAGCAGAATGCGATTGGCTTTGATCGCCGGGATCGCGCCGCTCGCAAAGCCGATTACGAGGT
>DOUU01000441.1:2488-2621 GCA_003520425.1 Deltaproteobacteria bacterium
GCTCGGATCTCGATAGTCGATGACCACGTCGCTGCCGGCCTCGCGCGCGACCTCGGACTTTTCAGGACCGCCCACCGTGGCGAGAACTCGCGCGCCGAGCGCTTTTCCGATCTGCACCGCAGCGAGCCCGACC
>DOUU01000183.1 GCA_003520425.1 Deltaproteobacteria bacterium
GCCTAGACGAGCGCAGGATACGTGACGACGCCATCCGTGACGCGGGCCCAGGCGGTGAGGGTGTGGGGCTGCGCCTTGCCCGGCTCGAGCAGGTGGACGACCTGCCAGCCCCGGGCGAGGAGCGCGTCGGCAATGATGCGCCGATGGCAACGCCAGAAGAGGCGTTCGGCGCACAGAATGGCAGTCGGCGTCTTGCGCGCCCATGCCTCGAGCTCGGCCACGCCCGCAGCGCCGTCCGCCGTGCAGAGGTAGTCGGCGTAGTTGCGGAAGGCGGGCTCGAGCCAGGCTGTATTCGGCGAGTCCTCTGGCCGCCGGATCTGCTTGCGCCTTCCCCCGAGACTTTTGCCGAGCCAGACGTAGCGGATGCCCGCGAGGGGGAGCGAGCACTCGAGCTGCGCGCGGGCATGCTGGGGATTTCGCCGCGAGCCCGGGAAGCTCCGAACATCGGCCACCAGCGAAACGGACGCCTCGCAAAGGAGGGCGCAGAGCTCCTCGGCGGTCCGCGTTCCATGCCCTGCGGTGTGCACGACCGCTTGGTTCATGCCGTGCCGAAGAGGTCAAGGATGGCGTCGAGGTTCGCGCGCACGCGCTCGGGGGAGAGGCCAACACCAGGGGTGTAGAGAAGGGGCTCTTCCGTCAGGCCCTTCCACTGCGCGAGCCGATCCCGCGCCTCGTCGGGGGGGCAGGCGATCGCGATCTCGTCGACGAGCGCATCGGGGACCGCCTCCGCCATGGCACGCACGTCCCAGCGCCGAAGCGCGGCTCGGCACGCCTCGCCCACGTGCCGCAGGCCGTGCAGGTCGAGCACGGAGTGATAGATCTCGGTGGTGAAGTAGAAGCCGATCTGGGCCTTGGCGTCCCGGATCGCCTGGCTGCGGTCGGGATGGATCGACACGAGGACGTAGGGCACAAGCGCACAGGCGCCCGCGGCTCTGCCGGCGCTGGCCTCGGCGCTCGCGAGCACGGGAAGTGTCACCTCCCGGTGCCAGCGCCGCGTTGCGATCGGGTGTCCCACGAGGCCATCGGCCACGGCCCCCGCGGCGGCGATCATGCCGCGATTCACGGCAGCCACCCAGATCGGAATGCTGCTGCGGGCGGCGCCGGGCCGCGCAAAGTGGGGGACATTCACCTTCCAGTATTTTCCGTCGAATCGAAGGCCGCCTCCCTTTTGCGCGGCGAAGGCCGCGCGCAAAAGCTCGACGAGCTCGCGCATGCGTGCCGCGGGCGCTCGGAATGGCACGCCATACCAGTCCTCGTTCATGCGGCGGGTGGCGGAACCGAGGCCGAGCACCATGCGGCCGCCGCTGAGCTCGTCGAGATCCATCGCGGCGCTCGCGTGCACGAGGGGCGAGCGCGTGAAGGCGTTGGCGATGGCGGTGCCGATTCGGATGCGGGAGGTCGCCCCGGCGATCGCGCCAAGGGTCACGTAGCCGTTCCGGTTGAAGAACTCGATCGAGTAGACGCCGTCGAAGCCCGCCGCCTCGGCCCGCCGGGCGAGTTCGAGGTCTGCGCGCGCAGAGCCTCCCATGAGCACGAGTCCCATCCGCATCCCCCCATGCTACCGAGCCGCCGCCAAGGCAGCCGCTCGCGGCCTTGGGGCACGTGACCGCATCCGACACAGGGCCGGGCGAGGCTCACAGCGAGCGCGGCGCTCGAAGGAGAAGCCTCATGAACAGCATGTTTCGCACGCTTCAACGTTGTCCGGTCTGCGCCTTCAGCGAGGTGGTGACCGACCAGGTCGTGGACGGGGGTTTCCTTGTGCTCGGGGCGTGTCCGCGCTGCGACCATCGCTGGACGGCAGGTGTGCCCTGGCCCAGGCTCCCGCGGGCCCTGTCCGTGCGACCGGGTGCCCCGCTGCGCAGGGAGCAGGGCATCGCCGCCGCGTGACGCGGGGGACGTGCGCGCCGCCGCCGACGGAGGTGGTACCGTCGGTACGTGCGGCTTGTTCTCTACACGGGCAAAGGCGGTGTCGGGAAGACCACGACCGCATGCGCCACCGCGCTTTGTGCCGCTGCCCGGAGCCGGCGCACGCTCTTGGCCTCGGCCGACGCGGCCCACAGTCTCGGGGACGTCCTCGAGCGGCGCCTCGGGCCTCGCCCCACCCCCATCGCAGCCTGCCTCGACGCCCTCGAGCTCGACGCGCGCACCGAGATGGCGGAACACTGGGGGCGAATTCACGACTACTTGGTCTCGCTGCTGCGCTACCAGGGGCTCGAGGAGGTCGTCGCCGAGGAGCTTGCGCTGTTGCCCGGAGCCGAGGAGCTCTCGACGCTTCTGGGTGTCGAGGAGCACTGCCGCTCCGGCCGCTACGACCTGATCGTCCTCGACTGCGCCCCCACCGACTCGACCCTTCGGTTGCTCACGCTCCCGGAGGTCGCGCGCGGCGCGCTGCGCGTCGTGCTCCACGTGCAACAGGCTCTCTCGGCCGTGGTGACGCCGCTTGCGCGCAGCCTCGTGCCGATTCCCCTTCCCGACGCCGCCGTGTTCCGGGATATCGACCAACTCTTGTTTCGAAAGCTTCGGGCGCTCCGCAGACGCGTCACCGCGGCGAGCTCGACCGTCCGCTTGGTCGTGACGCCGGAGCGCATGGTGATCGACGAAGCACGCCGCGCTTTCACCGACCTTGCGCTCTTCGAGATTCCCTGCGACGCCGTCATCATGAACCGGCTCCTGCCCCCGGCGGCGGCCCGGGAAGCCTTCTTCCACGGCTGGGGCCGACTCCAAGAAGAGCGGCGGCGAGAGGTGGAGGCGCTCTTCGCTCCGCTCCCGGTGCTGCCGAGCCCGCTGCGCGACGATGAGGTGACGGGCCTCGAAGCGTTGCGGGCCCATGGGGAGGAGCTTTTCGGGGAGCGCGCGCCGGACGCGATCCTCGGGGTCGCGGGGCGGGTGCGTTTCGCGCGCGACGCCACCGGATACCGAATCGATCTGCCCCTGCCCCACGCCGAGCGCGCGGCTTTAGACGTCGCAAAGATCGAAGATGAGCTCGTCGTGCGCTCCGCGGGACGCCGTCGGGCGCTCAAGCTTCCCCGACGCCTCGCTGCGCTCTCGCTCGCGAGCGCGCGCTTCGAGCGCGACGTGTTGGTGGTGCGCTTTGGAGCCGAAGGGACACGACCCTGATGCGCGTCCTTCTCCATACGGGCAAGGGAGGAGTCGGCAAGACGAGCCTCGCTCTCGCCACTGCGCTCGGTGCGGCGGCGCACGGCCACCGGGTCTTCGTGCTCTCCACCGACCTCGCACACAGCCTCGGGGATGCGCTCGGTCGGCCCATCGGGCCGCGCCCCCAGCGCATCTGCGAGCGCGTGACCGCCCAGGAGGTCGGCGTGCTCGACGAGCTCGACCGGGCCTGGGCCGATATCCAGGTCTGGCTGCGCGAGCTTTTGCGCGAGGAGACCGACGAGCTCCTGGCGGAGGAGCTCCTCGTCTTCCCAGGGCTCGAGGAGCTGATCTCGCTGCGTGCGGTCCGTGAGGTCGAGGCCACCGGCGAGTTCGATGTCTGTGTCGTCGACTGCGCCCCGACCGGCGCAACGCTCCGCATGCTGCGCTTCCCCGATGCCCTGCGGATCTTCATGGAGAACTTCTTCCCGCTCGAGCGGCGCGGTGCGCGCTTGCTGCGGCCGCTCGTGGACCGCATCCACGCCGGGCGTCTTTTGCCGCGTGAGGAGTTCTTCGACGCCTTCGAGCGGCTCTATCGCGAGGTGGAGGACGTGCAGCAGATCCTGCTCGACGGTGACCGCACGACGGCGCGCCTCGTGGTGAATCCCGCGCGTGTCGTGGTGGAGGAGACCCGACGTTCCTTCTCCTATCTCTCGCTCTACGGCGTCGCGACGGATGCCATCGTGGTGAACCGCCAGCTCCCGGCGCGCGCCGCCGAAGGCTATTTCGCGCGTTGGGCCGAGCGAGAGCGCCGCGAGCTCGAGGAGATCGAGTCCTCGTTTCCGGTGCCGATCTTCCACGCCTCCCTCTTTCCCCACGAGCTCGTGGGGGAGGAGCAGCTGCGCGAACTCGCCCGCCACGTGTACGGCGAGCGCGATCCGGCGATGGTCTTCACCCGCACTCGTCCGATCCGCTTGCGCAAGCGCGCTGGCCGCACGTGCCTCGAGATCGAGCTTCCGAACGCGCGAAAGGAGGAGATCGAGGTGTCCTTGCATGGCGAGGTCTTGCTCGTGCGTGTGCGCGACGCGCAGCGGCGCATCGCGCTGCCGGCCTCGGTCACGGGCCGCGCGGTTGCGCACGCACGGCTCGAGGCAGGAGTCCTCGAGGTCGGCTTCGAGGTGTGAGCGGCCGGCCGGAAGGAGAAGTGCGGCGCATCGTGTCGCTCGTGCCGAGCCTGACAGAAGCGCTGTTCGTGCTCGGGCTCGGCGAGCGCGTCGTCGGCGTCACCGACTGGTGTGTGCACCCGGCGGACGCTGTGGCTGCCCTGCCCAAGCTTGGCGGGACCAAGAACCCGGACCTCTCAGCGATTGTCGCCCTACGGCCCGACTTGGTGATTGCAAACCAGGAGGAGAACCGGCGGCGGGACGTGGAGCGAGTGCGCGCGGCCGGGATCTCGGTCTGGGTCACCTATCCGCGGACGGTTCGCGACGGCGCGGCGCTCTTGCGAGAGATCGCCAGGCTCGGGGCGACGGCCGAAGCGATCCGCGAGGTCGTGGAGCCCGTGGAGGCGGCCCTTCGCGTGGCCCTCGCGCGGCGGCCTGGCCCCGCCCAGCGCGTGTTCTGTCCGGTCTGGCGCGACCCCTGGATGAGCGTCGGTCCGGACACCTACGCTCACGATCTCCTCCTGCTCTGCGGCGGTGAAAATGTCTTCGGCGCACGCAGCGATCGGCGCTATCCACGGGTCGAGCTCTCGGACGTGGAGCAAGCTGCGCCCGACGTCGTTCTGCTGCCGGACGAGCCCTACGCGTTCGGTGCGCTGGATGCGGCAGAAATGGCCCGCCTCGACATCCCCGCCGCCCACGAGGGACGGATCCATTTGATCGACGGCACCTGGGTGTCATGGTACGGTCCGCGCATCCGCGGCGCGCTCGAGGGGCTGTCCGCGCTCCTCGCCCCCCAGCGCCTTACGTAGGTCTGCGTTGCAGGGAGCCCAGGGAGAAGCCGGGTGTCGGTCGTGCTGTTCGAGCGCCGGGGATCGGTCGCGCTGATCACGCTGAACCGCCCCGAGGCGCGCAACGCGGTGAACCCTGAGGTTGCCGTGCGGCTCGCCCGGGCCTGGGAAGAGGTGAAAGGGGATCCGCAGATTCGAGCGGCGGTGGTGACGGGAGCCGGGGACAAGTCCTTCTGCGCGGGCGCGGACCTCGCCCGCCTGATCCCGCTCTTCACCGGCGCAAGAGCGCCCGAGGATGAGTGGGACGAGGCGCTGCGCAAAGACCCGGCGATCAGCGACCGGGCTCTCTTGCGAGAGTTCGACCCGGAGAAGCCCATCATCGCCGCGGTGACGGGATTCTGCATTGCGGGCGGGATGGAGATGCTCCAGGCGACGGACATCCGCGTGGCGGCCGAGGATTCGAAGTTCGGCTTGCAGGAGCCCAAATGGGGCCTCTTTCCCATCTCGGGGTCGACCGTTCGGCTGCCGCGCCAGATTCCCTACGCCGTGGCCATGGAGATCCTGCTGACGGGCGACCTGATCGACGCCGGCCGGGCCTACGACATCGGTCTTGTGAACCGGGTCGTGCCCCGCGGCGACGTGCTTGCGACGGCCCTCGGGATTGCGCAGACCGTGGCGGAGAACGGCCCGGTCGCGGTGCGCGCCATCCGAAGGTCCGCGCGCGCCTGCCTCGATCTCGCAGAAAAGGATGCGCTCGCCCTTGAACGCGAGTTCGGAATGCCCGTGTTCCAGACCGAAGATGCGCGCGAAGGTCCGCGCGCATTCAAGGAGAAGCGCAAGCCGAAATTCGTCGGTAAGTAGAGCCCACGAGCGGCGAGCGCGGTTTGCGCCAGCGATCAGGGAGGCGGAGGGGGGCCGTCGATGAAGAGAAGTCAGACTCGTGCGCTGCGGAGGAGCGTGTGGGGAGCGCTGCCCTTTGCGGCAGCGCTTCTTGTGGGATGGGCCTCGCCGGCCTCTGCGGTGCGCGTGATCGACGTGCGCGTGGGCCAGCACGGCGAAGTCACCCGGGTTGTCTTCGACCTCGACGGGCCCGCCCGCTACCACCTCGAGCGCAGCGACGCCGGCGCGCCCGAACTGGTGGTGCACTTCGACGCGAGCGCGCAGCCGAAGGTCGTTCGTACGCTCTCCAAGGTCGTCGACGGGGTGCGGCTCGAAGCGAGGCCCGAAGGTGCGGTGGCTCGGATTGCCCTGCGTTCGCGCGATGTCCATGCAACAGAGGAAACGCTTTCGTCGCCCACGCGGATCGTGATCGATCTGCGCGCGTCGACCCCGGCGGAAGTCGCCGCCGCGAAGCGTCCTGCAGCCCCGCGCGCCGCTCCCTCCGCAGTCGCCGAGGCGGCAGGCCCGCACGGCGCGACGCCTCCCGGCGCCACGGAAGCGACCGTGCCGCCGCCCCCGCCTCAGCCTGCAGCGCCGCCCCCGGCTGCGCCGACCGCTCCGCGCACCACGGCCGAGGTGATCGAAGCACAGGCGGATGCCGCCGCAGCCCGACTCCTCGGCGAGCAGGGCGCGGCGAAGCCCGGCGAAGGGCCTGCGCCCTCTGCCCCGCCCTCAGGGGGGCCGTCCGCTCCCCCTTTACCCGCGGAGAGCGCAGCCCCCGCCGAGAACGCGCCG
>DOUU01000309.1 GCA_003520425.1 Deltaproteobacteria bacterium
TTAGGGCGCCTTATGAACCGCGTTTGCTGGGATGCAGATTTTCGGGAATACCGGCGGATTGACGAAGTTCTCGTTTCCCGGAAGCGACTCGCGGCATTCAACGCGACACTCATGGGGGTCTTTCGTGTGATCCGACCATGCGATGCCACAGCGGTCGCAACACAGACCAGGACCGAAGCGATGGCCCCAGGCAGCGGGCCGCTTGGACCCAGAGACCCGCGGAATCGAGCGTTCGGGCACGCGCGGCGTCGTCATCGCGCTGCCACGATCGAACCCTCGCCCGGTCGGGGTCGAGTTGCGATGTCGATCCGGGATTTCACGATCTCCCAGATCCATGCATAGAAGCTATCGGCGTGCTTCGCGGTCGTGGGCTTCGTGCACTCGGCTCCGCGGCGGCCCCAGAGCAGGAAGTATGGTTTGGCTAGCTCCTGGACGATTCGAAGCTCCGCGCTCATCTCGTCCGCTGTGTCGGCGTGCTCGCCGCAGAGAACGACAACTTCATCCACATTGGCGAGGGCGACACGAAGGCCGGCCTCCCAGTCCGCGCTCTCGGCATGGCGAGCGGACCAGGCGGTGACCTCGAAGGGCGAGTCTGAGTTTTGAGACTCTCGCGCGAGGCGCGCCAGCAAATCGCCGTCGTAGCGGACGTCGAAGCAGCCGTAGACACGAATGCCCGTCAATTCCCACCTCACTTATGCGGCCGCGCCTTAGGCCCCAGCCCCATTCAGTTCTCGGGGGATCTAACGTCGGCCTCGACCGAAACCACCGCGGCCAGCCGCCGGCCGGTCGTTGGCTTCGTTGACGCGCAGTGCTCGTCCGCCAAGCTCGCGTCCATTCAGAGTCTGGATCGCCGCACTCGCGCCGCTGTCGTCGTTCATTTCAACGAAAGCGAAACCCCGGGGGCGACCTGTCTCGCGGTCCATCACCAAGTTCACAGAAGCGACACCGCCGTGCGGCTCAAAAAGCCGACGCAGATCGGCTTCCGTGGTAGTGAAGGGGAGGTTTCCGACATAAAGCTTCTTAGGCAATTGCATTTCCTCTTCGTGTCCCGCGCTCTAATGCTAGTGGCGCCACCGACACACTTCCGCTCACATCTCCACAAGAATCTCCAGTGGAAGATACTGAGCACGCAACGTCGCTGTAACCTGGAGCGCCCGTATGACGAACCGGTTCCAGCGGCACCGGCAGACTCGATTGGCATCACGAACAGGCGCGGATGAATCCGTGAGCTGCGCGTCGTCCAGAGGAGAGAGCGGCTTGTTATGGGTAGCCCAGTTTTTTCAAACCGCAAGCGCTGAGAGCGCACACAGGCTCGTGGCCGGAGTTCAATGACATCGTGTTTGAGGAGGTTCTCGCCTATTACTCCGAGAATGACAACTTTGGCAACATCATCCTGGACGTTGGGAGCTTCCCCTGCCTCAACTCATGAACGACAACCGGGAACTCTTCATTCGTGGTCACACGTGGGGGTGACCGGGTTCCTGGAAACGTTCACCGACCTGATCGACGTGAATGAGAAGGTACAACGCGCCGTTGGTCCTCACTTGGGGTTCTTGTACGCCGGTGCAAGCCCGCGGCCCCGCGAATGAGATCGGCTTACCACGGCAAAGCCTGAGCCACTTTTCGCATCCGATCTTCGGTCGTATGGGCGTAGCCCTGCGTGGTCTGGATCGAGGCGTGCCCCATCACGACGCGAACGGTTTCGATGTCAACGCCGTTGCCTCTAGGGGATGAGAGCAGAGCAGAGCGAGTGGCGAATCCCGTGCGTGAGCGGGGGTAGAGGCCCGCTCGCTGGAGGATCGTGCGGATGACCCTCGTGGTGGCGGGCACCGTGCGAACCTTGCCTTGATGAGTCCCGAACACGCAACGATTCAGGATGGCTCGCGATGATGAGGTCGTCGTTCATGGTCTTCGTCGATGACCTTCTTGCGATGGCGTCCTGTCTGACGCGACCACCGATCAGGGGCTAAATCACGCTTTGCACCAACCCGTTCCGCCTGCGACCCCTCCCCGGAGCGGGGCCGTTCTCCCTTGCCAAGCCCTTGCCAGTTTGCCAAAGTCGCCTGCTAACCCATTGACATTGCAGCACTTTTATCTATTGCTTAGTACGGCATGGATCCCCGCTACCGAAGCGCCTTGAACCGCGACGTGCCGGAGGCGCGGCCAGGCGAGTTCGACCCGGTCTCGATTGGACCTTTGCGCGTGTGGCCGCCGGTTGTGCTCGCACCCATGGCGGGGATCACCAACGCTCCCTTCCGTGCGGTCTGCCGACAGTTTGGCGCGGGCCTCTACGTGAGCGAGATGATTACGGCCAGGGCGCTCGTCGAAGGCAACGCCAAGACGCTCCACCTCGCCGGGTTTGCCCCCGAGGAGAAGCCCCGGAGCCTCCAGCTCTATGGCGTGGACCCCTACTACGTTGGGGAGGCGGTGGCCCTCCTTGCCGGCGAGGATCGCGTCGACCATATCGACATGAACTTCGGCTGCCCCGTACCGAAGGTCACTCGCCGCGGCGGCGGCGCTGCAATCCCTCTCAAGCCGAACCTATTGCGAGCGATCGTGCGCGCCGCAGTCCGCCGTGCGGGGCCGGTGCCGGTGACGTTGAAATTCCGGATTGGGATCGACGAGCGGTACGAGACCTATCTGGACGCCGGCCGAATCGCTCGCGACGAGGGCTGCGCCGCAGTCGCTCTGCATGCCCGCACAGCGGCACAGCTTTACGACGGCGAGGCGCAATGGGACGCGATCACTCGGCTCAAATCCGCCGTCGGGCGGCTTCCAGTGTTCGGGAACGGCGACATCTGGGAGGCCTACGACGCGCTCCGCATGATGCGCACGACCGGCTGTGACGGCGTCGTGGTCGGACGGGGCTGCCTCGGTCGGCCGTGGCTCTTTCGGGAGCTTAGCGACGTGTTCGCCGGGAGGGAGCCTGCGGATCCACCCCTGCTCGGCGAGGTCGCCCATGTGATGCTCGAGCACGCCACGCTCCTTTCGAAGTGGCTGCCCGAAACCGTTGCGGTCCGCATGTTTCGCAAGCATGCCACCTGGTACACCAAGGGCTTCCGCTACAGCACGCGCCTGCGCGAGGAGTTGATCGCGATCGAGACGCTCGATGATCTGCGCCGTGTGCTCCGCGCCATCGACCGGGACGAGCCCTTCCCTCAAGCGGCCTTGCGGGTCCCTCGCGGAAAGCGCGCAGGAACGCAAAAGGTGGCGCTGCCCGAGGGCTACCTCGACAACCTCGACGATGCCTCCGCCCCCGGCGCGGAGGCGGAGGATCCTGCCGCCGGCGGCTAGCGCTTCGCTCTTCGCCGACCAGTGGCCGGCCGGGCCCAGAGCCGCGAGACTCTCCCAAAGGCCAAGGAGCTCGGAATGACCCCGGAGATCGAGACAACGCCCGACTCCTCGATAGACATCGCGAGGACTGCCGGTCCGCCCTCCAGCGGACTCAAGACACAGATCCGAAAGCGCCGGATGTAGGGCGGCGCGGGCAAGCTTTGACATCTCTCCTCTTGTCCGGGCTCGCTTCTGCAGCGGCGCTCTGTCTCTTCCTGGGATGCGCAGGTTCGGCGGGTTCGCCCGGTTCCCCGCCGCGATCGAACACGATGACGGGCCAATTCGTGGACCTGCGCTTCGCATGGCCGGTGGGCCTCACGGCGCGGGTCGAATTCCAGGAGACCGGGGAATCCAAGACCGCGCACGGTGTGGAGTCGCTCGTCTTTCGTTCGAGCCATCGCATGCGGGTCGAGAAGGCGGCCGAGGGGATCCGCGTGATTCACGACGAGTTCTCGGTCCTGCCCGCGACCTCGGCTGAAGGCGCCAACTCGCCGAGCACCTCGTCGCCGTCAGAGGAACCCGAGTCCGACTCGGACACACAGGTGGGGGACCTGTTGCCGGACCTCATCGTCGATGGCACCGGAAAGCTGGTGCGGATCGCGGGCACCGAGCGACTGCGCGCGGATGCCCTTGAACGGATGTCCAAGGGCGCAGAGCAGAGCCCGGATTCTCGCGCTCGCCTCGAACGCTTCATCGCCCATGCCGTGTCGGACGACGCGCTCATGGCAAGAGCGACGCGCGACTGGAACGCACTCGTCTACACGTGGACGGGCGCACGGTTCCCTGTGGGAGTGTTTCCGACATCCACCCCAGTGGCGGGCACATCCGGTCCCACGAGCTCCGGTCAGATCTCGGTAACCCCGCGCATCCCCTGCGACAC
>DOUU01000261.1 GCA_003520425.1 Deltaproteobacteria bacterium
GCCTCCTAGCCCAGGGCGGGCGGCATGGGCGCCAGGGAGCGCTGCCACCGTCTCGGCTGACTTGCGTCGAGGAGGAAGCCTCGCGACGAGGCAACACCTCGTCCGTGGGCTCGCTTGCACACTCTCTCCCTGCCCGCTTGCTCCGTGACTCGCGTCGTCATTCCTTCCCGGGGCCCGTAGAATCGGCCTCCTGAAGGAGAGGCGATGTCGACCCTGGTGAGAGACCTGCGGGAGATCCACGTCTTTGATGACTCGGCCGATGTCGTGGTCGTCGGTCTTGGCGCGGCGGGTGCGGCGGCCGCGCTCGAGGCCTCGCGAGCGGGCGCGGAGACCCTCGTGCTGGAACGGGCGGCGGCGGGCGGCGGGACATCGGCCCTGTCTGGCGGGGTTCTCTATCTCGGCGGGGGAACAGCCCTCCAAAGGGCCTGCGGCTTCGAGGATTCGTGCGAGGCGATGTATGCGTACCTCATGGCCTCGTGCGGCGATGCGCCGGACGAGGCGAAGGTGCGCATCTACTGCGAGGGCAGCAGCGAGCATTACGACTGGCTCGTGGCACAAGGGGTTCCCTTCAAGCCTGTCTTCTATGACGGCTGCAGCGGTGAGCCGCCGACCGACGATGGCCTCGTCTGGTCAGGCTCTGAGCGTGCCTATCCCTTCTGCGAGATCGCGCAGCCTGCACCGCGCGGGCACGTCCCGCAGTTTGAGCACCAGGCCGGCCCGATGCTGATGCGCGCTCTCCTTTCCGCCGTCGCTGCGAGCCCCGCCCGCGCGTCGGGCGGCCAACGCTCTACCGCGCTCGTGCGCGACGCTGCGGGCGGCATCGTCGGCGTGATCGCCGGCGGCGCTGGCGGCGAACGCGCGATCCGTGCGCGCCGGGGCGTCGTCCTTGCGACGGGCGGCTTCATCCACAACGACGCGATGCTCGCGGCCCATCAGCCGCTCCTCGCGCGGTGCAAGTTCCGCGTGGGCGCCGAGGGCGACGACGGCAGCGGGATTTGTCTCGGCATGGCCGCGGGTGCGGCCACCGTCCGCATGAACGCAGCATCGATCTCGCTTCCCGTGACACAGCCCTGGGGTCTTCGGCGCGGGATCCTCGTGAACGCGCAGGGACAGCGCTTCGTGAACGAGGATGCCTACTACGGGCGCCTGGGCGAGCTTGCGCTCCTCTCCCACGGTGGGCGTGCGTGGCTCGTGGTGGACGACGCGATCTTCGAGCAGCCCGAGTATCCGCGGAGCCTCGCCGCGGTGGGCGACTCTCCGACGGAGCTGGCGCGCGAGCTCGGCCTGCCGCCCGGCACGCTTGAAAGCACGCTCGCCCTCTACAATCTCCACGCTTCGCGCGGCGAAGATCCCCTGTTTCGCAAGGCGCGCGACTACGTCGTGGCTCTTGCGACGCCCCCTTTTGGTGCCTTCGACTGCACCGTCGAGGGCTCCCTTTACGCGGCATTCACGCTCGGCGGGCTTTGCACCGATCCCGATGGGCGAGTGCTGGATCCGCAAGGGAGCCCGATCCCCGGCCTCTTCGCGGCGGGCCGCTGCACGTCGGGTCTCTCCGTGGGCGGCTACTCGAGTGGGCTTTCGCTCGGCGACGGCACCTTCTTCGGCCGGCGCGCGGGCCGCTGCGCGGCGCGCGCGTAGCCCACCTGCGATCGGGAGACCGGTCGCGCCCGACTGCGAGAACGTGCACATCGACGCGGCATGGACTGACGCTTGCCTGGGCAAGCCTCGGCAGGGAACCGGGGCCTCGCGCATTCCGAGCGAGCCTCGAGGGGTGACTGCGCTCGGCATGCATGAGCCGAGGGCACGCAGCGACCTGCGTTCTGGCACCAATCTTGCGACCCCGATAACGGGCCCAAGTGTGCGACGACGTACCAATGAGGGGTGGGGTTCGTCGCCAGGCGCGAAGCCTCGACTGCGGGTCGACGAGGCCTCGTGCCGGCCGCGGCGCGAAACGACGGGGGGTCGGGATGCACGTCGCGGAGCAAGACAGTCGGCTGCGGAAGATCGAGGTGATCGTCGGTCCCGCCAAGCTCGATGCCGTGCGTGCGGCGGTCTTGGACATGGGTGTGGTCCACGGAATGACGGTGGAAGAGATCCATGACCTCGCCCCGGGAAACCGGGCGGAGAGCGCCTCCCCGGCCGCGGCGACCGCACCGAGGCTTCGCATCGAGATCGCCGTCGACGCCGAGTGGGCGGAGGCGGTCGTGCAGGCGATCTGCCGCGCCGCAGACACCCGGCGAGGTCAAGGGGACGACCGGATTGTCATCCTCCCGATGGCGGACGCGATTCGGATTCGCACCGGCGAGCGCGGCGCCAGCGTTCTCTAGTCTCGACGTTTCGCGGGGACGCCAGGACCGGGGCCCGCGGAGGATTCATCCGAGGCCGGCGCAAGGATTGCTCGCATCCCGCTCCTTCGCTTTGCGAGGGCTTTCCCGCGCTCCGGGGGCGATTCGATCTTGGGCAGGCCCGCTCCCTTCACGAGGGCTCGGCTCCCGATGGGACCCCGCCGCAGCTCGAAGGCCGCCTGCGACACGTGCTTTTGAATCGGTTCGAAGAGGGCAAAGGCGGGATCGCGCCACGAAGGTGCAAAGGCTCGCACGCAGCCGCGCGCAAAGCGGGCGTCCGCGCTATTTCACGACGACCTCACCCTTTGTCTCGGGATGCTGCTTCAGGTGGAACTTGTAGCTCCCCGCCTTTGCGAACGCATGGCTCCAAGTCTCGCCTTTGTTGAGCGGCGGGCTTTCGAACGAACCGTCGTCCGCTACGACGGTGTGTCCTCCAGGCATGTCCACCACATTCTTGAAGCTGACCGTGTCGCCGGCTTTGATCTCGACTCGCGCGGGTGTTACGTGGCTGTGGTCGAGGCTGATCTCGACCCTGCTTCCACCGGCCCATCCTTGGTCTACGAAGAGGAGGAAGGCGAGTGCGATCCCGATCGTGAAAGCGACGCAGCGTGTTCTTTTCATCGGTGTCCCTCGGCGGCCTGTATGCCCTCTGCCGCACCCCATGTCAAGTTCGGGGGCCGGGACGGGAACGCTTTGCGCCGTGTCGCCGCTTCGCACAAATGGATGGAGTGTGGGGGCAGGGGGTTGACCGCGCTCGAAGAAGGGCTACGCCCCAGGCCATGGAGGCGGCGTGAAGAGGCAGCTTCTCGTCCTCGCTCTCTTCTTGGGGCCACTCGCCTGCGCTGCGAGCAGCCTGCCACACCCCGCGATGCTCACCTTTCCCCCTGCGCGAACGGATGCGGAGCTCGACGCGCGGCTTCAGTTTCTCGAAGACAGGCTCGACGCAGGACGGCGTCATGCGCAGCTCTGGTACGACGGTTGGCTCGGCTTTAACGCTGCGTGCCTTGCCTACACCACGGCGAGCGCGGCCATCGACTCCCCGAGGAGCCGCTCCTTCGACATCGTAAACGCGACGCAGGCGGCGATCGGTGTGGCCGACGTCGCCCTGCTGCGACCGATGCCGGGGCGAGAGGGCGGGGATCCCGTCCGCGGACCTGCCGATGCGTCCCACGACGAGAAAGTCGCGAGGCTTGTCCGGGGAGAGCAGATCCTTGTGGCCGCGGCACAGCGCGCAGAAGATCGCAGTTCCTGGACCAATCACCTCGGGAACCTTGCTTTCAACCTCTTGGGAGGGGGCATCCTTCTGGCACTTCACGAGGACCACTACGCTGCGGTCGCCACACTCTCTGGCACCGCCGTCGGCGAGGCCTATATCTGGAGCGAACCCTCCCGGGCGCCGAAGGATCTCGAGGATTATCTGCGCCTCGTTGCCGACGGGGCGGTGACACGGAGCGACTCCGGATCGAAGTGGCACCTCTTCCACGACGGGCGAGGGCTCGCGCTCCGTGTGAGCTTCTAGAGGCTCTGCGCGGACCCGCCCTGGGCGCCGGTGGCTCGCTCTCGGCTCTAGGNNTGGCTCCGGAGGAGTTCAAGGCCTGGCTGGCCCTGGACCGCATCGTCGCGAGAGAAGACGGCCACATTCCTCGCAAGTTCCGCGAGCTCATCGCACTTGCGGTCGCTCACACCACGCAGTGCGTGTACTGCATTGAAGTCCATGCGAAGGGGGCGAAGAAGGCGGGCGCCACGCGAGAAGAGGTGGCTGAGACGGCTCTCCTCGCGGCGGCGCTCCGAGCGGGAGGGGCGGCAGCCCACGGGACGCTGGCGCTCAAGTTCTTCGATCAAGCCGGGTAGCCTTCCCTACAGAAGATCGTGTCGCTCCCGCCGCGTCGCGTTGAGGTCGACGGGTTTGAATGCAACCGCGGAGGCCGGCGGAGGGGCTCCGTTTGCCTCCGCATCCCTGAGATGCGCGCGCTTCGCATCTCGGAATGGGAGCTCAGCGCGTACCCGTTCCACACGCAGGGAACGGAGCGCTCCTCGGCCAAGACTGCGCACCGAGGCGAGCTCGCGACGGGAGAAGTCGGATCCGGGCTGCGACCCGCCGCTATCCTGCGTCAGGCGGAGGCGGCGGAGGCGCCCCGGCGGGCGGCGGCGGCGGTGCAATTGCCGCGGGCGGGGGCGGCGGCGGCCCGGGCGGCGGAGGAGGAGTTCCCGCCGGCGGCGGTGCCACCTGGGTGAAGGGCTTGGTCGGCGCCGGACGGTACGTCGGCTGCACCGCGTAGGTCTGCCTCACAGCGCCTCTCGCGAGAGGGATCTGGTTGCCCTTGGCGTACATGCACTGCATGTACGCATAGTCGTAACGCTTCTGAACGTTGGTCCCTGCGTACGCGCCGTGGCTGGCACCCACGGCCGTTCCCGTGAGGAGACCGGCGCCCGCGCCGATTGCAGCGCCAGCGCCGGGATTTCCGGCGGCAGCGCCGATCGCGGCGCCCGCCGCCGCACCCACGGCGGTTCCGACAGCAGCGCCCGTGATCGTGGCTGTCGTTCCGGCGGAGGCGGAGGTGGCCCCGGTTTGCGTGCTCGCCCAATTCCGGCACTGGGCGTCATCGTCTTGGAACTCAGGGAAGCTCTTCCCGGTGCCGGGAAGCGCCATGACGCTCGGCCCTTGGGGTGCAGTGGCGCAGCCCGCGAGCAGCAATCCCGTCGCCAACACGGCCACTGAAGGCTTAACCCAGCTCATCACGATCGCCTCTCCCCTCCTACTGCTGGGGGCTCGCCGGTACCTTCACCCACTGCTGCGGACACGTCCCGACCTTGGGGTAGTACTCGCGTGCCCCCGGACAGTAGTACCAATAGGCTCCTTCTTGCTGCGGCGCAGGAGCCGCCTCCTCTTCCGCCGGCGGAGCATCCTGCCGCTCTGTGTAAACCGGCGGCTCGGGCGGAGGTTGCACCACGACGGGCGGCGGGTAGGCCGCGTACGGCGGCGGATAGTAGCCCCACGGGGCATAGTAAGGACCCCAGAACGGCCCCACGCCGATCACGACCCGCGGTCCGTAGTAATAGTGGCCGTGATACCAGTAGCCGTGCCCGCCGGCCATCGCCGACGTCGAGGCGAGCAGCAGAAGAACAATAAGCCCGCGAGATGCCAGGTGAATGATTTTACTCATCGTTCGCCCCCATCTTCTCGGACGGTACGGCTTGTTCAGGGGATGACATGAGGGGATTCTTCGATTGGGGGGGAAGATACCCCGAAGACCCGACCCGTGTTTACCCCCAGGGGATCCACGCCTCGCCGACGTGGGGACCCTGATCGGATGCGCGCAAGGTGAGGCGGGCGATAGGCCCAGCGCCAACGCGCAGCTGCGGGGGACCTTCCACAACCCCCGCAGCGCGCCCCAAACTTAGCTCGCGGGCTCCTGGCCCTTGCGTCCCGTGTACTCGCAGAAAGCGCCAGGGACGACCACGCGATACCTCGCCTCCTCGAAGCCCACCTCGTTCATCGCACGAACGATGGTCTCCGGGGGAACACACTGCTCCACCGTGTCCCAGTAGTAGTCCATGAGAAGCTTCGCATCGCGGCTTCGGGTCGAGAGCAGTGTCATTCCGGGGATGACCCGGGCCCAGACGAAGCGTGTGATCTGGTGGCCGAGGCGCGAGCGCGGGATATGGCCTTCGAGGATCCAGAGGGTGCCACCCGGCTTCAGCACACGCAGATATTCCCGAAACGTCGTCACGAGATCCGAGACGTGCCGCAGCGCGATTCCCATCGTCACAAAGTCGAAGGTGTTGTCCGTGAAGGGAAGCCGCTCTGCCACCCCCTGCGTCAGCGGCCCGTGGAAAACGCGCCTCGCCTCGCCCAGCATGCCCGTGCTCGGGTCGACCCCATAGACCTGCCCTTCTCTTCCCACGAGCTTGGCGGCGCCCCGAGCGACCGCTGCGGTGCCGATTGCGACGTCGAGCACCTTCATGCCCGGGCGCAGACCCGCCCGGCGCAGCGAGTAGCGCCGGTACAGGAGGCCGCCATTCAGGAACAGAGCCTCGATCGTGTTGTAGTGGCGCGCGGTCCGGTTGAAGAGGTCCACGACGTAGCGGCTGCGCTTCTCGTCGGCGTCGTAGTAGGCGCCAAGGGGGGAATGCGGCGGCACTCGTTCACCCGGAGTCTTCGGTTCCGGCGACACGCTCATCCTGATCCTCGCGCCTCCTCGAAGGTCGGCCGGATGTTGCCGGGCTCCGGGATCCGTTTCAAGAGAGAGCCGGGCGAAAGTCCGACGCTGCGCAGCTCTCGAAGCTTCCCGAGGAGAGCCGAAGCGCGAGTTCAAACCGCGAGTGCGAGTGGCGTCCGACGGAAAAGGACGGATGAGGGTGCGAGCGCACCCCCATCCGCCTCTGCATGGGTAGGGATCGCGGGTCGGCTACTGACCGATCTGCCGGCTCACGCGATTTTCTTGCTGGTTCAGCGTCCGCTGCTCGAGCTTCGTGATATGACCGCCGTTTTGGCTGGCCATGGCTCGCTCTTCCTGCCGAATCTGGTGGTCCTCTTTGTGGAGCTTCGCTGCCTGGGCCCCGGAGATCTCGCCCTCTTTCCGCTCCTGGTGAATGCGACGGTTCTGATTCGCGAGACGGCCGTTCACCTCGGCGCGACGCGGATGATTCTTCTGCCACTTGGTCGCTGCAAAGCTCGTGCTGGCAGCGCCGGAGAGGAACACGGTTGCGAGAACGAGAACGAGTGTCTTGCGCCAAGCCTGACCCTTGAACATGGCGGTCTCCTTTCGTGCGTGGGCGGCGTGCGCCCGTGTGGACGCTCGGTTGAACCCCCACCCCTGGACCAGGTTGCGTTGCCGGCTGGTGAAGCTCTGCAGTGTCCCAAAACCGTTGCCGCCGTTCACGCCGAGTGGCCGCATGGGGGTGCGGCAAGAGACAGCATCGGCTTGCAGGCGTGTGTTCTTGACTGAGGGCGCTGCCCCTGCTGGCCCTGCTGTGTAGGGGGCGCTGCTTGGACGCCGCGACCGCTCGAAGCTCATCTCCTTCTTGCACATTGGAGTGGCGCTGCGTCGGAGGATCGAGTCTGCGCAAAGTGTTTGCGAGCCGCGCCTTCGACGGCCTCTTGCCTACGAAAGCTCCGCGGGTGCTACACCGATTTTTGCATCCTCACTTTTCGGCGTCGCCGTCGCCCGCGCACACGGGTCGCGAGCTTCTCCTCCGGCCATGACACTTCGCAGGGCGCAGAGCGCCCTTGGCTTTGGCCGGTGGCGATTGGGGGCCTCTCTGGCTCGGAGAATTTTCCGGCCGGCTAGGAATCGACCTTCCCTCGGAGTTTTCCATCCGGTGGGGGGAGCTCCAGCGCGCGAATCGCCCATCCAAGGGCGGGCCGGAGCTGCTCGCGCTGGACCTGCCGCACGAAGGGCGCTTGCGCGACAGGGGGGAGGCCAGCCCGTGCGGCGAAGAAGCCGCTGACCCATGCAGCCACGTTTGAAGCGTGGCCCAAGATCTCATCCGGTCTCGGGCCGCCTTCCGCTCGCAAGCTCGGCAGCCAAAATCCCACATCGAGGAGAGGATTGGACAGGCAAGCATGATTCCAATCGACGAGGACCGCGCCGCTTCTTCGCAAAAAGAGATTGTCGCTGCGAACATCGAGGTGCACGGGTACTGTGCCGCGCATCTCGAGCCGGTCCTCCTCGGCCACGAGAATGGGCAGTGAGGAATCGAGCCAGTCCTTGGAGACGAGGCCGAGGGCGAGGAGCGGCTGCGGATCCCGTGCCACAGCCCTCCAGCCTTGCGACTGGCTTCCGTGCACGTTTGCATACGGCCGAAGAGGCGCGTCTTGAGCGTGAAGATCGGAAAGTGCGCGCAAGACCGCATCGACGCTCGCAGGGGTCCAAGGGGGCGGCCTCGCGGCCCGACTCAGATCTTCCAGGACAAGCAGCGGCCCGTCCTCGCCCTCGGCAAAGCCCAGGAGCTGCGGGAGAAATCTCCCGTGCAGCGTCTCGTACACGAAGCGCTCATCTCGCAGCCACGCCGCCGTGTCGTCGTTGGTTCCCATCTTGACAAAGACACTGCGACCGTCGGCGAGCTCGACGATCCAGCGAGCAGCGGGTGTGTATCCGCCCGACGCCGCGCGAAAGGAGACCGCGGGAGAGCCGAGGAGTTGATTCAGATGGCGGCCGACTCGGCGGCGCATCTCGCTCATTTTCGCTCCTCGGCTTGTGCGACTCCCCGGGGATTATGGCAGTTTGAAACGGAGGGCTCGCCTGGGCCCACCGAGCGGTCTGGCTGCCGGGCGGAGCCGCG
>DOUU01000093.1:0-2025 GCA_003520425.1 Deltaproteobacteria bacterium
CCTGGTGTCGAGCATCGCCGCGCCGATGTCAACGCGTTGAGACAAGGCGCCTATAGACCTCGAGGTGATCCCTGACCATCCGGTCGACGCCAAAACGATTCTGCGCGTGCGCTCGGATCAGACGACGGTCAAGAGACAAGGCGCGGGGCACAAGCGCAGCCAGCTCATCTTCCGAGTCGGCGTAGAAACCCGTGATCCCGAAATCGACCACCTCGCCCACTGATCCTCGCCGGCTCGCGACGACTGGGCACCCGCAGGCCATGGCTTCGACCATCACCACGCCGAAATGTTCATCCCACCGGATGGGAAAGACGAGGGCGGCTGCGCCCCCCATGAGTTCGACCTTCTCCGCTGAACTGACCGGGCCCACGTACTGGACGTCATGCCCATCGATGAGGGGCCGAACCTGATCGTCGAAGTACCCTTCCTCGGCGCGGCTCATGGGCTTGCCGGCTAGAATGATCGGCATCCCGACCGCTTGCGCGACTCGAATGGCTCCCAGCGGATTCTTGTAGGAGCTCATCCTGCCGAGAAACAACAAGTAGTTACCTGGGGCGGTGGACCCTTGGTACTCATCGAAGTCGCAGCCATGGTAGATGACGTCGATGTTGCGCCGCCGAGTAGCTGACACGGCAGCCACGTGCGAGTGGCTGAGGGCAGCGATCGACACGTCTGGATAATGCTCGAGCATCCACAGTTCGTCGGCCGAATCCAAACCGGCGTGCACCGTATAGAGCATCGGGGTCGGGCAAAGCGCCGCGATGGGAATATAGGCGGCGCCCAGATGGCAGTGGATCACATCGAACCGGTCCGCCATTCGAAGGGCCTCGACCAGAGCCGCATTGGCATACCCTTCGTACGCGAACGCCTCGCCAGCCGACATTTTGCCCACAAGGTTGCGGTCGCAGATCGAATGCAGCAATGCGCTTGTTCGGGAATCGCCGGACGCGAACAGCGTCACTTCGCAGCCGTGGCGAACCAAGCCCTCGGTCAGCCAGGACACCACGAGCTCAGCACCGCCATACTCGGTCGGCGGCACGCTGGTCCAGAGAGGCGCGACTTGGGCTATCCGGAGCAGCGCCATCGGCGATCTTCCCTTGCCATCCCTCGCATTGCGATGCGGCCTCGAGCATCGGCCGGTGCGCCCAAGTCTTCGCCTCCGCCCCCCCGCCGTGTCATCCTCTCGCCGGGTTCCAGCGTCACTTTGCTCCCCAAATCGCGCGGCGCCAAGCAGCGTAGAGACCGATCAAGTGCAGCCGAGGTCAAGCATTATGGCGGGGCACCTCGCTCAGAGCCAAGCGCGCCCAGGAAAGCCGGTACAAGGCGATGCACCTCGAGCGCCACGCCTCGCCAAGAGAGAGGGCCGAAGACGGCAGGACATTTCCCGGAGCCGAGCGCACGGCGTCGAAGGCGGCGACGGCTTGCGCGGCCTGGAGCTCGAGTCGGTAGACAAGCTCGAGGGGTGACATGCCTACCCCGTCCGTCGGCCGTGCGATCGTTGAGCATTAACTGGCGCTGGCCGGGGGGGGAGAATGAGCCCGCGAGGGGTGAGGGCCAAGGGTGTCGATGTCGTTTGCCGCGCCTGACTCGCGTCCGCCTCTCGGGACGCTTACGCCGCGAGCGGGACGGTTCCGCGCAGTCGCCTGGTAACGGCTCGCGCGTGTTCGACTGTGCCGTAGCACCCCCCGCTACCTGACCGAACCCCTCGGAATCGTGACGGTTCCGGGGGCTTCCTCTTTCTGGCCCGTTTCCGCGGTGGTGGGAGCGTGGTGGGACTCAGCAAGCCCCGCGAGGAGATCAGCAGGCCCCTCGCCGGGCAAAAGCGCCATGGGCTCGCGATAGGCATCGCCGCCAGCCCACCGCGCGTAATGGCGGGCCGTTACCGCCGCGTCGGCGTGCCCGAGCTGCTTGGACACGTACCCAAGAGAGACGCCCGAGGTGAGGAGCTGCGAGGCGAAGGTGTCGCGCAGATCCTTCATCGCCCGGTGGCCGATGCCCGCCTTGGCGCAGATGCGCCGCCACTCG
>DOUU01000093.1:2133-6928 GCA_003520425.1 Deltaproteobacteria bacterium
CGGACTCGCCCCACCCGATGCTGCCCCACGTAAGCCCCAGGGCCTCGCCCAGCCGCAGCCCCGCGTCGAGCAGCACCAGCACCTCGGGCTCCCTGCCCTCCTCCTGCGCCGCAGATACCAAGCGGGCGAGTTCGTGGCCCCCTTCTATGGGCCGCACATGGCGGCCCGCCTCGGATTCGGAGCGGCCACGCTTGGTGCGGGTGCGGCGGTGCAGCGCCTCGCGGAACGCGGCAACGGGGCTGGCCTCCACAATGCCGAGATCCGCCGCGTAGCCGAGCACGCTCGCAATGGCATCGAGGTAGCTGCGCCCCGTCTTGGTGCTGCGCCCCCGTGTCGTCACCTCTGCGTTCCACCACTCGCGCAGGAGAGCGGGCGTGGGTGCATCGAGTCGCGTGGCGCCGAGGAGGCGAAGCTCGGTTCGAGCTCGATCTCGGGGTGCCACTCGGGAGCATCGACCGGAGTCGTCCGCGGAGACGCCGGCGGCTTAGCTGAGGGTGTCCCTCCGCAGGAAGCCGAGACCGACCAGCGAGCAGCAGGGCGAACAGAAGTCCGACGAAGCTCATCCCGGATTCGGATCGACGCGCACGATCTTCGGCACCCCGCCCTCGATCTGCCAGGTCGGCGCGTTCGAGTTCGAGGTCCAAACGCGCCCCTGCGCATCGAAGTCGATCTCGCGCGTATAGGTGACGCGCGTCGGCAGCGGGTACACCGTGAATCGCTCTGCGCGCGGCTCGAAGCGGATCAGCGAGTCGCTCTCGGTACCGCAGATCCACACCGTGTCGCTGCGCCGGTCGACGTGGAGCGCGTACGGCACCTGCGGCGGGTCCGGCAGCTGCCAGCTCTTGAACTCGCGCGTCTGCGGGTCGAAGCGCGCGATGAGGCCGCCCGAGAACGAGGGGATCCACAGCCGCCCCTGCGAGTCGAAACGCAGCCGGCGCGGACCGGGGAAGGGCGTCTCGACCATCTCGATCGCGAAGCTGCCGGGGTCGATCCTGCCGATGCGGTGCTCGTTCAGCTGGCTGAACCAGACGCTGCCGTCGGGGGCGACGTCGATGCCATAGGGGATCGGGACCGTCAGCCCGCTGCTGCCGCCGGCCGCGGCGCCGCGCAGGTCGAAGTGGCGCCCCAGCCAGAGCAGCGTGGGCATCATGCGCAGCAGGGCGTCCTGCGCGAGCGTGCGCGCCGGCAGACGCAGCTCGCGGCCCTCGCCGGTGGTCGGGTCGTACATGCCGACGTGGTTCGAGGCGGAGATCGTGTACCAGATGCGCCCGCGCTGGTCGAAGCGGAGCGTGTGCGGGTAGTAGCCCTCCGACAGCGTGTGCGTGCTCCACGCCTCGCTCTTCGGATCAAAGCGCGCTAGCTGGTTGCCGAGCGCGAGCGTGATCCAGAGCGCGCCGTCCGGGGCGACCTGCAGCGAATGGGGTCCCACGTGCGCGTTCGAGTTCGGTGGCACCGGGGGGCCGACCGCCGCGAAGACGCCGCCGAGCGGCAGGTCGCCGCGCGGCACCGGCCAGGACGCCCGCTCCGCGTCGGGCCTCGCGGGATCGAGCCGGTACAGCTTGTCCTCGTTCATGTCGACCGAGTAGATGCGCCCGTCCGGGTGCACCGTGATGTCGTGCAGTACCGAGGCGCGGCCGCCGAGCTCCCACTCATCGATGCGCGTGCGCAGCACCTCGGTGGGCGGTGGCGGTGCAAAGTCCGGCTCGTTCATGCGCGACGTGAGCAGCGGCACGGCGTGCGTCGGCTCGTAGGCCGCGTTGAAGAGCTCGGGAATCTGCNNCTCGCAGGTCGCTCGACACCATGCCGCCCATGCGGCCCATCAGCGCCAGCACCTTGTGCCACTCCTCGGGGTCGCGGACGCGGCGGGTCGCCGCGTTGCCCTGCTGGTGACAGTAGGTGCACTGGCGCACCAGCTCTTCGCGCTGCACCGGGTCCGCGACGCGATCGAGCACGAGCNNGGCGGCGACGGCGGCGGGGTCGGTCTCGCGCTCGAGCACCAGGGCGAGCGCAGCGTCCGCCGCGACGTCGGACTGCCCGAGGTCGCGGAAGCCGATGCGGCGGACGCGCAGCCCGAGTGGCCCCGCGCCCTCGGGGGCGGGCAGGCGGAAGCCACCGGCCCCGTCGGAGAAGACCGTCACGGAGTGCGACGGATCGCCGCGCGAGGCGCTCACCCAGGCGCCCGCCACGGGCGCTCCGGCCGCGTCCGCGATGCGCCCCTCGAGCGCCGAGGCGGGGAGCGCGAGCCCGGCGATCACCGGCAGGAGGGCCAGTGCGCGTTCCATCTGGAGATCTTACCCCCAGCCGGCGATCCGCGGCTACATGCGGTGTCCCTTTCGATAACGCCATCGCGCGTCACCCTGCGACTCGTTCGTATCGGTGGCGAAGTCCTTCGGACCTCCGGGAGCGCGACGACGGGCCCGAGCGGTCGCTCCTACAGCCGCTGTCGCTCGGGAGCATCCTTCTCGAGCGCCAAATGGGTGCGGTACGGTTGTAGTAGTGGGCCTACGTGGAAGGGATCGGGCACGCGTGGCGCTCGGTGTGAGGACAAAGGTTTTTTTTGGGGAGCCACAGGTCGCTCACCGGGGTCGAGTGGCGCGAGGTCGCCTATCCTCGGCGCCGAAGGCGGGCACATGTTGAGCCGCGCGCCCGAGATCGCCTCGCTTCCCGACCCGCAGCTCCCGCAGGAGTCGTGGGCGAGCAGCCTCCTCACGCAAGCCGGAACCGCACTCGACGCGACGGTTCTCGGCGCGATGCGCATCGCCGTCGACGCGCTCTTGATGCCACCCCCCGAGCGTCTCGACGAGCTCCGCGCGTCCGCGTCGCCGTTGCTGGATCCCGCGCTGCAACGCGAGCCCGCTCGCTTCTTCGCGTTCGAGCCGCCGCCAAGGCCCTTCGCGAAGGTCGACCACGAGCGGCGAATGATCACCGGCGGCGAGGCGGTCGGGCGAGCGTTGCGGAGCGGCTATCGCCCATGCGACGTCGCGGGCGTCAGGCCCTCGAGCGCCACGGACGAGTGGATCGTCTTCGAGCACTGGATGCACCGGCGCCAGCCGCCGCGCGGAACCGTCGTCGGCCTGCACGGCTTCACGATGGGCCGGCCGCGCATCGACGCGCTCGTCCTCTTCGCGAGCCAATGGTTCGCACGGGGTCTCGACGTCGCACTGCTCACCCTCCCTCACCACGGCGCGCGCACGCCCGCCGACGCACGCTTCTCGGGCGAGCGCTTCGCGGTCCCGCACGTTGCGAACCTCGCCGAAGCGGTGCGCCAGGCGATGTACGAGATCCGCCTTCTGATCGACTGGTTGCGCGAGACGACCGGCGCGCCCGTGGGTCTTCTGGGCGTGAGCCTTGGCGGCTACCTCTCCGCGCTCGCGGCGAGCCTCTGGGACGACCTCGACTTCGTCGTCCCGATGGTGCCGCCCGTCTGCATGGGCGACCTCGCGTGGCGCTTCTTCCTGATGAGCCGCCGCTACCGCGGCGGGCTCCCGCCCGCCTTCTCGCAGCAGGAGCTGCGCGCGTCGTTTCGCGTCCACTCGCCGCTCGCGCATCCGCTCCGCGTTCCACGCGAGCGCGCGTTGATCGTCGCGGGCCGCGGTGATCGAATCGTCCCGCCGGAGCATCCGCATGCCTTGTGGGAGCACTGGGGACGGCCTTCGATTCACTGGTTCAGCGGCGGACATCTGACGCCGTTCGGGAGAGGAAGAATCGTCGAGGCGATCGACCTCCATCTCGAACGGCTTGGCGTGCTCTGACGCTCTGCAAGGCGGATCAACCGCTTGGTTACGGTCGAGCAGAGGCGACGGCGGCGTAGGGGATGCTTTGGCAGTAGCGGAAGGTTCGACAGGCGATCGTAACGAGACGGAGGGGGCGAGAGCAACACAATCGAATCGCCCCGTCCGGGCGACTGCATCGGCGCCTAGATCCGTGATCGACACACGATGCCGCTCGCGGGATCGTACGTGCGATTGCAGCGCCCCAACGGGTCGGACCTCAGCCTACACCGTATGCAGGGTACGGATCCTTCGAGACCACCCGCGGCGGGTTCGAGATGCAGACGGCCCATCCACAGCTCTGCCTACCCCGAAGCCGTGGGTTATGGAGATATCGGGGCCGGTAGAGGCGGCTCACACGATGACCGTCAACGTCGATCTCCGGTGGCACCGCAATGGGTTCCGACTCTATTGGCGCTGGATCTCGAAGCGCGGTCCCGGCCGACCGCGCCTCTCGGCAGAGCTGCAGGAGCTCATTCATCGGTTCGCTGCCGAGAAGGCCTGGGGAGCGCGGAAGATCCAGGCCGAACTCGAGAAGCTTCTCTTCAAGGTCGGCCTTGCCTCCGTCTCGCGATACCTCTCCAAGGGGCGCCCTCCCAGTCGACAGAAGCCGCAAAGCTGGCGGACCTTCTTGTGGAACCACCGAGAGGGCATCGCGGCGATGGACCTCTTCACGGTCTCGATGGCCGATGATATTTTCGGAGACGAGACCTGAGACCAGACAGTCTCGGAGACGCAGATCGTGATATTTTTAACCCGGCTCTGCCCCGCCTCGGCGCCACCGGACCGATCCTTTCTCCGTCCGGCGCCTGAGCCGTGTGAGGTGCGCCGATGACCGACGTCACGCCTGACGCGAANNGCCCCGCCGGTCTCCCTTACCGCCCGTGCGTATCGCGCATTCGGTGTCTTCGGGATCTTCTCGATCTTCGCGGCGCTGATCGCAGGCTTCCGCCATTCGCCCGACGCCACCTGGTCGAACCTGCCGGTCAACCTCGCGCTCTTCGCCGGTTTCGCCGTTCCCCATC
>DOUU01000450.1:0-161 GCA_003520425.1 Deltaproteobacteria bacterium
GTGATAGAACTCCTGGAAGGCGTCCAGGAAAACCTTCCAGTTGCTGCGGATGTCGCCGCGGTAATAGAAGCGCTCCGTCATGTTGTGGAACGGGTAGTCGATGGCCGTGATCATCGGGCCGAGGAAATCGAGGAGCGGCTGGCTCGGCTCCTTGGCGAGGT
>DOUU01000450.1:285-1558 GCA_003520425.1 Deltaproteobacteria bacterium
CAGACGTTGTGGAAGGCGCGGATCACGCCGTCCATGCCCCGCACGATGATCAGCGACGTCTTCGCGACGGCCAGATCCTTGGTGAAGTAGCTCCCGCTCCGCCGCAGCTGCTCGACGCGGCCGACGTTGAGCCACGCGCGCTTGAAGATGGCCTTGCGCTCGAGCTCGTAGAACTCGGGCGAGATCGAGCTCTCGTAGGACACCGGGGCGGTCCCGAGCTCGGGATAGTGCTCCGTCCAGGTTCCCTCGGGCGGCTTCGGGTACTGCTTCGGGGCCGGCTTCCAGGACTCCTTGATCATGCTCGCTCCTTCGTGTCGTTCAGAGGACCATGCCGCCGTTGACGCCGACGACCTGGCCGGTGATGAAGCCCGCTTCGTCGGAGCAGAGGAACCCGCACGTCGCCGCGATGTCTTCGGGGGTTCCCGCTCGCCCGATCGGGATGACGCGGGGAGCGATCTGGTCGAGCTTCCCGATGTTGCCCTCGGCCTCGGCGCGGCGCAGCATGGGCGTGTCGATCATGCCCGGCGGAATCGTGTTCACGGTGATCCCATGCGCGGCGAGCTCGAGCGCGAGTGCCTTGGTAAGCCCGATCACGCCGGCCTTCGACGCGGCATAGGCGGCCTGCCCGATCTGGCCTTCGTAGCCGGCAACGGAAGCGGTGTTGATGATCACGCCGCGCTCNNCCGATCACGCCGGCCTTCGACGCGACGTAGTGCGCCATGCGCGGGGCGCCCGACTGGGCGCTCGACGATGCGATCGTCACAATCCGACCCCACCGTGCCGCGAGCATGTCGGGAACGGCAGCCTGGAGGCAGTGAAAGGTACCCGTTAGGTTGACGGCGAGGATGTGCTCCCAGCGCTCGGGTGTGATGTCCGTGAAGGACTCGAACGCTTCGAGGCCCGCGCTGGTGACCATGATCTCCACGGGTCCTAGCTCTGCGCGCACCTTCTCGAGCGCGCCGTCGACGGCCCGGCGGTTTGTGACGTCGACCTCTGCGGCGATCACTCGGGCGCCGGTCTCGCGCAGGACCTCGGCCTCTCGGAGGGCCGCGTCGCCCCGCACGTCGAGCAGTGCCACGCGGTCACCGCGGGCCGCGAGGTGGCGACCCACGGCCAACCCCATCCCCGACGCTCCTCCGGTGACCACGGCGACTCGGCCCATCCCTCGGCTGACCCTCCTCGCGCTCCGGTTCCGCGATTATGGTCCATCCCCGCTTGGG
The DNA here is from genome assembly GCA_003520425.1 of Deltaproteobacteria bacterium. Taxonomy (GTDB): domain Bacteria; phylum Myxococcota_A; class UBA9160; order UBA9160; family UBA9160; genus UBA9160. Next base: position 1,506 of record DOUU01000450.1, read on the forward strand.
CTAGCAAGCTTATTCTCAAACCGTGAGAACCCGATTTTCAGCTTTGAAGCCGG
>DOUU01000450.1:1659-2756 GCA_003520425.1 Deltaproteobacteria bacterium
GGAAAGCGGTGTCAAACTCGTTCGGTCCGCACCAACCGACACCGACCGCGAACGCACGAGGAACTGAGCATGATCGACTTCACCGGCCAGGTCGTAGTCGTCACCGGAGCGGGTCGAGGCCTCGGCCGCCTCTACGCCATCGAGCTGGCGCGACGTGGCGCGTCTGTGGTGGTCAACGACCTCGGCGGAACTATGCACGGCGACGGTGCAGACCCCAGCGTCGCCGACCAGGTCGTCGAGGAAATCGAGCGTGCGGGTGGCGTGGCGGTGGCATCGCACGACTCCGTGGACAGTCCTGAGGGTGGAGAGGCGATCATTCGTACCGCAACCGACAGGTTCCGCCGCCTCGATGCGGTCGTGAGCAACGCAGGCATCTTCAACAGTGTGCCCTTCGACGAACTGTCGCATTCCGACTGGCGGCGCATGCTCAGCGTGCACCTAGACGGCGGATTCTATTTGAGCCAACCTGCGTTTCGTGTGATGAGATCACAGGGCTACGGCCGATTCGTCTTCATCGCCTCGTCGGCGGGGCTGTTCGGCCAGCCACTTGAAGCCCATTACGCCACTGCCAAGGCCGGTCTTCTCGGATTGGCCAATGTCATCGCTATCGAAGGAGCGCAACACGGGATCCTTGCGAATACCGTGCTGCCCTTCGGCTACTCGCGAATGGTCACCGGCACAGTGGGTGACCCGAAGCTCCTTGAGGAGTCGGGCTTTCTGAGGGCCATCCAGCCAGAGCTGGTCGTGCCGATCGTCGTCTTCCTCGCCAGTCGGGCCTGCGAATTCAGTCATCACAACTACTCGGCCGGCGCCGGGCGCTTCGCGCGGGTCTTCGTCGGCCTGGGCGAGGGTTGGCTTGCGGACCCGAGCAGCAACCCGACCGCTGATGACATCGCGGCTCATCTCACGGACGTGTCGGCGACCGAGCCGTTCACCGTTCCGATGTCGATCTTCGACGAAGTCTTCGGCATCTGCAAACGGCTCGGCATCACCCCATAGCGGCCAAGACGGCGGGAGTCGCGGGTTGCGCAAGAGAGATCTCGCAGGAACACCGTCAGGATCAGGAGGAAGCGAGACTCCGCAGCGTCGCCTCCCGC
>DOUU01000013.1:0-224 GCA_003520425.1 Deltaproteobacteria bacterium
GGCTCGACCGGCAAGACCTCCCGAGCCCGGTCGATCGTTTCGGGGGCGGTGGGGGCTCCGCCAAAGGAGATCGCTCGCAGGCTCGAAAGGTCGTACTGCTTGACCTTCGGGTGGTGGACCAGTCGGTGCAGCATGGTGGGGATCGCTGGCCATACCGTCACCTTCTCATGTTCGATGAGGCGCATCGCTTGCTCGGGATCGAACTTGCCGACGGGAAAGACGAG
>DOUU01000013.1:311-8668 GCA_003520425.1 Deltaproteobacteria bacterium
AATGGGTGGTGATGCAGCCCTTGGGCCGGCCCGTGGTTCCGGAGGTATAGAGGATGACAAAGGGATCATCCTCGGAAATGGGGTCGGTCGGCATGGCGTTGTGGGGCGTGAGGAGCTCTCGGATCGGGACGGTGCCCCGGGGCGCCTGCTCGCCGATGTAGAAGATCCGTTCCAGCCCCGGAAGCTTGCCCGCGAGCCTCTCGACCCGCGGATAGAGCCGCTCGTCGACCACGAGGAATCGGCTTCCCGAGTCCGCGAGGCCGTACTCGATCTCCTCCGGTGTCCACCAGCCGTTGAGCCCCACCGCGATCCCGCCGATCGACGCCGTCGCGAAGAGCGCAATCAGCCAGTCCGGCGAGTTGTAGGCGAGGATCGCCAGCCGGTCTCCGGCGCGGAAGCCAAAGCCGTCCTTCAGGGCGTGGCCCGCCCCCCAGACGAGACGCGCATTTTCCGCATAGCTGATGCGGTGCTCGCCCTGCACCATGAAGACGGTGTCCCCACGCAGGCCGGCGTTGGCGATCTTCTCGCGGAGGGATTTCTCGCGATTCTTGAAGTTCTTCATGGGAAGCCCACGAACAGGCTCGGTCACGATCTCGAAGAGGCCGCCCTTGGCGGTGAGCTGCGCCAGGGCTTCCTCATAGGTCTTCGACATTGGCGGAGGCACCTCGAGTGTCGGAAGGGATGCGACCGGGACTACGGTAACGATGGCTGGCCCTAACGCCAAAGCGTCGCTCGTAGAAGAGCGCGCCGCCAAGAGCCAGCGCGCCCCCGGTGCCATCGATCGCAACGTCCACGGGGGAGGCTGTCCGGACGCGGGAGCGGGATTGGTGCAGCTCATCGGCGGACGCGACCACCACGACGAATGCGAGCGCGAGGAGCGCCGAGTGACTTGCGGGACGAGGGGCACCGCGACGAAGCGCGCGGAGCGTGAGCAGAGCGAGCACCGCGTACTCCGTCAAATGTGCGGTCTTGCGGATCGCGAAGTGCACGAGCTCAAACCGCTCTTCTGAGATCCCAGGGAAGAAGAAACGCACAATCGGTCCGATCACGCGCGCGGTGGAGCTCGCGGAGAACCCATCCGACGAAAGCGTCCACACAAGAGCCGTCCAAAGGGCGACCGCCAGCCAGGCGCGCCAGAGCTCCCCGCGTGACGTCGCCTCGACAGGCATCGCTCCTCCCTCGCTCCCCGCCACCGCGCGATGACGCAACCGTTGATCCTATCGTCTAGCCGCTCCGCCGGCTCGAATCGTCGCCGCCCGGATGCGCGCTCGGTATCCTCGCAAGCGTATGCGCATGCTCGCGATCGGTCTCGCCTACGACCTCCTCGGCAGCTCTCCCAGCCGACCGGGTGCGCCGCCCGACGCGGACGCCGAGTTCGAGCCCGAAGCGACCGTCGAGGTCCTGGAGGCGGCGATCGCCCGGCTCGGGCACCGGTCGGTCCGGCTCGGCAACCCACATGCGCTCCTCACCCAAGCGGGCAAAGGGGAGGTTCCGACCCTCGACGCGGCCATGACGATTGCGGAAGGCTTCGGGACACGGAATCGCGAAGCCTGGGTTCCCGTGCTGCTCGAGATGCTCGCGGTGCCTACGCTGGGCTCCGATGCGCTCACGCTCTCACTGTCGCTCGACAAGGCCTGGACCAAAGACGTGGTGGCGGCGGCGGGAGTGCCCGTTCTGCCCCATCTGTCCGTGCGCTCCGCCCGCGAGCTTGGGGGTCGCCCGCTTCCGGGCGCCTTCCCGCTTTTTGTGAAGCCGCGCTGGGAGGGCACCGCGAAAGGCATCGCGCCCACCTCGCGGGTCGAGGACCCGCAAGCCCTGGTGCGAGAGGTCGAACGGGTGGCGCAGACCTACCGGCAGCCGGTTCTGATTGAGCCCTTCTTGCCCGGCGCCGAGTACACGGTGACCCTGATCGGCAACGCGCCCCCACGCCCCCTGCCTGTGCTCCAGCGGGCACTGGAGCGCGAGACCGGCATCGGTCTTCATGCGCTCGAACGCCATGCCGCGGCCTCGAACCGGCCGCTGTCTCATTGCCTTCCGGGCGAGCTCACGCCCGCACTGGAAGAGCGCCTTGGCGAGCTCGCAGCCCGCGCCTTCAACGCCCTCGAGTGTCGCGACTTCGCGCGTGCGGATTTTCGGCTGGACGCGCAAGGACAGCCGCGCTTTCTCGAGATGAATCCCCTCCCCACCTTTGCCCCGGACGGCTCGTTCGGGATCCTGGCCGAGCTCCTCGGCCGTCCTTTGCCCGACCTTCTGGCCGAGGTCATCGAGGGCGGCCTCTCTCGCCTCGGACTTGCTCCGTGAGGGGGACACGCACTCGAGTGCCCGTCGGCGTCTCTGCCGCGCAGTGGACGGACTGGGCCTGGCAGATGCAGCACCGCATCCGCACCGCCGAGCAGCTCTCGCGCTGGGTGCGACCGACCGAGGACGAGGTCCGCGCCATCGCCCTGCTGGCCGACCGCTTTCACTTCGTGATCACGCCCTACTACGCGTCGCTCATGGATCCGGACGATCCCGACTGTCCGATCCGGCGCCAAGTGGTGCCGCGGACCGCGGAGCTCAACGATCCCGCCGGTCTGGCCGATCCGCTGCGGGAAGTGGACCACTCCCCGGTGAAGAACGTGATCCGCGCGTATCCCGACCGGATTGCGTTCTGCGTGAACAACGAGTGCGCCCTCTACTGCCGCTTCTGCCTGCGCAAGCGCATGGTCGGCGATGAAGAGTGGGCGATGAAAAAACGCGAGCTCGAGCAGGGCCTCGAGTGGATCCGAAGCACGCCCGAGATCCGCGACGTGCTGCTCACGGGCGGGGATCCGCTCATCTTCTCGGACGATCGCCTCGAATGGCTGATCGCGCAGCTCCGCGGGATCCCTCATGTCGAGATCGTGCGACTCGGCACGCGGCTGCCCGTCACGCTGCCTTTCCGCGTGACCCCGGGCCTCTGTCGCATGCTGCGCCGCTACCACCCGATCTGGGTCAACACCCACTTCAATCATCCGAAGGAGCTGACGCAGGAGGCCGCCAAGGCGTGCGATCGCTTGCTGCGGGCAGGGGTGCCGGTCGGAAACCAGAGCGTGCTCCTCAGGGGCATCAACGACGATGTCGACACCATGAAGCGGCTCTGTGAAGGTCTTGTTCGGATGCGGGTGCGACCCTACTACGTCTACCAGGCGCAGCTCTTGGAAGGAACTGCGCACTTCCGTGTACAGATCGAACGCGGCGTCGAGATCTTCCGCGCGCTCCGCGGCCGGACGAGCGGCTTCGCGATCCCCCTGTACGTGCTCGATACTCCCCGCGGCAAGGTCCCGCTGCTCCATCCCTATCTTCGCGGGCGCGAGGGCGAGGACGTGGTGGTGGAGACGTACGAGGGCGGCCTCTGGCGCGAGCCCAACCCACAGTGACTGTCCCCCCGCTCTCGGAACGGAGTTCGACACCCGGGCAGCACCCGGGGGTCGGGCCGCGAGAAGGCGAGTAGCCTCTTGGCGGCGGCGCCCGAAGAGCCGACCCCGCTGCCGGCGCGCGCGCCCTCGGGGCGCTGGGCGCTTCTCGTCGGTGCCGGGATCTTGCTCTCGCGCCTTGCGGGCCTGCTTCGCGAGCGCGTGGTGGCCCACTACTTCGGGAACTCAGGCGTCGCAGACGCGCTGCGCGCCGCCTTCCGGATTCCCAACCTTCTGCAGAACCTCTTCGGCGAAGGGGTCCTCTCGGCGTCGTTTATCCCTGTCTATGCGCGCCTGCTCGCCGGCGATGACGAAGCCGAGGCGGATCGCGTGGCGGGAAGCGTCGGCGCAGCCCTCGCGCTTGCGATGGCGATCGCCGTCGCAGCCGGCGTGACGCTCGCGCCATGGCTCGTCGACCTGGTCGCTCCGGGCTTCGGGGGCTTGCGGCGCGAGCTTACGGTTTCCATGGTGCGAATTCTCTTTCCGGGTGTCGGGCTCCTCGTCCTCTCGGCCTGGTGCCTCGGCATCCTGAATAGCCACCGACGCTTCTTTCTCTCCTACGCGGCGCCCGTGGTCTGGAACCTCGTGATCGTGGCCGCGCTTGTGGCCTTCGCCGGTCGTCGGGACGCGGAGGGACTCGCACTCGCGGCAGCCTGGGGCGCTGTGGTCGGGAGCGCGGCCCAGCTCGCGGTGCAGCTTCCGACAACCCTGCGGCTCGCGCGCAATCTTCGTCCGGCGAACATTGCGTTCCGTGACCCAGAGGTCGGGACGGTCTTCCGGAACTTCGTCCCCGCCTTTGTGAGCCGCGGCGTCGTGCAGATCAGCGCCTATGTGGACCAGCTCTTGGCCAGCCTGCTCCCGATCGGGGCGGTCGCCGCGCTCGGCTATGCCCAGACCCTCTACACACTCCCCGTCAGCTTGTTCGGGATGGCGATCTCGGCGGCCGAGCTTCCCGCGATGTCGAGCGCAATCGGTGCGGAGCCGGAAATTGCTCGCCAGCTCTACGACCGGCTTCACGCTGCACTGCGCCGGGTGGCCTTCCTGATCATCCCTTCGGCCGTGGCCTTCGCGGCCCTCGGAGATGTGGTGACCGCCGCGATCTACCAGACCGGCCGCTTTGGTCGCGGCGACGTGCTCTACGTCTGGTCTCTCCTTGCAGCCTCCGCGGTCGGCCTCCTGGCCTCGACCTTGGGACGTCTCTATGCCTCCACGTGGTACGCACTTCGAGACGCGAGCCGGCCTTTGCGCTTTGCCCTCGTGCGCCTGGCCTTCGGCACTCTTCTGGGCATCGTCCTTGCGTTCCGCGCACCCGCGTGGCTCGGCGTCAACCCTCGCTGGGGGGCTGCCGGTCTGCCCCTCGGGAGCGGACTCGCGGGCTGGCTCGAGGTCTCCCTTCTCCGCCACTCGCTCGTCCCCCGGGTGGGCCGGGTCGAGATTGGGATCGGATTCGCGTGCCGACTGTGGGCGGTGGCGCTCGTGGCCGCGGCGGCGGCGCGGTGCGCGCAGCTCGCGGCACCTTCGCTCCCGCCGCTTTTTGGAGGGATCGCCATGCTCGCGCTCTATGGCGTCCTCTACTTTGCGGGAACCTCGCTCCTCGGCGTTCACGAGTCCCATGTCTTCCTGCGAGGTCTCCAAGCGGCGGCAGCGCGTTGGCGCGGAAGCCCGTGATAAATTCGTAGCTATGACCCTCTGGCGCCAAGCAAAGCTTCCGCCCTCCGCTGCCTCGCAAGAGCTCCTGGTTCTCGGCCCGGAGCGGCTGGGCGGGCAGGGGCTCGATCCGGAGCAGGAGGAGTCCGGAAACCGCGCGATCCTTTCGCTCCTCACCGATCCGGAGGTCTGCGACCAAGTGGACCTCGTCCTCACCTGGCGTGCGGCAAGCGGCGCACGCTGCGCCGCTTACGAAGCCTGGTCGCGGCGCGGCCTTGTGCGCTTTGTCCGGCGTCTCGGACGCGATGGTCGACTGGCGTTCGAAGTGATCGAACGGCTGGGAGAGAACCCGCTCGCACGGCAGGACGAGAGGGCTCTCCGCACTGTCGAGGAAGAGAAAGCCGCCTCGCGGGCATCGGGGTTCGACGCAGACGACGCGGCGCACCGGTTCATCCGTGCGGAGCACCAGAGCTACCCGTTCGCCTATGAGCGGGTGGCCCAGCTCTTCGACTCGCCGAACGCCCCCGATCTTGTGATTTCACCGCAGGACTGGTCCCAGGGCATCCAGCCCGGGACTCACGGCGCACTCAATGTGCGCCAATCCCGCGCGCCGCTCTGGTTCGCCGGACCCCGCGTTCGGCCCGGCCATTACGACCTTGCGGGGAGGGCAATCGACATTGCTCCCACGCTCCTCGCCGCGTCGGACTTCCCAAAGATCGACGGCTGTGATGGCACCGGGCGGACATCTTCCGAGCGCGGTGTGGATCCGGACGTCTATCTCAAGCGCCAAGACGGCCGGGTGCTCACCGAAATCCTGAATGAGCATGCACCGGCCGCATCCCGCGTCTATATCTTCCTGCTCGACGGACTGTCCCACACCGAGCTCGAACGCCGCCTTGCCGCCGAGCCGGGCGCGCTGCCCGGTCTGCGGCGCCTGCGCGAGCGTGCGGCCGTCCTCGCTTCGGGCTCGATTGTGAACTTTCCATCGATCACCTGGCCAAGCCACATGAGCATCGGCACGGGCGCGTGGTGCGGCCACCATGACGTCGTGAACCCCTCCTACTACTTGCGCGAGAAAGGTGAGCTTGTTTCACCCCAAGGCCAGCAGCTCCACACCGAGGGTTTTGTGAGCGGGGCCGTGGAGACGATCTTCGAAGCCTTTCACCGGGTGCGCGGACCGCAAGCCCTCACCGCGAGCATCTACGAGCCGCTCGGCCGCGGCGCCGACCACGCCGTGCTCGAGGGTCGCAACCTTGCCGAGCGCGCCCGTCTTCGTCTGCTCACCGCGGAGCTCCTCGGCGACTGTGATCCGCGCTGGACCGCCGACGGCCAGGAGGGTGTGGCACGGGAGTCGCTGGTCGATGCGCGCGGCCTCGCCCAGGTGATCGAGCTCTTCACCCGTCCGGATCTGGCTGCTCCCCATTGCGTATTCCACGAGCTGACACTCACCGACGGCGCGGGCCATGACTACGGTCCTCATCACCCGGGTCTTGTCGCGGCGCTGGATGAGACGGATCGCCGGATCGGGCGAGTGCTGGATGTGATCGAACGGCGGGGCCTTCTTGAGGAGACGCTCTTTGTGGTGACGGCCGACCACGGCATGTCACCACAAGACGTCTCCTTGCGCGCGAATCCCGCCCGCCACGTCGAGCGGATCGGAATGGCTGCCGTCGTCGCGGAGCCCATGATCTGGCTGCGCGATGTGGCCGTCACCGTAGAGCGCGCCCACGACGGGCGCACCGCGCGCGTTCTCGTGTTCGAGAACGACCCGCTGGCGAGCGGTGAGCGCCTGCCCATCGAGGGTGCCGAGGTGTTGGTCGAGGCCCATGCGCCACAGGCAGAGAGTCGGCCCCAGCGCGTGGCGCACGGCAGGACAGGAGCCGGGGGCGTCTTTGGATTCGCGACTCCCTCCGACCTGTCTGCCGACCAACTCGCGGTCGTCGTGCGCGCCGAGGGTCGCAATCCGCGCAGGCTGCTCCTCGACGGACGCAGCCTCTCGCTCGACCTTCGCGCGGCGCTGTACGGCCCCGCGAGTCGCTGACCGCCCGCATTGCCCGAGACCTGGCACTTCTCGATCGACCGCGGGGGAACGTTCACCGACTGCATTGGTGTTTCGCCCGATGGCGAGGTCTACACGGCCAAGCGGCTCTCCACGGACGACGCCGGTCTTGAGGCCATGCGGGCCATTCTCGACCGTGCGGGTGTGATCCAAGCCGGTGATCGCTTCCCCCCCTGCAGCGTGCGAATCGGCACCACGCTTGCGACGAACGCACTGCTCACGCGGCGCGGAACTCGGACGCTTCTTGTGGCGAACTCGGGACTGGGCGATGCACTCCTGATCGGGACCCAGGAGCGGCCCGACCTCTTCGCCCTCAAGATCGAGCGGCCGCCGCCCCTGCACGAACGCACGCTCGAGACCGAAGGCCGCTGCGCCGCAGACGGTACGCTCGCCCGACCGCTGGACGAGGCGGTGCTGCGCGCGGGCTTGGCGGCGGCGCGGGCGGACGGCCTCGACTCGGTTGCAATTGCCCTGATCCATGCCCACGCCTTCCCCGAGCTCGAGATCTTGGTGAAGGAGCTGGCGCATGAGGCCGGCTTTCCATACGTCGTGGCTTCCCACGAGGTTGCGCGTGAACTCGGCCTTCTCGCTCGCGGCCAGACCGCCATCGCCGATGCCTATCTCACGCCGATCCTGCGGCACTACACCGCGGCACAGGCTGCGGCGCTCCCTCGGTCGCGCCTGCGCTTCATGCAGTCCTCCGGCGGACTTACGGAGGCTGCGCGCTTTCGTGGACCGGCCGCACTCCTGTCGGGTCCCGCGGGCGGCGCCGTGGGCGCGGCACAGGTCGCGAGGGCTGCGGACTTTCGCGAGGCCATTGCCTTCGACATGGGGGGGACCTCGACGGATGTCTCGCTCGTCGTCGACGGGGAGGTCGAACGTGTCTTTGAGACGAAGATCGCTGGCATCTGCGTTCGTTCGCCCGCGCTGCGCGTGCATAGCGTTGCCGCCGGTGGAGGTTCGCTTTGTCGGTTCGACGGCTTTCGCTTGACGGTCGGGCCCGAAAGCGCCGGCGCCGATCCCGGTCCGGCCTGTTACGGACGCGGCGAGGAGCCGACCGTGACCGACGCCGACCNNGGCCGCGCGGGCGAGGGGCTCACTCTCACCGACGTCAACGTCCTGCTCGGCCGCTTGCCCGGGGACCGCTTCCCGCTTGCCCTGCGCCTTGGGCCGGCGCGCGAGGCCCTCGAAGCGGTGGCCTTGGCCGTGCGCGCGGC
>DOUU01000013.1:8744-8957 GCA_003520425.1 Deltaproteobacteria bacterium
CCAGCACGTGTGCGCCGTCGCGCGCGCGCTCGGCATCCGGACGGTTCTCCTCCACCCCCTCGCGAGTCTCTTGTCGGCCTATGGCATAGGGGTGGCGCCGCAGACGTGGGATCGACAGCGCGATGCGGGTCGCCTCTCCCTGCCCGGGAAGCCCCTTTCCCTGCCGGAACCGGTGCGCACAGCGTTTGCCGAACTCGAGGCCGAGGGCCGGAG
>DOUU01000201.1 GCA_003520425.1 Deltaproteobacteria bacterium
CTAGAAAGACTGGCTCACTCCGTTCACCGTCCCGTTGGCGCCGGTCATGTCGTCTATCCGCACGATCCGCTTATTTCCGGTGTTCGCAACAGAGATGCGATCGCTCGCGTCAACCGCCACCGACAGGTATGAGGCGAACTGGCCAGCACCGCTTCCGACTGTGTCGTAGGAAATCCAGTTCCTGCCGCTCATGTCATCAACGCGTACAAGGCGGGAGTTTCCGTGTGCAAGGGGATGCGAGCCCGGTCGAACCCCACGCAGGAGCTTCGGCCACAGGCCATCCACCGGCTTCGCGGGCCTGCGTTCGGAGCGCTAGCCCAGCGGATAGAGGATCTCCCGCGCGATCCGTTCGCAGGCTGCAAGCGCATCTTCGGACAGCTTCACATCCGCGGCGCCCAGCGTTTCCTTGAGCTGGTCGGGATGGGTCGCTCCAATCAGAGTCGAGCCCACATAGTCGCGCGAGAGCGTGAACGCAATCGCAAACGTAGCGAGCGGGAGGCCCGCATCCCGTGCGACCTCGGAAAACCGCGCGGTCGCCTCGAGCGTGCGCGGATTCACAAAGCGACTCGTCATCGCCCGTGTCCTCGCGTCGCCATCTCGGTAGCGCGTGAAGCGGGCTCCCGGGGGAAACGCGCCGCCTTGGTATTTGCCCGAGAGCACGCCTCCCGCAACCGGGCTGTAGGGCAAGAGGCTCACTCCCTCCCTGCGGCACACGGTGGCAAGCTCATCGTCGAAGCGGCGGTTCAGGAGACTGAAGTTGTTCTGGATCGTTTCGTAGCGCACGCTTGCTCGAAGCTCGGCTTTCCACAGACTCTTCATGAGACCGTAGGCGCTCTCATTGCTGCAGCCCACGGCGCGCACCTTGCCGGCGCGCACGACCGCCCCGAGACCCTCGAGGGTCTCTTCGATCGGCAGCTCCGGATCGGGCCAGTGGGTCTGGTAGAGGTCGATGTAGTCGNNGATCGAGAACCGGTCGAGTCCGGTCCGTCCCGCCCGCACGGGCGCCCGGAACCACCCGCCGCTCGGGCCCGCCACCTTGGTCGCCACCACGATCGCGTCGCGCCGCTTGCTCGCGAGCCATTTACCGACGATCTCCTCCGAAACGCCGGCCCACTTGGGGTCGGGTGGAACCGGATAGACCTCGGCCACGTCGAGGAAATCCACCCCAGCCTCGAAGGCACGATCCATGATGTCGAAGCTCGTGGCCTCGTCCGCCATGCTCCCGAAGGTCATCGTGCCAAGGCCAATTTCGGAGACGATCAAGCCGGATCGTCCGAGGCGCCGTCGCTTCATGGTGTCCGCGGCCTAGGCCTTCGCACTCGGGCGAGCTGACACGGAATCGTACCAGCGCTGGAGATCCTTCTGATTGGGCTGAATGCGGATGTTCGAGACCCGGCCAAAGTCGATGGCGGTCAACGCCGTGATGTCCGCAATCGTAAAGTGTGGGCCGGCGATGAACGGCCGCTCCACGAGCTCGCTGTCCAGCCATTCGAGGCGCGTCTGTGCCATGCTGCGGCAGACCTCACCATACTCAGGCACCTGATGGATCCGGCCCTTGAAGAACGCATGCGTGTTTTGAAAGCAGCCGGTGACGTAACGGAAGAGCTCGAGCTCCATCCGGCGCTGCCACATCTCGGTGAGCGCCCGCTCCTTGGGCGTCGTCCCGAACAGCACGGGGTGGGGCTGCACCTCTTCGATGTAACGGCAGATCGCGACGGACTCCGCGATGATCGTACCGTCGTCGAGCTCAAGCACCGGAACTCCGCCGAGGGGATTTTTCGCGAGAAATGCCTTCTCCCGGTTTTCGCCCTTGGCGATGTCGACTTGTACGACGTGCGGCATCGTGAATCCCTTTTCGGCAAGGAAGATGCGCACGCGGCGGGGGTTCGGAGCGACCGCACTGTCGTAGAGCTTCACGGGGGCCTCCTTGGATGGGGACCCCATCTTACCGGGGGCCTGGGCATCCTGCGCTCCCTGCCCTTCTTCCCGCCCGCCTCTCAGGCGTAAGCGGGCGGATGGTCCCGGCCCCTGCCGGGACCCGGGGCTCGGGTCTCACGCTCGCGCCGTGGCGGGGCTCCCCCGGGCGGAGGAACCCTCCCGCGCAGAGCCGGGCGCCTTCGAGGAGGCCCTGAGGCGTCGCCCGCCCGGGGCCTGCCCCTCGCCCACGGAAGGCGCAAACCCGAACCAGCCCTGTCGACGGGCCCGACACGACGGCTTGTCGGTCCGGCGAAGGTCGCGTGCCGAGCCTCGGGCGGGCACGTGGCACCTATAATGCCGCTCCAGGAGGGAAGGCCATGCCGGTGCTCAAGGCGAACAACGCCGGGCCTATCGAGATCTACTGGCAGAAGAGCGGCCAGGGCGAGCCTGTGGTTCTCGTGGGCGGCCTCACCAGCACGATCGAAGTCTGGGGCCGGCAGACCTCCGCGCTCGCGGCGAATCACTGTGTCATCGCGTTCGACAACCGGGGGAGCGGCCGAACGCGCATTCCGATAGACGATGGGGTGCGCACTCCAAAGCGCTTTGCGGGCGATGTGCTTGCCCTCCTCGACGGGCTCGAGCTCGCGCGGGTGCACCTTGTGGGGGCGTCGATGGGCGGCATGATCGTGCAGGAGTTCGCGCTCGCCCAT
>DOUU01000190.1:0-4058 GCA_003520425.1 Deltaproteobacteria bacterium
CTCCCGACGGAACGCTGCATCAAGGAGGCGTGCGAGCTCGATCTACGCCCGGGCGTGCTCGACAAGTTCCTGTACGTAAACGCGGAGCGGCTCTTCTTCTCGCCCCGCAAGCCGCCGCACTAGCAGGATCTAGGTGTGGGCTCTAAGAGCGTTGTTCATGCTGCGCTCCGGATCCGAGCCAAGGGCGAGATCATCCCGAGAGCTCGGTGGGGTCGTTGCTCGTTGTAGTAGCGAAGCCACTTGGGCAGCGCTTTGGTGCGTTGATTCGAGGTTCCATAGGGCCGGCGGTAGGCCCAGCCTCGGGTCAGCGTCTGGATGAAGCGCTCGGCCTTGCCGTTGGTTTCTGGGCGATAGGGCTTGGTGCGCAGATGACGGATGTTCCAGCGCTTGCAGGCCTGGCGGAAACGTTTCGAGACGTAGGCCGAGCCGTTGTCCGTCATCACGCGCTCGATCGCAATGCCTCGCTTCCCGAACCAGCGCTGCGCACGTTCGAAAAAGCCCACCGCCGTCAGGCCCTTTTGATCCTCGAGCACTTCCACGTAGGCCAGTCGGCTTGCGTCGTCGACCGCGACATGCACGTACTCCCAGCCAATCCCGCGGACGCGGCTCCGACGATCCCCGGTGATGCGATGGCCGATGCGGCCGATTCTGCCCAGCAGCTTGACGTCGACATGGACCAGCTCGCCCGGCCGGGCCCGCTCGTAACGCACGACAGCAGGCTTTTCCTCCAGGGCCGAGAGCTTGCCCAGGCCCAGACGCCGGAGGACTGCAGAGACCGTCGCCGGAGGCATGCCCAAGCGCTGCGCGATCTGCCACGCCGTGAGCCGGCGCTGGCGAAGCTCCATGATGCGTTGGATTCGCGCGGGAGGGGTGCGACGGGGAACGCGATGCGCCACCGAGCGCCGATCCTCGAGCCCACAGCTGCCCTCAAAACGAAAGCGGGACAGCCACTTGTAGCCGGTTCGCGGGCTGAACCCTGCGGCCGCAGCCGCGCGGGGCACCGTCCAGCCCTCTCGCATGACTCGCCTTACGAAAAGCCCACGGGTGTGCGGACAGCTACGCGCGTTAGGATGAAGCCTCACTCGGGTGCTCCCTCTGGAAATTTGGTTGGAGTTGCAACCCCATTTTTCCAGAGGGCCCTGAGTGAACAAGGCTCGTAGAATTCACACCTAGGCGCAATGCCGGGTAGTTTGCGCCTTGGCGCACGATCTCACCGGCTCCTCGGGTAGCTGCTCATCTTGATCTTGACGGCGCGGGGGTAGCGGCGCGGGCGTCGTGGAGGGAGCACCAGGAGGGCGATTTCTTGGTGAAGATCCTCGAGCCTGCGCGGCAGGTTGCCTGGAGCGATGACCCAGGCCGTTAGCCAGAAGCCGCGCAAGAGAAGTAGGGCATGGCGGAAGCTGATGCGACAGGGAGGCAGGCTCATCCTGTAAGCGACGTGCTGCATGTGCAGGCGGACCAGGTTGTAAGCGATCGCGAGCCCCCAGACCTCCTGCAGGACGCGCTCGGGGGCGCGGCTGCGAAGGGCCTCCTCGCGCTCGAGGGCATGGGTCTTGATCTCGTCGAAGCCGAGCTCGAGCTCCCAGCGCTCGTGGTAGAGCTCGGCAATCTCCGCGGCGGGATAGGTGGCCGGATCGAGCAGGGAGGTGAGCAGGGTCTGGGGCCGGAAACCGCGGCGCTGGTAGCGGATGGCGCGGACTTCGAGCGTCTCGGCCAGTTCGGGATGGGCGCGGCGCGTGTGCCGCGAGAGGGCGATCTCGACGAGCTGGTCGTTGTGTCCCAGGCGTCTGCGGGTGCGCCACGTGAGGTTCGACTTAGCGCGGATCAGCCAGTGGCGCTCGCAGCCGCTTGTGGCGAGGCGATGCAGCAAGGCGTAGGAGAGGAAGCCGCGATCCAGGATTGTGACGGAGTGATCCGGGAGCCGGGCCCACAGCGGCTCGGCCAGCGAGATCTCCCCCGCCGACCATGGGCCAAGGCTCATGCCGGCGAGTAGATGCGAGCGCAGCACCATGAGCGCGACCAGGCGCAGCTGCGGATAGCCGGCGGCACCACCGCGGCTGGTCCCGGGGCGACCGAAGGCCTGGTCATTGTCGGGGGTGTCGGCCACGCGGAGAGCGGATCCATCGACACCGTAGACGGCGAGGCCGCGCCAGCGATGGGCGTGGGCGGAGGCCTGGGCCCAGCAGGTTGCGGTCTGCTCGAACAGCGACGCCAGCGGCGCCGCCCCGAGCCGATCGCGGGCTTGCACCACAGCGCTGCTCGTCGCGATCCCGCGCTGCGTCCCCCCGCTCTTCGCCGGCAGCACCAGATCGAGGTGATGCACCACCTCCTGGATGGATCGATCGCGGAACAACCCCATCCCAATCACGATCCAGACCACCCACTCGGCCGGGAGCTTGCGCCGCCGCACCGTCGCCGTGCCCGTGGCCTCGAGCGCGTCCTCGACCCAGTGTGGATCCAGCGAGCGCGCAAAGATCTCGAAGCTTGCGGACCGCTCTCCGCCGCCTACCGCGACGAGCGCCTGACCCAGATCCATGGAAGCCCCCTCCACCTCAGGGGCGCTGCGGTCGGGGGGGATGGCGTGCAGAGCGCCGCCGCGGCGCCGCGGACTGCTGCAGACGTTGCTGCCGGATCAGCTCTCGGTTGATCGCCGACAGCTTCTCGATCACCGCCCACCAGGCGTGGTACTGAGCGACCCCGCGCGTTGCGACGGGAATCAGCGCCTCTGGCAAAGAGATCTGCTCGGTCCGCCCGCCCTTGAGCGTAACGGTCAGGTAGGTGGCGCGATGGCCCTCGCCCTCGGCGCAGTGGCAGCTCGGCTTGCCACAGCGCAGGGAGCGCACCACCACGCTGCCGCGCACGATCTCCTCGAGAGGCGGGAGCCGCGCGAGGATCCGGCGCCGGCGCTCGAGGAGCGAGCGGCTCATATCTTACGTCTTTATAGACGTAAGATACCGGACCCGCAACTCCGCGGGCGGACATCCGCCCGGAGCACACGAACCAACCCAGCGATCAGACGAGGGATTCGCGCAAACTACCCGGCATTGCGCCTAGCCCACGATGTTCACGAGCCTCCCGGGGACGACGATCACCTTCTTGGGCGTTCGCCCCTCCAAGTGCTTTCTCACGTTGGGTGCCGCGAGCGCGGCGGCCCGGATCGCGCTCTCGTCCGCATCGACGGGGACCTCAATCTCATCGCGCCGCTTGCCGTTCACCTGAACTGCCAGGCGCATCGTTTCGCTCACAAGGCATGCGGGGTCGGCGGCGGGCCATGGGCTGTCGGCGAGCGACCTCGTGTGGCCGAGGCGTTGCCAGATCTCCTCCGCCAGGTGCGGCGCGAAGGGCGCGAGCAAGAGCACGAACGCCTCCCCCGCTTCTCGGGGAAGCGGCGCGTCCTTCACGATGTCGCGGGTAAAGACCATGAGCTTTGAGATCGCGGTGTTGAAGCCGAGCTCGTCGATGTCCTTCGTGACGCCCGCGATGGTTCGCGCGAGCAGGCGCTGCTGATCTCGCGAGCCGCGATCTGGGCCGAGGCTGCGCAGGGGCTCGCCGGGCGAGTCTTCGTCGATGAACAGACGCCACACCCGCTGCAGGAAGCGGTAGACGCCCTGAATCCCCTCCGTGCTCCAGGGCGCGGCCTTCTCGAGCGGACCGATGAACATCTCGTAAAGGCGCATGGCATCGGCGCCGTGCTCGTCGATCACCTGGTCGGGATTGATGACGTTGCCGCGGCTCTTCGACATCTTCTCGACCACCTCCTCGAGCACGAGGTCGTCAAGGGTCGGGTGCAGGGGCTGTTTGTCGGAGCTCCAGCGCACCTTTTCGAGCGGGACCCAGCGCTCCTTCACTTCCCTCCCGCTCGGCATGGCGACCGCCCGCTCTCCTGCGACGCGCACCGCCGATGCCGGAAAGCAGCGGGCGGGGGCCGCCTCGTCATCGGTCATGTTGTCGTCGTAGTAGCGGTAGCTGAAGCCAAGAATCATTCCCTGGTTCACGAGCTTGTGGAACGGCTCCTTGGTGTGGACGTAGCCAAGGTCGTAGAGGACCTTGTGCCAGAA
>DOUU01000190.1:4063-10553 GCA_003520425.1 Deltaproteobacteria bacterium
GAGGAAGCGCAGGTAGTACCAGCAGCTCCCGGCCCACTGCGGCATGACGTTCGGATCGCGCCTGGCGGGCGCCCCGGTCTCGGGGTCGCGCGTCACGATCCAGTCGCGTGCGCGCTCGAGGGGCGTCCCTCCTTCGGCGGCGGGACGGAAGTCGTCGAGTTCCGGGAGCAGCAGGGGGAGCTCGCTCTCGGGCAGGAGTTTCGTCGTTCCGTCCTCCAAGTGGAGCACGGGAAACGGCTCGCCCCAATAGCGTTGACGGCTGAAGAGCCAGNNGCGCTGACGCGAGATGCCCCAGTCGCGCAACCGGTACTGCACGCGCTTGCGGCCGAGGCCCTTCTTCTCGAGCGCCGCGGCGATGGCATCGATCGCCTGCTCCGAAGTGAGCCCGGAGAACTCCCCGGAGTTCACCGTCACACCATACTCGGAGTACGCGGCGATCCAGGGCGCGCGCACTTCCTCGTACGCGCCGCGGGTCGAGCGCACCACCGTCGTCACCGGCAGTTCGTGGCTCACCGCGAACTCGAAATCGCGCTCGTCGTGGCCCGGCACGGCCATGATGGCACCGGTGCCGTAGGTCGCGAGAACGTAGTCTGCGACCCAGATCGGGATTTCACGCTGTGTCGCGGGATTCACCGCCCGGGCGCCCGTATCGACGCCCGTCTTTTCCTTCGCCTCCGCCATGCGCGTGCGCTCGCTCTTGCGCTTCGCAGCCGCGACGTAGGCGTCGACGGCCCCGCGCTGCGCGGGGGTCACGATCTTCTCGACGAGGGGATGCTCGGGGGCGAGCACCATGTAGCTTGCACCGAAGAGCGTGTCGGGACGGGTGGTGAAGACCTCGATCGTCTGGTCCTCCGCGCCGACCACCGCGAAGCGGACCCGCGCCCCCTCGCTCTTTCCGATCCAGTCGCGCTGCTGCTTCTTGATCGGCTCCGGCCAATCCAGCTCCTCGAGATCCTCGAGCAGCCGTTCCGCGTAGGCAGTGATCTTGAGCATCCACTGGCGCATGGGGCGCCGCTCGACGGGATGGCCGCCGATTTCACTCTTTCCGTCGATCACCTCTTCGTTCGCGAGCACCGTCCCGAGGGCGGGGCACCAGTTCACGGGCACCTCGGCCTGGTAGGCGAGGCCTCTCTTGTAGAGCTGCTGGAAGATCCACTGCGTCCACTTCACGTAGCCGGGGTCGGTCGTATCGATCTCTCGCGACCAGTCGTAGCTGAAGCCGAGGCTTTGGATCTGCCGACGGAAGTTCTCCACGTTGCGACGCGTCGTGTCTCGCGGGTGTGTCCCGGTCTTGATGGCGTACTGCTCCGCGGGCAGGCCGAACGCGTCCCAGNNAAGCCGCGCATGCGCTTGTAGCGGGCCACGATATCGGTTGCGGTGTACCCCTCGGGATGGCCCACGTGCAGCCCGTCGCCGGAGGGGTAGGGAAACATGTCGAGCACGTAGAACTTGGGCTTGGCCGGGTCGATCTCGGCGCGGAAGGTCTTGTGGTCCCGCCAGTAGGCCTGCCACTTGGGCTCGATGCGTTTCGGGTCGTACGGCATGGCCGGGAGACTGCCGCTAGAGTCGAGGTGTGTCCACCGCCATCAACGCCAAGTTTGCCGAGGTGTTCGTCGTTTCCGACGGGACCGGCGAGACGGCGACCGGCGCAGTGCGCGCCGCCATGTCGCAGTTTCAGACCTCTTGGAGGCTGCGCACGTTCGGCGACGTGCGCCATGAGTCGCAGGTGCGCCGTGTGGTCGAGCTTGCCCAGCGGTCGGGCGCGCTCGTGGTCTTCACCGTGGTGGACAAACGGGTGGCGGAGAAGATCCGAAACCTGAGCGCCGAGCTTGGCGTCCCGGTGGTCGACGTCCTAGGCCCCCTCATTTCGAACGTGGCGCAGCACCTGCACGTCGAGCCCAAGCTCAAGCCCGGGCTCTTGCACGGGTTCTCGGACCAGTACTTCCGTCGGATCGAAGCCGTCGAGTTTGCGGTGCGCCACGACGACGGCATGAACATGCACACCCTGTTCGAGGCGGACCTTGTGCTCACCGGACCCTCGCGGACCTCGAAGACGCCGCTCTCGATGTATCTCGCGCAGCGCGGTTACAAGACGGGGAACGTGCCGCTCATCCCCACCATCGAGCCGCCCCGGGAGCTGTGCGAGATGGACCCGCGCAAGGTCCTCGGTCTCCTCCTTGACCCTGCGTCCCTTTTGACGGTGCGGCAGGCGCGCATTCGCACCATGGGTGCTCCGCCGTACTCCGCCTACGTCGACCGCGACGGGATCACCCAGGAGATCGAGCGGGCGCGAAGGGTCTTCCGCTCGCACGGCTGGCGCATCGTCGACACGACGGGCAGGGCCGTCGAGGAGACGGCCTCCCGTGTGCTCGAGCTCCTCGGCGCGGATTCGGTCTCGACGGGCCAGCCCGGCCTCGGCTAGGCGAGCCCCTTCTTGGCCTCGAGCTCCTTCTGGTAGCGCATGGCCTCCCGCTGCTCTTCGGTGAGCAGAGCCGTCGCCACCTTGGGCCGCAGGATCGAGTAGAAGGTCGGCACGATCGTGATCGCGCCCAGCATGTTCACGATCATCAGGATGACCAGCAGATACGCCATTTCGGCCTGGAACCGCAGGTTCGAGAAGGTCCACAGGAAGATGCCGCCCACGACCGTGGTGGCGGTGAAGCTCACCGCCATCCCGGTGGTACGGACGGCACGGCGGATCGCTTCGTCGATGTCCGAGGTCTCCGCCACCTCCTGTCGTATGCGGTCCACGATGTAGATCGCGTAGTCGACGCCAATGCCCACGCCGACCGACTGCACCGGCAAGGTGTTGATGTTGAGCCCGACGCCCGCAATCGCCATGTACGCGAGGGAGACCAGGGTGGCGGTCGAGATCTGCAGGAAGATGATCCCGCCGCTCGCCGGCGATTGATAGGTGATGGAGTGCAGGATGAAGATCACGAGGAAGATGAGGGAGATGTTCGCGACGTGGCTGCGCTCCACCTCTTCGTTGATCGCGGCCAAGATCCCCATCACACCGCCTGCCATCACGAACTGGGCGCCGCGGGTCCAGGACTGCGTCGGCTGGTACTCGGGCGTGTGGTCCACGGATTTCATGTCCTGCACGATCAGCTGATTGGTGTTCACCGCGAGTGCGCGGACGCCATATTCCTCGCTCTCCCACCACTGCGACACGTCCCCGTTGTCCCAGTCGGCGAGCCCGGAAGGCCACGTGAAGACCTGGCCCTCGGCGACCGCGTTCTTCGCGTTCTCGTAGCTCTCGTGGGCACCCTTCTTGAACTCGTCGATCCAGGTCGGGAGCCCGTCCAGCTTGGCGGTCTTCACCTCGAAGGGCTTGTACGCCTCGTCCGCTCCACGCACCCGCACGTTGAGCGTGTGGTGCCGCGAGGGAAGGAGCGGATCCAGCATGTAGTAGAAGATGTCCGTCAGCTTCGCCGGGGTCCAGAGCGGTGCGTCATGGGGGGCCTTGTCCTTGTCGAGGCGGACGATCACCTCGCCCACGGGATGGTGCTCGATGAAGTCTTCGCTTGTCGCGACGGCACGCTGGATCGTGTCGCCCTTATGGTTGGGATAGAAGAAGGAGATGTTTGCGTCGCGCCCGTCGTCGGTCATGTAGGGCCGCAAGAAGCCCGGCGGACCGTTGGTTTGGAGCTGGAAGATCATGGCGCGCAGCGTGCCCGGGTGCTCGGGGATGAAGTGCCACTTGGGATCGCCGTAGTGGTTCTGCTGCCAGGAGCCGCGCAGGAAGGGGACAAGCGACACGGACGCTCCAAGAGGGGTGTACTCCTTCATGAAGCGTTCGAACTCCTCCATCCGACGCACGGGCGACGAGTCCGCCGCCGCGTTCGGTCGGTCGCCGCTCACGTACACAACCATCGAGTCCACGCCGCCGAAGCGGCGGGCGATCTCCGCGGTCGCCACGTTGAACTCGTGCTTGGGCCAAAGCAGCGTCGAGCCGGGGGACGCCTCGCCGATCTTCGAGTACTTGAGGGTGATGAAAAGCGAGCTCCCGAACAGGAACACGGTCGCAGCCCCGATCACGTACTTCCAGCGCGGATGCGTGACCGCCGTCCCGACCATGCGCATGGCGCGGATCATCGTCTTCGGGAGGAAGTGCTCGGATTCTCTCGGCGCCGGCAGGTAGCAGATCATGACCGGGTGCAGGATCTCCACGGTCGCCAGGATCGAGGCCACCCAGAACGCGCCGAACTTGGCAAGGTCGCGCATCTGCGGGATCGACGTCACGAGGATGACGAGGAGGCCGCCCACGTCGACGAGGATCCCGAGGGTACCGGGGACGAAGACCTCCCCCATGGCGACGGTGGCCGCCTCGACCTTCGCCTCCTGCGGGTCGCCGTAGCGCGGGAGCAGGAGCTCATAGTCCTCGAAGAAGCGTTCCGCCATCTGCACGGTGTGGGAGACCGCACGGGCGGTGATGATCATGGGGATCACGAGCACCAGGGGATCGAACGTGATGTGGGTCCAGCCGGTAAAGCCAAGACCCCAGATCACGGTCGCGATCGCGGCGATCATGGGGATGAGGACGCCATGGAGCCGCCGGAAGTATCCGAGCAGCAACGCGAACACCGTGATGACGGTGCCGATGGTGTAGAGCCCGATCTCCTTCGCGTGCTTCAGGATCCAGCCCACATGGATCGGCTCGCCGGACACGAAGATCTGAACGTTGTTCGTCTGCTCCCTCGCCTTGATGGCCTGCACGTGATTGAAGACGGCCTGGTAGATCTCGCGGCTGTTCAGGCGGTCGGTCACGAAGCCGGCGGTGATCAGCGCCCCTTTCTCGTCCTTCGAGACCAGCCGCCCGAAGATGAAGGGCGGATTCTGTCGCACGAGCTCACGGATGTGGTCTGCCTCGTCCTGGGACTGAGGCGCCTTTTTCATCAAGATGTCGGAGTTGATGCTCCCGTCGGGGCCGATCTCGACGACGCGCGTGCTGCGCGCGGCGACCGACTGGATCTGGTCGTGGTTCACGGGGTAGGGCGGATAGCGATGGTCGAGCTCTTTCAGGATCTCCTCGCTCGAGAGCGTGCCCTGCTCCTCCAGCTGCGATCGCAGCTCTTCGCGGGCCTGGGTCTTCGCGTCGTAGCCTTCGCCGTCGAGCGCCTTGGTGATGCGCGAGATCTTCTGCAGCGTCTCCGGGGTGAAGATCGTTCCATCCTTCACCACGACCGCGATGGCGACGAGGGACGATGTGCCGAACACGCCCGCGAACTTGTCCTGGGCGTTGATGAAGGGATGCCGGGGATAGAGCGCCCGGGCCGAGGTATCCACGCGCACGATCGGGCCGGGCAGCCGGTGGCCGGCGGCCGCCAGGGCCGCATTCACGATCGGGTAGAGGAAGAACAGAGTCTGTGCGATGAGCCAGATGGCGATCAGGAGGCGGTTCCGCGTGATGAAGCGCGCAAAGCGCAGGGTCGCGGTCTCGCGGACATGGTGCTGCGGTACGTCGGCCATGAAGCCCTCTTCGTCGGTGAATCAGTCCAATAAAGGACGCCCGTAGCAGGACGTCCGTTTCACACAGCGGCGGTGGGAGGCGCGAACGGCGAGTTGCTCGCGCCGGGCGGCCATCTCCCGCCGCACCTTATTTCGGGAAGGCCCCTCGGGTCAAGGGAAGAGACGCCTCGGGCGGCGCCGGAGCGCTCGACCCGGCCTGGGCCTTCGGCCCCGCATGGGGCGTCATCTCGGGTGCGGTGCTAGCAGGAAGGCATGCCGCCTCGACCGCGGGTCCTCCTCTTCCATCCGCTTCCCGAAGACGCGCTCTCGAAGCTCGCCCGGCGTGTCGAAATCGTAACAGTGGGTCCCTCGGAGGGGGCGGCTCACAGCGAGAGGCGCAGGGTCCTGGACTCGGTCGATGGCGTCTTGTGCCTGCTTGTGGATCCGCTCGACGCGGCAGCCCTCGGCGCGGGCTCGCACCTGCGTGTGGTTTCCAGCATTTCGGTGGGTGTGGACCACATTGACCTCGAGGCGGCGACCGCGCTCGGCATTCCCGTCGGATACACGCCCTCGGTTCTGGCAGAAACCACGGCCGATTTGGCTTTTGCGCTCCTTCTCGCAGCGGCGCGGCGCGTGGCCGAAGGAGATCGCTTCGTGCGGTCGGGCGCGTGGTCGGGCGACCCGCCCGCCGTGCCGAGCGAGCCCGCGGGCCAGACGGCGCCATGGGGGCTCGACTTCATGCTCGGTCGTGACGTCCACGGCGCGACCCTGGGCATCGTCGGGCTCGGTGAGATCGGGCGCGCGCTCGCTCGGCGCGCCCAGGGCTTCGGGATGCGGGTCCTCGGCTGGTCGCGCACTCCGCGCACCCTCGCCGGGGTCGAGTTCATGGCGCTGCCGGACCTGCTGCGCGCGGCGGACTTTGTGAGCGTCCACGTCGCCCGCGCGCCGGAGACCGAGGGGCTGCTCGGCCGGGAGGCCCTCGCCCTCCTGCAACCGCATGCCATCATCGTCAACACCGCCCGCGGCGGAATCGTCGACG
>DOUU01000090.1:0-132 GCA_003520425.1 Deltaproteobacteria bacterium
GTGGATCGAGCGCAGACCCTCGCTGCGCAGGGCTTCGAGGGCGGTCTCGATCATCTCCCCGGCTCCGACGAGGAGCGCCGTCTTGTCGTCGAACGACTCGAAGATCTGTTTGGCGAGATCGACCGCCACCCG
>DOUU01000090.1:176-3087 GCA_003520425.1 Deltaproteobacteria bacterium
CTGCCCGAGAATCTGCGGCTCGCCGACAACCATCGAGTCGAGCGAGGCGGCCACCCGGAAGACCTGGCGCATGGCCGGTCCATCCACGTACTCGAAGAGCAGGCTCTCGAGCGCCGCGGCGCCTTGCACAGGGGTCTCGCCCGCGAGATCGCGGTGGAAAAATGCGCGCAGGCGGTGGCGAGCCGTGTCGAGCTGGCGCGTGAGAGCGACCACCTCGACGCGATTGCAGGTGGAAAGCAGGAGCGCCTCGTCGATCTCCTCGCAAGCCACGAGCTTCGCAAGCTGAGGCGCCGGGTCCGCAACTGCGAAACGCTCGCGGACCTCGAGGGGAGCGGTCCGGTGGTTCATGCCGACCACGAGGACCCTCACGTGAGAAGACCCACGCCGATCACCGCGAACAGCAAGAACGCGAAGCCGGCGACCGCAGCGATCGCCGCTTGACGCGCTCCCTGGTGCGCGCGGAAGCGGGCGGTGACGAGCACGCCGTAAATCGCCCAGGCCACGAGCGACCAGCTCTCGTGCGCGCCGCCCGTCCAGAGACGGCCGCTCGTCCCCTCCACCCACATCATGCCCGTGAGAACGCCAAGGGTAAGAAGGGGGAAGCCGACCACGAGGGCCACGGCGTTCACGCGGTCGAGGGCCTCCAAGCTGGGCAGGCGCAGCCGCCCGGGCATGGGCCGCTTCGCCTTGAGGCGGTGGTCTTCGGCCAAGAACACAATGCCCGCGAGCGACGCGACTGCAAGCGAGGCAAGACCGCCGCTCGCCAGGAGAATGTGCGCATGGGGCCAGGACGACGCCGCCCCGACAAAGGGCGCATGCTCGGAGTGAGGAAGGCGCAGGGCTGCGAAGAATGCGCCAAGAAACGCCATGGGCGCAACGCCGACCACGAGCGCAGTGAGCCGCGAGCGCATGAGGAGCGAGAGGTAAAACAGCACGCCCAGCCATGCCATGAGCGACACCGAGGCTGGGAGATCCGTGAGCGGCGGAGGCTCGCTCGCGAGGTGGAAGGCGACGAACGCGACGCCGTGGAGGGCCGCGCCCGCGACGAGGACGGCGACCGAGGCGCGGGAGAGAGCCGGCCGCGCAAGCACCAGGCCTACGCCCGCCAGAAGGCCGGCCGCGAGATAGAAGGCCGCCGTCAGCTGGTGGAGTGCCACGATCACGGAGTCTCTCCCCGCAGCCGCGCCACACTCTCGGCCACCTTGGCGGCGTCGTTCACCATCTCGAACATGCGGAAGGCCGGCTCCCCGAAGAGCACGAAGCGAATCTCCTCGAGTGTCGTCTCGCCTTCGAGGTGGGCGCGCGCCTCCTCGAGCAACACCTCTGCGCAGCGCTGGAGCGGGAAACCGGCGATGCCGGCTCCGATCGCAGGAACGGCAAGGGTCCGAAAGCCGCGCTCCCGTGCGAGCTCGAGACTGCGGCGAAACGCGCTGCGCACGCTGGCCTCGGTCGCGGCGCCGCCGGGAGGCATGCTCGCCGCGTGGATCACGAAGCGAGCCGGGAGCCTTCCCGCGCCCGTCACCACCGCTTCACCGACGCCGATCGGCCCGATGCGGTCGCACTCCTCCTGGATCGCGGGGCCCCCGTGGTGTCGGATCGCCCCCGCGACGCCCGCGCCGAGCACAAGGGCGCTGTTGGCCGCGTTCACGATCGCGTCGACGCGCTCTTGCGTGATGTCGCCCTCGCGCAGCGCAATGCGGCGCTTCATGCGCGCACCGCGCGCGCTTTGCGCCGCGCCCCGCTGGCCTCGACGATGCCTGCGGCGAGCAGGGGAAGCAGGATCTCGTGGTGGCCGATGAGAGAGATCCCGCGGCCCCCGAGGCGCGTCGGCCGTTCGACGACGTTCACCCCAGGGCGGTACTGGCGGATGAAGTCGAGATTCACCGTCGTGATCCGACGCACGCCGTGGCCGAGGTTGCGCGCGAGGGCCAGGGCCTTGAGGAACACCTCGGGCAAGATGACCGCCGACCCCACGTTGAAAAAGACACCGCCCTCGAGTGTCGCCACGAGCCCCGCCAGGGTCTCGAAGTCGCGGTAGCTCGTGGCCCCGAGCGCCGCACCGTCCGCGCTCGGGTGCATGTGGTGGATATCCGTGCCGATCGCCACATGCACGGTGACCGGGACGCGGAGCCGGGCTGCGGTGGCCAGAATCGAGCGCCGCTTGTGGGGATAGCGCCCGTTCAGGATCTCCCGGCCTACGGCTGCACCCATGCCGAGGCCCTCGCTCGCGCCCTTCGCGATCGCGCCGTTTAGGAGCTCCGCCGTTTCCTTGGCCATGCCGAACGACCCGTCATCGAGAGCCGCCGCGACGTCCTCGCTCGTGCGCCCCATGAGCGCGAGCTCGAGATCGTGCACGCAGCCCGCGCCGTTCATGAGGAGCCCGCTCACAAAGCCGCGTTCCAGCAGGTCGACCACGATCGGCGCGAGTCCGACCTTGATCACGTGGGCTCCAAGGCCCCAGAGGAGTGTGCGCCTTGCGGCGTGGGCCCGCACGGCGGCGTCGATGGCAGCCCGCAAATCTGCGGCGCCGAGCAGCGCCGGCAGGTGGTCGAGGAAATCCGCGAAGCTCGCGCCGCGGGCGTGCGGGACGGCTTCGTCGAGCGTGCGCACCTTGCTCGGTCGCCGCCGGGCCGGGACCGTGCGCAGGCGAGCGCGGTCGATGGGCGCAGGGGGCCGCGTCACGGGCGCCCGGGAAAGAGCGCCTGTTCCACGAGCTCGGCCAGCACGTGGCCGATCGCGATGTGGGATTCCTGAATGCGCTGGGTGTCGTCGGAGGGGACCAGGATCGCAAGCTCCACGGCGGGGGCAAGCTTGCCGCCCTTGCGCCCCGAGAGCCCGATCGTGCGCAGGCCGCGGGCGCGCGCCTCCGCGACGCCGGACAGCACATTGGGCGAGTTGCCCGACGTGGAGA
>DOUU01000090.1:3154-4028 GCA_003520425.1 Deltaproteobacteria bacterium
GCGGCGAGGTGCTGCGCATCCGATGCCGACCCGCCGTTGCCAAAGAGGAGGGCCTTTCCGCCGCTCCCGAAGGCCTCGATGAGGAGTGAAGCCGCCCGCGCGATCGTGCTCGACGCCTGCGCGGCGAGCTCCTGCTTCACCCGCGCACTCTCGCAGAGCATGGCCCGGACGCGCTCGGCGCTCGCAGCTTGCTCGGCCATGCCACCTCCTCGCCGCCGGATCAGAAAGTGCTGGAAAAACGCGGGGATCGAACGTCGAGGCAGTCTACACAGGGCGCTTTGGAGCGTCAACGCGATCGCTCCCGCTGCTATGATGGGCCGGTGTTGTGGAGTCTGCGCCAACCCTCTTCGCCCTCCTTGCCGTGGCGCAGCGTCTCGTGTGCAATCACGACCCCTGGCTCGTCGGGCGCGGGATGCGCGCGATCGCCCGGCTTCCCGAGCACCTTGCCCAAGAGCCTTCGAGACTACTCGTGGCCGCCGAAGCCCAAGGCTCAAAGCGCGTGACGCGGCCTCGGCTCATCTCCAAGCCCCCCTCGCCGCCGCGATCCGCGGGGTCGGGCGGGGGCCCGTCGGGGTCCTCGCACCTCCTGCGTAGCAGGGTCCCTCGCGCGCCGCGCGAATCGCACGGGAGTCCGGGCGGAGAGGGGCCGCGGTCGCGGGAGGACTCGATGTTTTTGCGCAGGGGCGGGAGGCGGGGGACATTCCCGGGGCGCACGGGTAGGGGCGACCTCGCGGACAAAGTCGAACGCGGGCCGCGGCCCGCAAGAAGGGAGAGCGTGCATGGCGGCTGTGGCGGATGTAACCGACCAGAACTTTGAGTCCGAGGTCTTGAAATCGAAGATTCCCGTCCTCGTGGATTTCTGGGCGGAGTGGTG
>DOUU01000239.1:0-145 GCA_003520425.1 Deltaproteobacteria bacterium
CAAGCTGCGTTCCGGGATCAAACGCGTTGGCGTCGACGCCCGCGCCGATCGCGGGCGTGGCAATCACCTTGCCGGAGTCCGCGTCCACCACGGCCATCATGCGGTTGTGGCATCCGGCAAAAAGACGACGGTGCTCGCGGTCGAT